>JBHEMV010000047.1:0-25591 GCA_046262375.1 Pyrinomonadaceae bacterium
CACAAAGTAGAGGGCGCGACTAGTCGCGCCCTCTACTTATGAAATCAGAGCGAGAAACAATTGCAGCAACTATGGCGGGGATTGCATGAACTATGGGAACCGACACTTCACATCTTTGGCAGCGTTACTCCACGTTGACCTTGATACTTACCGCCTCTGTCTTTATACGAGGTCTCGCAGATTTCGTCTGATTCGAAAAATACGACCTGGGCCACGCCTTCATTGGCATAAATCTTGGCCGGCAAAGGCGTGGTGTTTGAGAATTCAAGCGTCACATAACCTTCCCACTCGGGTTCAAACGGAGTGACGTTTACCAAAATTCCACATCTTGCATAGGTGCTTTTGCCGAGACAAATTGTGAGCACATTTCTGGGAATACGGAAATATTCCACAGTTCGGGCAAGGGCGAAGCTATTAGGTGGAATCAGCACCGACTCGCCTCTTACATCGACGAAATTCTTGGCGTCAAATTCCTTAGGGTCGACTATGGTGCTGTTGATATTTGTAAAGAGTTTGAATTCATCGGCGCAGCGTATGTCATAACCATAACTCGACGTCCCATACGATACGATTCGCCTTCCATCCAATTCCTTAACCTGTTCGGGCTCAAATGGCTCTATCATCCTGAACTCGGTCGCCATCCGGCGGATCCATTTGTCTGATTTTATACTCATCCTGGCTTTTTCGGTCTTACACAGTAAACAGTGAACAGCAAACAGCAGACAGCCGGAAAAACTGCTCGGGATAAATAAAGCCCGAGCGATAAGCGTTGGGCATGTTTTCTCGTCTGTTTACTATTCCAACCCAATTTCTGCTTACTGCCTACTGCTTACTGCCGGCTGTCTGCTGTCTACTGTTTGCTGTTCACTGTTTGCTGCTCACTGTTTGCGCTGCCGTTGGCTTCTTAATATAGATCCTGCCGTCGCCAACGGTGAGCTGAAAGACGGCCCCTCCAGCTCCTGCCCGAGCTTTCATCTTTTGCGGGGTGAGCCCCGGCTTTTCTCGCGCTTCCAGACCCCCGTATAGATCAGTTATTTGCCCCGAACGAAGTATTTCCGCATTCAAGTCACCGTCGAAGGCGGCCGGCAGCTCCAAAACTATCTCTCCGGCAGCAATTCGAATGTCTGCTCCTACGCCACGCCAGCTCCTCACGGGAATACTTAGGTTCACTTTTCCTATTGCTATGGTTGCTATCAGAGTACCACCCGAGAGTATCAGATTCGTATCGCTCTCCGTCGCCGAGACTCGAAGATTGCCCTCAACTGCAGCGACGCTTATCGGTCCGCGCCCGGCATTAATTTCCAGATCCGTTGAAAAGGGAACACGGATTCGATAGTCGATTTTCCACGGGAGTCCCAACAGTGTTTTGGGGAATTTCTTCGCCACCCTTCGCATAAAAGCCTTGTCATGTGTGCCCGTACTTAGCACACGGACATGATTCGAATCTTCATCGACGATAAAGCCATTGACCGCAGCCAGCATGTCCAAATCTGCTTCGCTGTCCCCGCGAAGCTGTGTTTCTGCACTTATATCTATTTCGCTGCGGCGCCATCCTTCGATCGTAATCGAACCCTCAGGTGCACCTACGATGGTCAGAGTGCCACCATACGCAAACCTATGCAGTTCGTGCCTAACCGTTGTGCGAACAAGCTGAGGAATCCGATTCAGATCCGGTTTCTTTTTCGCCTGTCCGTTGGCCACGGTCGTGACTGAGCATAGCGCTCCCATTAGAAGGAGTGCGAAAACCGCTAAAGAGTTCATAAGCTACCTACAATTGAACCGTTGGGCTATGTAAATTACCGTAGGAACCACGTCAGTTATCATTCTACACAATACAACAAAGGAAAGCGGACGCCCGATCAAAAGATCAGGGGCGCCCGCATCGAGCTTTGACAGTGCCAAATTTCTAACGACGAATGAAGGTGATGCTGCCCTGAAAGTTTGTGACCGTCACTCGCGAACGGCCGTCCCCAATTTCGCCGACATACCTGCGACCATTGCCCAGGTTCTTAATACCATTATTCCAAAACTGGCCCAGCGCAATCTTCCGATTGGTCGCAGAAGCTTCGAGGTTAAAGGCCGAGTCTGCCGGAATGCGTATGGTTATGTCGCCTTTGTTTGCCTGGAAGTGGTAGGTCCCACCCTTGGAGAATTCTCCATCGTAGAAAATATTGCCAATGTTGTTTTGAGCATAAACTTCCGAAGCGCTGATTCCGCTTAGTTCAATGTCACCTTCCGAGGAAACGTGTGCCCTGACCAGACCGCCACGGATATTGCTGACCGTGATTTGGCCGCGCATTGTTTCCAAATCTACTGAGGAATTGACTGGTACCTGTAGCTTGAAATTCACGTCGCCGACATCGCCGCGTCCGCGATTGTCTGCCATAACGTCAACTATTAAGGACTGACCAGTCTGCCTTGGCGAAATGTTAGCCTTTGGCGATTCGAGAGTAGCGGAAATCTTGATCTCCTCGCGGTTCCACGACTCGACAGTGATAGTGCCGGAGATATTTTTCAGCTCGATACGAACATTTTTTGCTGCCGGATAACGCTTGGATAAACGTTGCTGCTGGGCATCGACGCTACCAGCGGTGATGGCACCAACAATGAGAAAGGATGCAACCAGTACGACCTTGGCGTAAACGCAGCCCCGGGGGATTTCAAATCGAGCGGACGACATTCGCATTTTCATCGGCGTGGGCTATTCAACCCCAAATTCCTGGTCTGGAGTAAAATCTTATATTCCTGAGGGAGAACGTTTGTTCAGAGCGTTTAGAGTTCGGCAAACTCTTTCAATAGCGACAGCTTCTCGTTAAGCGCGGCATTCAACATTTCCTCTGAAATCTCGTCGTGGGGATTTCGGCTCAAAGCATCAAACGAATCGTTAACCGCCTGATCAATCACTTTCAAGTTACGATCGAAAGTCTCGCGCATCTGCGGATTCCAGCGAGCCTTGTTGAATTCTACGCGTTGGTTCCAATAAGAAATCAACTGCTCCTGCTGCGAGATTCGGCTGCGCACGTTGTCAGCAGCCACATTTAAGCCGGCAGCGGGCATGGCGCCGTTAAAGTTTGCGGCTTCCCCGCTTTGCCAACGCCGCAGACCTACAGCCGTTGAAAGTGAAACTACCAATACTATCGCTGCGGCTGATGCGGCCAGTTGCGGAAAAGAAAGTTCCCAACTGCGGCCTACCCAGTTGGACCAAAACTTACGTCCGGCGGGCACGGGGGTTACCGTGGATGGACTCGCCTCGGTTTCGATCACATTGCGAATGCGTTGCCACAATGCCTTCTCGTTGGGCGGTGCCATATAGACACCACGTTGGGAGCGACTAAAGTCAACGATCGAGTGAAGGTCATTGCGCACGTCCGCACAGCCAAGGCACTCTTCCAGGTGCGAATTTAGCGTTGATTGATCTTCGTGACTTAGGGCGCCTTCCAGAAAATCGCTAATTAAGTCCTGACACTTCTCGCAGTTCATCGTCTTAGTAACCTCTAACCTTCCACCTGATCGTTAGTCGTGTCGACTACCAGCCAGCGTGGCAATTTGGTTTTCAAGCAATCAAGGGGAGACTGCGTTAAAAATCATCAAATCGTGCTGCTTCGTCGCGCTCCCGACAGTGGTTCATAAGCATGAAACGCCGGCAACTATGTTTGAAGCTAGTCTTTCGTCTTTTGTTGCCTCAGGAGTCCGCGCAATTTCATTCGGGCTTTGTGCAATTGCGACTTGGACGTCCCAACTGAGCAGCCCAGCATCCTGGCTATCTCTTCGTGTTCGTGTCCTTCAATATCGTGAAGGGTAAAGACTGTGCGGTAGCCGGGAGGTAATTGAGCGATAGCTTTATCGAGCGCTATGCGATCCACGACCGGCATCGCATTGGGGTTCTCGGTGCCTTTGACAATCTGCACCGGAGTTTCGCCATCGTCCGTCGTCTGTTCCATCTTGACTCCGCGTTTGCGGAAGTGCATCAAGACCTGGTTGACGGTTAACCGGTGCAGCCAAGTGGTAAAGGCTGACTCGCCACGAAAGCTTCCAATTTTTCTAAAGAGCTGAATGAAGACTTCCTGTGCGAGGTCTTCAGCCTCCGAGACGTTACTGGTCATTCTCAAACAAAGCGAGTAAACCCGGCGATTATGCCGCTGGTAAAGTTGCTCGAAGGCTCCCATGTCGCCTTGAGCCGCTTTCTGAGCCAGCGCGTAATCAGTTTCCTGCTGCGTCTCGATTTCGGCTGCGGTCACGTGTTCGTATTAGGGCAAGCGACGAAAGATCTTCCCTCTTTGACGCTTGTTCGCCACGATTATCACGAGTCCGCCTGTTTCAAGGGAGCGGCAACCTGGCCTCAGTATTTCCCGCAAGGGATATTGAGAGGTGTGGTCGCCCTCAACACGGCTGTGATGCGGGGCTTCGAGCGCGTCGTTGCCTTGCCCGACCCAAAAGATATTGAATTTCCCCAGCCGCATGAATACTTTCGTAGCAATCGGCGTCAGGTCCAGTAGGTACGATCGAGTGAACGATAACCCACGGCTTCGGCTACGTGAGCGGAGCGTATTTCCTCGGAACCCTCCAGATCTGCGATTGTGCGACTAACTTTCAGGATACGGTCATACGCCCGCGCTGACAAGCCCAGGCGTGTCATCGCCCGCTCGAGCATTTGCTCGCTTTCGGAGTCGATTCGGCAGTGACGACGAATCATGCGCGGCGTCATTTCAGCATTAGAAAATATTTTTTCATTAGCAAGGCGCGTACGCTGCTTCTCTCTCGCCGCAATAACTCGCCGGCGAATTGTTTCAGAGTCATCAGTCTCTGGTGGTGTTTCGCCAGTCAAATCACGAAACTTAACCGCCGGGACGTCAACATGAATATCGATGCGGTCTAAGAGCGGACCTGATATGCGACCGACATAACGTTGGATTTGCAAAGGCGTACAGCGACACTCGCGCGTAGGGTCGTTCCAGAATCCGCAGGGACAGGGATTCATTGCCGCCGCCAACATGAATGAGGCAGGAAATGTCAGCGACATAGCCGCTCGGCTAATCGTAACCTTTTGATCCTCCAGAGGCTGACGCAACACCTCCAAAACGCTACGGTCAAACTCTGGTAACTCATCAAGAAACAAGACTCCATGATGCGCCAGTGAAACTTCGCCGGGCCGCGGAATCGCTCCGCCACCAATCAATCCCGCATCGCTAATCGTGTGATGAGGTGAGCGAAAGGGCCGTTCGGTGACAAGCCCCGACCGACCCGTTAGCCCTGCAACTGAATGTATCTTTGTTAGCTCAAGTGCGGCTTCAAATTCCAGGGGCGGCAGGATTGTAGGCATTCGCTTCGCCAGCATCGTTTTGCCGGATCCAGGCGGACCAATAAGCAAAATGTTGTGAGACCCCGCACTCGCAACTTCAAGCGCTCGCTTAACGGAGAGCTGGCCGCGAACTTCGCGAAAATCGACGTTGTAGTGATCCGACCGGATGAGTATCTCAGCCGGGTCAACCGTTAATGGCTTCGGAGGATCTGTAGAACGCAAAGCCGCCACTAGTTCCACCGCGCTTCGCAAATCAGCAACCGGATAAACATTCACGCCGGAAACCACTGCGGCCTCCTTGGCATTCTCGTCAGGAAGAATTACGTGCTTGATTAGAGCCTCGCGCGCAAGGATCGCTATCGGGAGCGCTCCTTTGATCGGGCGCACACGCCCGTCCAGCGATAGCTCACCCACACAGAGAAGATGAATCAAACTGCTTTCTTCGGCTAGATCGCCGTTTGCGCCAAGGATTCCGAGGGCGATGGGGAGATCGAAGCTGGCCCCTTCTTTGCGCACATCAGCAGGCGCCAGGTTTATAGTGATCCTTTGAAACGGAAAGAAGAACCCGCAGTTACTGATAGCAGCGCGGATGCGCTCGCGCGACTCGCGCACGGCCGCATCAGGCAAACCGACGATGGTTACGGATAATGGCGACTCTGCCTCGCCCCGCACAGGCGTTAGATCAACTTCAATATCGACGAGGTCGGCGTTGATACCATAAACAGCCGCTGAGAGCGTGCGAAACAGCATCCGAGGTGCTTCCTCTGCGAAGGCAGTGAAGATGGAAAAACATTAAAGGAAGCGGTTGATGAGGGTGAAAATGAATCGAGCGCGCTTACGATCCATTCGAAAGCGCGCTCACTCCGTTTGCGGGTGGCAACGAGGAAACGCCTTAGGATTTCAAAACTATCGTCGGCGCGACGGAGCGGCAGCGGAGGTCACGGGTAACCTGACTTCTTGTCCGGCACGGAGTTCGACTTCTGGAGTTAGACCATTCAAGCGGGCAACTTCATTTGAATCGAGATTTCGAGCGGCTGCGATTCGGGCGATTGTATCGCCTTTTCGGGCGCGAATCTTGGTAAATCCTGAGCCGGTAGATTCTGTCGTGCCGGGCTTGGCACGTCGCCAACTGGTAAGCCGAATGCCGCCGTTGGGAACTACAACCTTGGTAGTCGCCTTGAGATCAACGCCGCCGTTCATTGCCTGTAATTGAGCCAGGCTGACGCCAGTTCGGCTGGCCACATTCTGAAGGTCTTCTCCAGGCACCACGGAAATCACACGAGCTGAATCGCGGCGCTCTGCTGGAATACGTTTAAGAATCGCTAAAAACTGGTTTCCTTTTCCGCCGGGGACACGAACGTTGTATGCCTCGCCTCTGGGTGTAACATCTCGACGAAGCTCTGGATTAATGCTGCGAATGTAATCGACGCTAGTATCAGTTGCCTGGGCAACGAGTTGAAGACTTGTTGCATTTGATACTTGCACGACGTCATAAGCCATTGCCGGCTCGGGACGGATGCCTTTAAATCCGTACTTCTCCGGATTCTTGGCAATCAAGATTGTCGCCAGGATGTTTGGAACGTAATTGCGCGTTTCCTGTGCAATGTACGGATAGACCGCCCAGAAATTCGCAGTGCCTGCTCGTGATATCCCTCGGTCAATGTTGCCGGGGCCGGTGTTATAGGCACCCATTGCTAATTCCCAGTTGCCGTTGTAACGCGCGGCCAGGCTTTTTAGGTATTTAGCGGACGCACGTGTTGCCTGTTCGAAACTATTCCGCTCGTCAATCCAGGCCGTCTGACGAAGACCAAACTGCCGACCGGTGCTCGGAATAAATTGCCACAGACCTGAAGCCGCAGCCCAGGACATAGCCTTAGGTTTCCACGCGCTTTCCACCTGGCCCAACCAGGTAATGTCCACTGGCACTCCTTCTTCCTTGAAAATCTTACGCGCCATCTTCATAAACTGGCCAGACCGCCGTAGCCCCGATTCCATCGTCGAGCGACCACGACCCTGGTAATAGTTGATGTACTGTTGGATCAGGGGATTGATGGTGAACCCGAAGTTTACATTTTGCTTGGCCTGCTCGAGGGCAAGTACGTCGGCGTCCGAAACGTTTTGTTCTTCGGGAGTAAGAACAAGTCTGCTCAGATCGTCGAGCGGTGATGGCTCAAACCTCTGCTCGCGAAATCCAATCTGAGGCGGCGGCTCGGTCTTCTGCTGTACGGCAGTTCCGGGACTGACGTTCTGAGCCACCAGTTCTGAGACATTCGCTCGAACCGGACTGTTGATAAGAGGAACCTCCTCGCGATAAATGCGCTCGACGAGTTCCAAATAAAAACCTTGCAGTCGTTGACTCGCCCTAACGTCCAGACCCGATTCCAAAATGGAATCTACAGCTTTATCAAATTCGTCACGTGCCTGCTCGCGCTTATGGTCTTCGAGGTTTAGTTTGCCTTTTCGAAAGTGGTCTTCAGCCCTGGAGATGACGCCAGATACGAGAACGTCGCTCTTCTCTACCTCGGTGGGAATAGAGCGGGCAGACGAACCGGCCGGAATCTGTCCAAACACACTGGCAGCCGGCACGACGAGCACCGTAAATAGCGTTAGTCGCGCTATCAAGGTAGGGAAGCTCGTTCTCATCAATCTTCGTTTCTCCTTCATGGTGTTAATGCGAATTGTCAGACGAATTTCCTTAGGGTTCTGTTGCAAAGCTGTTTCCACTGTATTTGCGAGGTTTAGGCTGCTCGGCATCAAATGGGTTGGAAGACCCAAAATGCTCCTCTAAGCGAAGCCAAAGTCAGTCCGGAGGTTATCACACGGTCTTCCGGGGGTCAAACAAGTCACAATTCAAATAGACAGCAAAATAAGGCGAATTTCCACAGTTCTCATGCTCCTACGTAAAGATGCTGTTCCCTCGAGGAGGGTTGTGTAGAACGGCATCGTTGGGGTTAACGCTATGTGATTCGTCAAAGTTCGGACAATGGATGACCAAGAACGGTCATTTTGTTAAAAACTGTTTGACGATTCTCAAGGTGGATTTGCTTGACTGGGTATTGAGAAATCAAGGAGTCGCACAATTGTTATGGGTGATGTTCATGGGTGTTACGATGAGCTTGTTTCAGACCGGGCTCGCTGTGGCGGCTTGAGGCATTCGTTGTGGCCGCGTACCGGACGAAATTGGTGGAATTACTTTCTCTTTCAGGGCCTCTCGAAAAACCTGCCGCATATTATCAACGAATACAAAACGTATATCTTTGAACGGTTCTTTCGGCACTTCGTCCAGGTCGCGCCGATTTTGCTGCGGTAAAATTATTGTAGAAACTCTTGCCCGGCGCGCAGCAAGTACCTTCTCCTTGACTCCTCCTACCGGCAGCACGTTACCGCGCAACGTAATTTCACCTGTCATCGCGACATCTTTTCGCACGGCTCGCGACGAAAGCGCAGAGACCATTGCGGTCGCCAGCGTAATCCCGGCTGAAGGTCCATCTTTTGGAATCGCACCCTCCGGAATGTGAATATGGAGATCGTAATTACTAAAATCGTCTTCATTGATCTCCAGTTCCTTAGCTCGCGATTTCGCATAGGAGTAGGCAGCCTGGGCAGACTCACGCATCACTTCGCCCAACTGGCCGGTAAGTACCAGGTTGCCCTTTCCCTTCATCCTGAGAGCTTCAATGAAGAGCACGTCTCCACCAACCGCGGTCCATGCCAGTCCCGTTGCCACACCAACCTGGTCCTTCTTCAGCACTTCCTCGGGAATGATCTTGGGGGCGCCCAGAAATTCATGGAGGTTCTTCAGAGATACTCTGACGGAGCCTTTATGGCCTTCCGCTATGCGCCGCGCAACTTTACGGCAGATCCGTCCAATCTCACGCTCTAACTGCCGAAGTCCGGCTTCCTGCGTGTATTGTTGAATGATGGCGGTCAATGCTGTTTTGGAAATGTGAACGTCTTTCGCTGTTATTCCGTTTTCCTCCATCTGCTTTGGCAGCAAATGTCTACGAGCAATCTCGCGTTTTTCTTCCTCGGTATAGCCGGCAAGACGAATGACCTCCATGCGATCACGCAGCGGCGGTTGAATTGTGTCCAGAACATTTGCCGTAGTCATGAAGATCACATTAGACAAATCAAAAGTTACGCCCAGATAGTTGTCCCGAAAGCTATTGTTTTGTTCAGGATCGAGCACTTCGAGCAATGCGGAAGATGGATCGCCGCGGAAGTCTGCTCCTACTTTGTCGATCTCATCAAGCATGATCAGGGGGTTATTAGTACCTGCTTGTTGAATCGACTGGATTACACGGCCCGGCATAGCCCCCACATACGTTCTTCGATGGCCGCGGATTTCCGCTTCGTCATGGACCCCACCCAATGACAACCTCATAAACTTGCGATCGAGGGCGCGTGCGATCGATCGCCCCAGGGAGGTTTTGCCGACTCCCGGGGGCCCAACCAGACAAAGAATTGGCCCTTTCGGCTTCTCCTTTAATTTGCGCACTGCCAGGGCTTCAATTATTCGATCCTTAACCTTTTCCAGCCCATAGTGATCTTCATTAAGGATGCGTTCAGCTTTTTGCAAATCCAGGTTGTCGACCGAAGCTTTCGACCAGGGAAGGTCGGTCATTATTTCCATCCAGTTTCGCAGCGTAGCTGTTTCGGCAGCGTCCGGATGCATTCGCTCAAGCTTTTTCAATTGCCGCAGCGCCTCATCTTCGGCGGTCTTCGGCATGTTAGATGTTTCAATCTTTTCTCTAAACTGCGCTACCTCTTCTGCAAGTTCATTGCCTTCACCCAACTCGCTCTGAATCGCCTTCATCTGTTGGCGCAAATAAAACTCGCGTTGCGAGCGATCAATGTCAGCCCGGGCTTGAGTATTGATTTCCTGCTGAACAGTCAGCACTTCTATTTCTTTGTTGAGTAACTCGTTGACGCGCCGCAGTCTCACTGTGGTGTCGGCAATGTCCAGCACGGATTGCGCGTCCTCAACTTTAAGCTCCAGGTTGGAAGCGGAAAGATCCGCGAGTCGACCGGCATCATCTAAATTGGCAATAATCGCCATCACTTCAGGCGAAATATTTTTCCCCAGATTGATTGCTTTCTCCATCGATGCGCGGACATTTCGGACCAGCGCTTCCACCTCAAGCGAACGCTCAGGAGGCAGAATTTCCTGCATGACATGCACGCGAGCACGAATATACTGACCGGTGGTATCTACAGATTCGATTTCTGCCCGAGCGAGACCCTGGACGAGTATTCGTATTCGGCCATCCGGCAGTTTCAGCATGCGCATAATCACCGCGGCTGTACCGACCTTATAGAGATCCTCAGCAGACGGTTCTTCTTTATCGAGATCCTTTTGAGAGGCAAGAAGAATCATTCGGTTCTCACCGAGCGCTTCATCTACTGCTCTGATCGATTTTTCTCGTGAAACAAAGAGCGGCACGATCATGAATGGATAAATCACAATATCGCGAAGAGGCAAAACCGGCAGATCGTTAGGAATCTGCAATTCTTGCGCGGTGTCTGCGGTCTCAATGTCCTGAGTTACATCTGCTTCTTTGACGATTGCCATAATTAGTTCACTTCAGTTTGCTCTTCAAGGTTTCGATTGTAGTTTCGGACCTTTATTCGAGGTTCGCGTCCTTCACTAGAATTTTAAACTCTACACCGCGGCGATCTTCTATCTTGGGAAGATGGACTGTGAGCATTCCATTTGCCAGTTCTGCGCTCGCGTCTTGTACGCTGACTGTCCAGCGAAGCGGCACGATACGGCTAAACCTTCCATAACTTCGCTCGGAACACAGATGCGACAGTATTTTATTCCGCGCAACCCTACGCTTTTTCTCGCCCCACAGTCTGAGCTGCGTATTAGTCGCTCCAATCTTGATCTCCTGCGGAGTTACTCCGGGAAGTTCAACATGCAACACTATCATGTCGGCCGTCTCACAAAGATCAACAGGAGGCGCCCAAGATTCCGATGCCAGTGGATCATCTGCTTCGGTCGCCTCCTGTAAAGCGGCAAACAACCGTCCCACGCGATCGCGGAGGCGCTGGAGTTCGAGGCGTTCAAGGCCTGTTGCGCGGACGGGTTTAATCATTCAAACAAGCTGGCGGCCAAAGTTATGGGCCAGTATTGATTTCTAATTCTTCCGGCCGGCTCCAGTTCCGGCACGTGTGCGGACAAGATGTTTCAATTCCGTCATGAACTCCGAAACGTCTTCAAATTCAAGATACACCGAAGCGAACCTCACGTACGCTACTTTATCGAGTTCTTTCAAGCGACGCATGATCATTTCGCCTATTTTACTTGTCGGTCTTTCACGTTCAGAAGATTCCTGAACGTACTTTTCTATGGAGTTTACAATCGAGTCGAGTTTTGAAGAAGGGACGGGACGCTTCTCACACGCGCGCAGCAGTCCAGCCATCACTTTGTTCCGATCAAAGGGCTCGCGCCGCCCGTCTTTCTTGATGACCATATAAGGAATCTCATCAATGCGCTCATACGAGGTAAACCTGCGTTCACATCTTAAACATTCGCGGCGCCGTCGAATGGCCTCACCCTCGCGAGATTCCCGCGAATCGACGACTTTATCTTCTAAGTAACCACAGAACGGACACTTCATCGCATTAATCCTCAGGAAGGCATTGGGTTTCTAACCCGAACCGTCAATGTCTGGCTGCGACTGTTTTCAGCTCGCTTTGCACGAGAACTTCTTCAGGCAAAATCGACTCATCTTCAACAGCGTGCTCGACGGCGTCGGACGAAGTCAGGAACCGCAAGCGGGATAGGCTGATATCGCCCTTGATAAGATAGAACATTCCAAAAACCAGTGCGGGACCAAAATCAACCACATGCATGACGATCGAAATCGCGGCTGCGGTCTCGCGCGCGACGCCGAGAAACATCAATCCGGCCGCTGTCGCGGCGTGGAAAGCACCTGCTGCTCCACCGGGCGTCGGCACCAGCGAGCC
This sequence comes from Pyrinomonadaceae bacterium, assembly GCA_046262375.1. Taxonomy (GTDB): domain Bacteria; phylum Acidobacteriota; class Blastocatellia; order Pyrinomonadales; family Pyrinomonadaceae; genus PSRF01. Next base: position 12,272 of record JBHEMV010000047.1, read on the forward strand.
TGCCATGGACCAGCCAAGCACAAAAACTGTCTCAGTTATCCCGAAAGGAAGTCCGAAAGCGCGGAGCACGAGCAAGTTGGCCAGTAAAATCCCCAGCCACACCATAGCCGTCCAGGCCATCGTGACAGCAAGTTCACGCGCATTCACCAGCACCCTCAGCGCCCTTGCCAGTTGTTCGAGAATGCTGACAACAACTCGGGTTAATCTCACCGGTACGAAACGTCGATGCTGGAACGTACTTTTTATCCAGGCAATCGCTCCTCGTGACTTTTTTCTAAACTGCGTGAGGCCAAACACCCCCACTAGTGCCAGCAATAGCAGAAGAATTCCAACAAATCGGACACGCCCAAATTCAATCGCAACGTTTGCCGGGGGTCTAAACCAAAGAAGATTAACGGCAAACAAACCGACAACGGCAATCATGTCGTAGATTCGCTCAACCATGATCGTAACGAACGAGGCGCTCGCCCGAATTTTGGGATCTCGCATCGGTAACACGACCGGCCGAACAACTTCCCCTGTTCGTCCAAACAAAAATACTGCGCCAAAACCAACCGTCGTCGCAATAAAAAGATTTCTTGTACTAGCTGGAGAGAGGGGAGCGAGCAGCGCGCCCCACCGCGCGGCTCGAAACAGGTAGGCGAGGGAGATTATCAGGACGGCAAGGCCAAGCAGATAGGGGTTTGCATCGCCCACGGAATGCCGCACCTCCACCCAGTTAAGCCTCCTTCCAAACACCCAGAGAATCACTATCGCGAGCAGGCAAAGCGCTCCAAACTCAACGTATTTGCGCGTAGTAGACTTCAAGAATTATTAAACCGCTTGACTTGCTGAGAAACAGAACCACAAGATATTGGGCCGTCGCGGAAGGCTACTACAGTTCGTTACACGGGGCAAGAAGGCTGGAATCGACAGTAATTGCCGCAGAACCTGGGGCTCAGTTGCGCATCCGTGCGCTTAAACACTTCGACACACGGCTTAGCCGGAACTTTCCCTTTCCGCTAATCGTAATTCCGGCTTAACAAGGCGTTCCAAGCTAAGCGAGTGGCTGGCACGTAAAATCGGTAGGCGGAGAAAGCAATAAGTGAGGGCCGCAAGAGCTTTGGCTGCCAACGAAGGAGCCGAGTTGGTTCGTAAGTGTCGCGCAGGTGACGGCGCGGCCTGGGAAGAGATTGTGCATAACTACTCGAGGAGAGTTTACAATTTGGCGTATCGCTTTACTTCGCGAGCAGATACAGCTGAAGACCTAACCCAGGAAGTTTTCATTAGAGTTTATCGTTCTTTGGATCAGTACGATGCTAAACAGGGTGACCTGCAAAACTGGCTGATGAGGTTGGCGCGTAATTTAGTTATTGACGATTACAGGAAACGACTGCGTACGCCCCACGATAACCAGGCCGACGATCTTGCCGATCACACCTATCACCTGCATACAGCCTCGCGTTCGGTCCAACAAGAAATGGAACGTCGCGAACTGGGAGCGCAAGTACAGGCGGGCATCGATAAACTTTCGCCGGACCTGCGAACGTGCGTAATACTCCGAGATATCGAGGAATTGAGCTATCAGGAGATAGTTGATCTGTTGAACATACCGGAGGGAACCGTGAAGTCGCGAATTAATCGAGGGCGGATTGAGTTAGCCAAGATTTTGCGCCGCATGAAAGTGTTAGCAGCCAGCGAGGCGTAATTTGATTGAACTGTTTAGCCGCGGGGCAACAGTTCAAAAGAGAAGAGAGGAACGAGGGGCGGGAAGAGAAACGTAATGCTTTGTAACGACTTTGAAAACGGGCTGACGGATTACCTGGACGGAGTGCTTGAGCCTGACGTGCACGGGACGTTTGCCGAGCATGCTCTTCGATGCCCCGTTTGCCACCAGATCCTGTCTGAAGTTAAGCACACCGTGCAGGTCTGTCGCGCTGCAAATGATTTAGCACCTCCTAAGGAGTTGGAAGCCCGGATCATCCTTAACACGATGCCCGAAACAGCCATGACCTGCGGAGATTTTGAAGAATTTCTGACGGACTATCTTGACGGCTTTCTTCCAGCGTCGCTCTATCACCGATGGGAACGTCACGCTGTTCTTTGCGAGCGTTGCACGAAACTCCCGGGTGAAGTAGTCCGGGCGATTGGCACCTGCTACATCTATCTTAGTGAGGAGAGACCCATACCAGTCGGCCTTAATGAAAGAATTTTGCGGGCGACGTCAGGCACTGAACTTTCGGCGGAAATTCGAGCTTCGCTAAGCTCGAGAGCAGCTTCGTGGCTGCGAGTCTGGCTCGATCCTATTGTTTCACCACAGCTCGCCACAGTGGCTACAATGCTGCTCATGGCAGTCTTTGTACTTACTAACACGGTATCCGCAGACGGCTCAATCAGCGGCGTTTATAGTGCCAGCCTGAGGTTGGCGCAGCAAAGCAATGCCGGGGGCTCAAATAGGGGAATAAAAGAAATTACAAAAGGTTTGAAGGAACTGGTCGGCGCGCAACCGCGGGTGCCTCAACCAGCCACGGAACAAAACCCGGGCGGGAGCCAACAGAAACAGCAACCGAAACAAAATGGGACTCAGGGCGGAAACCAGCAGAACAAGCCTTGAGCATGTAGAGAAACCTGGATTACGAATGTCATATTGCACCTACCATCCGAAGAACCCGGCAGTAGTCCAGTGCAACCAGTGTGCTAGGCGCCTGTGTTCTGCCTGCGACCATCGAATCCGAGGCTTTCCCTTCTGCCAGGACTGTATTGTTGCCGGAGTAGAGTTGCTGAGACAGGAATCCCAATCCTCAGGCTCTCCGGTTAGCTATCGCAACAGTTCACCGTTTGTGGCGACGCTCTTGTCATTCGTTCCGGGATTGGGTGCCGCCTACAACGGTCAAACGGCTAAGGCGATTGTCCACTTTGCCATCTTCGCGAGTTTCTTTCAGATGGCTGTGCTCACGCAGGGGGTTCACTTCTTCATTCTGGGTGTTCTGGGCACGTGGCTTTTTGCAGCCGTGGATGCCTGTCGCACAGCCCAACTCATGCGCGCTGGTCTGACTCCAGATACAGAAGAGGATATTATTACTCGCCGCCTGTATGGGAACCCTTTTGCCTGGGGCATAACGCTGATCGTAATCGGCACGCTTTTCCTGCTTCACACGCTTCTCGGGGTGCAACTTCCCGTTCGTCAATTGCTTCCCGTCGCTCTCGTTGCTCTTGGCGCCTACATGCTCTTCGACTATGTACGGCGGCGCGGCTCAACCAGTCGAGTTGTCCGCTTTGACTCACGAAGGGCACCTCCTTCAGTGGTTGTGAACTCTGTCGGCGAATCGCCACGCTTTAGATCAGGGGAAACTACGCAATTCAGTCGCAATGAATTAGAAAGTGTTCCTTTCAAGCGAAGTTCTTAAAGGCACTTGAAACCATCGTAAATAGGAACTCGAATAATGACATTGATTCTTAAAGCGTTCGGCGTTGTTTCTGCTTTGATACTTGTGGTAATAGCACTCCTCGGTCAACTCATCGCACTCGGTGGTTTTTTGCTCATTGCGATCAAGGTCGCGATTGTCGCCATATTCGTCGCATTGATAGCGATGATTGTCTTTTCCATTCTGCGAGGCCGCTCCCGCCAGCGCCAAGAAGGTCAAGAAATGTAACAAAATACGTCCCTACGTTGTTGCAATGACTTTCCTCGTATGATAGGGTCACCTCGCTTTGCAGCAACGTTCCGTTGGAATTCACCTCGAATTCAGAGGTTTAATCATCCGCTGCAATCTTCTAGCAGGAAGAAACTAACCTCGTAGAGTAGTATCGCCCGCACAAGCGCCTTTTTGGAGCTGTGCCATTTTCAGTTGCGTCAGCTTCTGACTCATAACGAGCTGATGTAATGGGAGAACATGAAATGGCCAGAGACGACCGTTTTTACGCATTCATAATTGCCCACACATCCCGTTCCAGTTCCCGGATTCGTCGCTTTTGCGTGGAAAGGAAATCACTACAAATCCTGGCGTTTTTTATCGGCGCCTTGATATGTAGTTCCCTTTACGGCTTTTACGGGCTAACTCAACAAGCTGCACATCTTCGCACCGCCTCTGAAAATCAAAGCCTCCGAGACGAAAACGAACGGCAACGCCGGGAGCTTAATGAACTCAGCAACCGCGTGGAAGCTGTTGAAGACACGTCACGAAAACTTGCTGAAAAGTCAGGAGTCGTGGATCAGCCCTCTTTGCCGGGTACCGGTGGCCCATCACTCCCGCTTGATGCCGCCAGTTTGGCCTCGCTTGAAAATAAGATGAATCAACTCGAACGAAACTTGCATGCTTACGAGACTATGCTGCGCGAACGCGGTAACACTCCGTCGGTGTGGCCGATAGTAGGAAAACTTGAAAGCGGTTTTGGCGGTCGTAGAAATCCTTTCGGTGGCAGTTCTTACGAATTTCACTCGGGTCAGGATATCGATGCGGCCTGGGGCGACCCGGTGGTTGCGGGAGCTAGCGGAATCGTAAGTTTTGTAGGTTGGCAAAACGGTTATGGCCAGCTCGTAGTCGTTGACCACGGCGGGGGCCTCACCACGCGATACGGACACCTGTCTCACATCGATGTTGTTCAGGCACAGACAGTGGCGCGAAGCCAATTTATCGGGCGCGTCGGTTCCACCGGACGCTCCACAGGCCCACACCTACATTACGAAGTGCGAATCAATGATGAACCCGTGAACCCTCTGCAGTATTTGCTCACCAACTCCAGTCAGTAGCTTGGTCAAAATCTGCGCATAAGAGACCCAGGAAAACCTCCTGGGTTTTTCTTTTCCAGTTGAGCTTCTGAAATCAAACAGTTCGCTGCTAATATTCTGAAACATTTTCAATTTCAAACTTAATCAAAGGAATTCAAAAGTATGCGGTGTAGGCTCACGCGCGCGACTGCGCTACATTCTCAAGGAGTTGGACATTAGGGGCCGGGCGCCCCGCTCGAGGTAGCTTGGCTACCTGTATTTTTGCTAGCTTTTCTGCTTGACAGGCGAATTTGCTTCGCTTAGTATGCGCCCTCGTCTAGAGTGAGCTTCCGAAATTGGTCCTAAGTTTTCGCGTTACAAGCTTTACAGCGATGTGTTGTCTGTTTTCCCCCCGTAAGTGTGCATGATGAAATGCGCTAAGAGCGCTTTTCACCATGCTTTTTTGTTGGTTGTGTTTCCGAAAGCGCCCCTTAGAAAGCGCGTGCGGCTCACAAGCATTAACCCAGGTCGCGCGAAAGCTCTAAAAGCTCTCGCCCCCGTTTTACCGAATCGTTAGGAGGATTCGTTGTTATGTCTAGAATAACCGGCAAGGTCAAGTGGTTTAACAATTCGAAGGGTTATGGCTTCATCGAACAGCCAGGCTCTTCAGACATCTTTGTTCACTATAGCGCCATCCAGGGCGACGGCTTCAAGACCCTTGAAGAAGGTCAGGAAGTCGAGTTCGAGGTGACGCAGGGCCCCAAAGGTCCGCAGGCAGAAAATGTGATGAAGGTGTAGGTCTCCCCGGCTTGCTTCAGCAACGCCACTGACCGCTACCGGTCTTCCGGTCCGGTAAGCGCAAAAGAAAAAGGCAACCAAACAGGTTGCCTTTTTTGTTTCCGATCTTCTGTTTTTCACGTTCGCTCGCCTTTGGCTTTGAAACTAACGTGCCCGCCTTCCACGTCAATGGAGAAGGAAACTCGTTCACAACCGAGGCGTTCCTTTAAGCCGTCCGCCTGCGACGCAATCAGACGATGAAACCGAGGAAAAGAAAAACCTTCGACAGGTTCTCCGCAAACCTTTTTCGCTTCCATTAGAGCGCTATAAAGGTTTTTCACTAACTCGACGTCTTTATGAGCATTATCACACACGAAGTTCGCTCTCTTGAAGTTCGCTACTGCTTGCTCCTTTGCGCTGACTCTGGCCGTTGCGATCGCGTCTCGACCCTCTTCACGACCCTGCATCGTACGTCGCCAAAGATCGCGGAATGCGTTGTAGCGGGTTGTCAATGTCGTATAGCGAAAGCGTTGTGCGTAACTCAGGGTGCGATCGTCACCCAGCCGCTTCATAATGGTCTCAACGCGGCCCTTGGTATCGTAAGGCGGCCGCTTTGAGGCGCCGTTAAAAAAAATATCAAACTCAATCTTCAACCGCCGAATGTCCTCTTCCAGTCGCGTCAACTGATCGTCCACAGTGGGCTCGTAGTCCACTACAGCAAATTTGCTCTTGTTCTTATTCTTGGTTCTTGCCTGTGTCCGAGAAAGTTTATTGTCTCTTAGTGCCACTGGGTAGTTCTCCTTGCAAGGTGGGAACCAGGCGGGTAGCGTCGCAGGACGCAGCTAAACTGAGTCTAGGCGTTTCAAAAGCCTGGTGTCAACAATTAACTCAAAGGCTGAGAAATTCGGCCCTGTCAAGACAAACTGTGGTTTACTGGCAGACTTAAGAGCCAGTATTCTACAGACGCCGGATCTGACTTCTCAACAACGATTATGGCTGATTCAGCTACCTCAAAGACTGCCGCGCTCCGCGTCATCCCTTCAGTAGACCAGTTACTCCGGTCGGAAGAGATAGCTCTTCTTCGAAATTCAGTGGGTATGAAGCGGCTCACAGCGATAGCTCGCGAAGTCATCGAAGAGATGCGTGGACAGATTCAATCGGAAGGTTGGAGCGGTTTAACGAAGGAGGCTCTGTTGGCCGAATCGGTCCAACGACTTATAAATCTCTGCCAGCGCGATGCACTTTCCGCGCTTCGCCGAGTAATTAATGCAACCGGGGTGATTCTGCACACAAATCTGGGGCGCGCACCGCTGTCCGAAGTCGCTCGCAAGGCTGTTTCAGAGGAAGCCGCTGGATATTGCACACTTGAATATGATCCAGCCACCGGTTTACGCGGCAAGCGTGGTGCCCACGCAGAAGAACTTCTTACTCAACTGACGGGAGCTGAGGCCGCCCTTGTTGTTAACAATTGTGCTTCTGCGGCTTTGTTGATTCTAACTGTACTGGCACGCAACGGAGAGACGATCGTATCGCGTGGAGAGCTGGTGGAAATTGGCGGCGATTTCCGTGTCCCCGATGTCATGTCAAACTCCGGCACGCGCATGATCGAAGTTGGTTCTACAAACCGCACGCGCCTCGATGACTACCAACGAGCGATTCATGATGAGACGCGGCTGATTATGCGTGTTCATCCTTCAAACTACCGCATCGTCGGGTTCACTGCTGCTGTGGAACTTTCACAGCTCGCGTCGCTCGCGCATGAATCAGGATTGCTATTGTATGAAGATGCTGGTTCGGGTGTGCTAACCGATTTGAGTCAATACGACTTGGGTGACGAACCTATAATTAGTGAATCCATTTCAGCAGGAGCAGATGTCGTCTCATTCAGCGGCGATAAGCTTTTGGGTGCCACTCAGGCCGGATTGATAGTAGGCCGTCGGGAGATCATTGATCGTCTTCGTAAACACTCTCTCTACCGTGCACTACGAGTCGATAAGCTATGCCTGGCAGCTCTCGAAGCAACCCTCGATGCTCATCGCCGGGCTGCTATCGAGGAAATCCCGGCTTTACGAATGCTCGCCTTAGAAGCCACCGCGATTGAAAAAAGGGCGATCAATTTTATCCAGCAGTTGTCCCCTTTGGACTCAGCGGGATTGACGGCAATAATCGTTTCCGGGCAGTCGGCCGTCGGCGGCGGTTCTGGCCCAAAAACCCACCCGCAAACGGCTCTCATCGCGCTCAAACATCACAGCCGTAGTGCTGATGAGGTTGAAGAGAAACTTAGACTTTTCCCAACGCCGGTGATCGCCCGCATTGCCGACGACTTGGTTTTACTCGACTTGAGAACGGTGGACGTTAAAGAAGAGCCCGACTTGCTAAAGGCAGTAATGTCTCTGCGTTCATAGATTTCCCCAAATACGCCACGAATCCAAGCGTTTCAAGTAGAATAACAAAGGCCGACAGTGTATAATCCTCCTGCTTTGTCCCAGCAAAGCGTTAGCCCAACCTCAGATTTTCAATTCCTTTCAAATTGCCCAGTTTTTCTCTCTTCAAATCCTTATTAACTTATGTCGGCGTCTCTCTCGTGGCTGGCTCGCTTGCCATTGGGTTGTGGTTCGCAGGAGTCTTGACGGCGCTCCAGTATGCTTTTGTCTTGATACCGAAACCGGGTGCGGCAGTACTTTTGGTGCCGAGCTTTTGGACGGGCGCTGCGCTGATTCTTGCCGCATCCTTCGCGGTTGCCATTCCCGTGGGCCGAGTTGGAGGACGCCGTGCCTTCCCTCATCTGGGCGGAGGTTTTATAGGTCTTGCTGTCTCAAGCCTGTTTGCTTCCTGGTTTTTCGCGGTTGATATTCTTTTTGCTCCTATGGCTATTGCCGGCTCAATAGCCGCCGTCACAATGCAATTGAAACGGCTCCGCAAGCAGGACGTGGAGCTGACTGAAAAGCTGCTCGCGTCGTCGGGAAGCCTGGAATCCCTTCAAGCAGCTAACGCCGAACACAGATTACTTAGCGGTCTGAAACTCCTGGATACCGTCCTCTCGCCGAGCGAGGCTGTAGTCTTCCGTCGAGATAGTGACGGTCATCTGGTTTCTTCAGCTCGACTGAGGGTAGCCCACGGAGGTTCTCTTGATACCGGCAGAAATTCCGCCTGGCGCGATGGAGTTAGTTTGTGCGAACGGGCGATGAGGGCGGGTGACGTTATAGTTGAGAAGGCGGAGTCCCAGGATTCTTCCACCAACATTGCGCTGCCCTTGCGGCACGAAGATCGAACCGTCGGCGCACTTCTTCTTCGGGTCACAAGGGACTTCGATGACGATGACCGAGCACTACTTGTGGCTGTTGGCGGACAGATGGCCCGTAATCTGCAACGGGAAGAGGCTAACAAGGCTTCCAGTGAAAATGGACCACTCGACTTCTTTTCGGCCCGGGCGTCTCGTCAGAAACTTGAATCACTATATGTTCTGAATGGAGCGTTATTGGAACAAAGCGTGGGCATTAACGCGCTTTCAGAGATAGGCGATGGGGTGGCTCTCGGGTATCTCGACGGAAGAATCGCGTACGCGAATGCGACACTTGTGACTTTGGCGCGTTTGACACACAACCAGACGAGCAACCTCAGCTTCTTCGATCTATTAGATTGTTTTCGCACCGGCGTATTTGACGAGCCGGCAATAGCCGTGCGAAGAGTTTTACAAACCGGGGATGCGTACGAACGCGAACTTAATTTTGCTGAGCGCGACGAGACCTATAGCTTGCGGATATCCCTTGTCCTCCAGAATTCAAGCCGCACTTCTAACCGACAATTCAACGGAACAAGCGGGTCAGCACAACCGCTTTGCCTGGCTCTCGTCGTCAAGGATGTCACGGGTATTAAGCAGTATGAGCAGTTGAAGAGTGACATGATCTCATTAATGTCGCATGAGCTGCGCACCCCCCTGACAAGCATAAACGGCTTTGCCGAGTTGCTAACCGCAGACGAAGACCTTCCTGAGCAGGCGAAGGAATTTGTAACGATCATTGCCAATGAGTCGCAACGGCTCTCACGGATGATCGATACATTTCTCGCGGTTACGAAATTGCAGCGAAAAGACAGGCAGGAAGTCTTAAAGATTCCTCTTCGCCTGGATGAGCTCGTGAAAGAGACAATTGCCAGTCTCCAACCGGTGGCGAAAAAGCGACGTATCCGTTTGGTCGAGCGGCCCACGCAAAGCCTCCCTCCTGTTGCGGCCGATAAGAGCATGATCACACAGGCGGTTAAAAACTTAGTAAGCAACGCGATCAAGTACAGTCCTGAGCGTACTACGGTCACTGTGTCGACTGCGCTTGAAGCCGAAACAGTTAGACTTTGCGTTGAGGACCGGGGCTACGGGATTCCGGCCGAGGCCAAGGACCGCGTCTGGGAAAAGTTTTATCGTGTGGTACGTGAAGGACAAGAAAAAGATGAGGAGTCTACTGGATTGGGTTTGTCTTTTGTTAGGGAAGTCGTCGAGCAGCACGGCGGCACCGTGAATCTCGACTCCGAGGTGGGACGCGGATCCAAATTCAGCTTCACTCTACCGAGACTTTAACAGGCTTGTTGATAGTTCCACGGCAGGAAGGTGCTCCACAGGTGCACCTCTTTTTGTTTGAGTGAAGAGTTGATTCATAGTCAATCGTGATTTCCTCGCCAGGCTCGATGTCCCGCAAGGCTATAAATAGGATATGCCCGTAAAGAATCTTCATGTAAGCGCTGGGCTCACATGAATGATTGATGTAATGCGTTCCGTTGCCCCCGCGGCTCCCATCAAGGCTCCAGCGATTATTGATCGCGCAGATGCGTAACTTTCGCCGCTTGGCCCTGCGGTTGGCTTCGGCATTTGTAATCTTCTCGCCTGCGTACTCTGCTATTTTGCGACCACGCCTGAAGTGGGCGACTGAAAAACAGCCCCTGCCTTCTATAGCGGATCTCTTGATTGATAAACCTGCGTCAAGTATCAGTTTCATCGACAATCAAACAGCGCATTTTACACAACGTCGAGATTAGCGTGGCCTGAAAGAATTCGGCCGCCGGCATTTTTTTCAAAATGTGGCGGCCGGCAGAGAAGTTTGCGAAGGCAGTTACTTAATCCTAAAGCTGCGGGCGATTAAATCCGTCTGATTCCGAATACGCGAGATCTTGTCGCGTAAGCCGGTAAAACGCAAAGCATAAATGGTGCGGTTATCGGCCTGCAGATAGTAAATGCGGCCCATCATCGGCTTGCCGGTTTTTATGAACTCGTAGGCGATGGTAATTCCGCTTAGGCGGCCAGAAAACCTTTCCTCTTTTCCTTCAACAAACCCAGGATGAAATCTAAATTTTTGATCACGATCGCGATGAGCAAGATCTGAAGGCGTCATGCCGGCGTCAACCACCTCTTTGCGAATTTGGAGATAACCGTCAAGACGATCTCCGTAGACGAATTCGGAATGTTCATGCGCCGCATCCGGTTCAGAAATGACACGCCACACAGGCGACGGAAGCTCAAGCCTATAATCGCCATGGTTGCTGGTATAACCATCTTGTGCGAACGCTACGGCACAACTTCCCGTAATTAAAATAAAGAGTGAAAAAGCTGTAAAGTGTTTCATCTTATTGATCTAACTCCTCAAAAATCGGCAGTGTAAGGTTGTCAGGACTTCGATTAGGCGTGTTTTCAGGGACCCGGTCCTTTATATCACGTCCTCCGATGCGCCTTCCAGGCGCCCCAGTTGTCTGGTGGCGAGTTAAGCCTTTGTTGCGGCGATGGCTTCCCTTTGAATTGTTACCAGGGACTCAATTCCCCGAGCCGCCAAGGCCAATAAACTCTCCATCTGGGCACGCGTGAATGGTTCTCGTTCGGCCGTGCCCTGCACTTCTATGAACCGACCATCGCCTGTGCAGACCACGTTCATGTCAACTTCTGCGCGGGAATCCTCGTCATATTTTAAGTCAAGCAGGGGTACATTCTCCACAACTCCAACGCTGATCGCAGCCACTTCGTTGGTGATCATGTTGCTCTTAATCTTACCGATACTAAGAAGTCGATTGCTGGCCAGTGCAAAAGCAACATAGGCACCGGTAATCGCCGCTGTGCGTGTACCTCCGTCGGCCTGTAAAACATCGCAATCAAGAGTTATCGTACGCTCGCCAAGCAGCCTCATGTCCGCCGCTGCGCGCAGGCTCCGGCCAATTAAGCGTTGGATCTCGTGAGTTCGACCTGACGGTCCGCCCCGTCCAATTTCGCGTGGTTTTCTTTGTTGTGTGGCACGCGGCAGCATCGAATACTCAGCAGTGATCCAGCCTTGTCCCCCGTTTCGAAGAAATGATGGCAACCTTTCGTCCACCGAAGCTGAACAAACCACACGTGTTTGCCCCATCTCAATGAGAACCGAACCTTCCGCGTAGGGCAGGTAGCCAGGAGTTATCTTAACTTGGCGCAACTCGTCGAAGGCGCGCCCGTCAGTACGTTCGAAGCTCATCGTGCCCCCAAACTTCCACTGCCTCCAGAACCGAAGGCGCGGTTCCCAGGAAACGCTCTGCAACTCTTGCGAAACGCTCAGCCGCGTCAGTGACGTAAAAATGATCCAGATCGTCGCAGAGCTGACGCTCTCGCGTGTCACTCGAAGGGTTAGGAGAAGAAAGCTCGCTCGACTCCAGCAGCGTTTGCACTTCACGCGCGGTCGCCTCCCCCGAATCTATCAGGGGAACTTCTCTTCCAATAATTTCGCCAATCACACCACGCAAGATGGGATAATGTGTGCAACCCAGCACGAGGGCTCCGATATCGCCCTTCGCTAAATCATCCAAATACTGCTCGGCTACCTTCCGCGCTACCACTGTTTCCGCCCAACCTTCTTCAGCCAGCGAGACAAATAACGGACAGGCACGCACGACCACATCAATTTGCGGATCAATGCCGGCGATAGCGCTTGAATAAGCGCCACTCTGTACAGTGGCTTCAGTCGCGATCACCGCAATCTTCTTCCCGGCTGCAACTGTGACCGCCGCCCTGGCACCCGGATCGATCACACCGATTACGGGTACACCAACGGCGTCGCGGATAGCAGGTAACGCCAGAGCCGATGCTGTATTGCACGCCACCACCAGAAGCTTAATGCCGTGTGATTCAAGAAATTTCGAGTTTTCAATAGCATAGCGCTCGACAGTGGAAAGCGATTTTGTCCCATAGGGCACGCGCGCGGTGTCGCCCAGGTAAACGAAGTGCTCCGAGGGCAGGCATTCATGCAATGCGCGATAGACAGTCAAGCCGCCGACGCCGCTGTCAAATATTCCAATTGGAAGGGCCGGATTTCGGATTTCGGATTGCGGGTTGCGGATTGCGGATTGCACGATCTCGATGGTTCCAAACTGGGTGTTCAAATCCGCATTTCGAAATCCGAAATCCGAAATTCAAAGAATGGTGGAGGCGCCGAGAATTGAACTCGGATCCAAGAGAAGACGCCGAAAGACTCTACATGCTTAGTCGCTTCTCTTCTTTGTTCGTAGGACATTGTCCTCCGGACAACAATTCGCTACGTTCCGAGTAAGTGAAGCGACAAGACCTCAGTACGAGCTAGTCCGACTTAGTCTCGCCCAACCTCACGGACCGAAAGGTTGGGCCAGCTCAACTAAGTGACATCTCGCTCCGCTCGCATGAGCAACTTGCGGTGAGACGCCCGCGCCTAATTAGGCAGCGAGAGCCAATTCATTGTTATTGGCAATTGTTTTTTCCCTACGCTTTTTAACGAGCTGCATAGAGTAGCCCGGCATGCATCACAATCAGCGCCAGGAGCTCCTGTCGAAGCCTGTCGCCCCCATTTTTGCGAAGCAGTGTGATTATAACAAATGGTGCAGGC
>JBHEMV010000047.1:25601-26001 GCA_046262375.1 Pyrinomonadaceae bacterium
TCAGCGGCCAAAATGGACTCCCGAACCCAAACATCCCTTCATTCGTAACGCAACGGAAGTACTTTTTTAAGCTTCTAAAAGGTAGATTTTCGAATGGCTAAAGATTCCAGAGCACCTTCGCCGCGCGCAGTTTTGCTGGCCCAGCCCGCTCAACGCCGGCATATTCTGCGTAGATTTTGGTTCCCGGCCGTTTTGTTTCTGGCACTTGCTGCCGGCGGCCTGACAGGCATCATTGCGGCCTACGAGCTCAATTATTCCCGCGCCGCGAATGAAGTGGCAGCACTTGCGACTTACCGGCCAAGTGTGGTCACGCGAGTTTATGCCGACGATGAAGAGACGGTGATTGGCGAGTTTGCACTTGAAAAGCGCATTCCGCTCAAGTACGAGGAGATCCCGCCCC
>JBHEMV010000048.1:0-281 GCA_046262375.1 Pyrinomonadaceae bacterium
ACATTGCGCACATCGCTGGCCCCGTCGCCGCCGATCTTCATCCCTCGCCGGTCCCACATGCGGACTACGTGACTACTACGACGCATAAGACCCTGCGTGGCCCGCGCGGTGGATTAATACTTTGCAAAGAGGAACATGCGAAAGAGATTGATCGAAAGTTGTTTCCCGGCGTACAGGGTGGTCCATTGGTGCACATCATCGCTGCCAAGGCAGTCGCATTTGGCGAGGCGCTGCGCGAAGATTTCAAGGAATACCAGCGGCAGATTCTCGCCAATGCAAAA
>JBHEMV010000048.1:406-25903 GCA_046262375.1 Pyrinomonadaceae bacterium
TCTGGATGGACGGGAAGGGAATCACCGGCAAAGTTGCAGAGAAGGCTCTCGAAGCTGCAAACATCACCGTGAACAAGAACACCATTCCCTTCGATCAAAACAAACCCTTCGTTGCTTCCGGTCTGCGGATTGGCACTCCGGCTGTTACCACACGCGGCATGAAGGAACCCGAGATGCGGGAGATAGGGCCACTGATTGCACAAGTTATTCATGCGCCCGAGTCGGAAGAAGTTCGTAAGAAGGTGCGTCAGGGCGTGGACGAATTAAGTGCCCGCTTTCCGCTTTATGCGAAGCGACTGAGGCAGGCTCGACAGCCAGGTGCCATGGGAGCCTAACCAGATTGGAGTCTTGAGGAACGGAAATCAATTGAAAACCACGCGCAAGAGAATACTCAAGCTACGCCTGGTTATCTTACTGCTCGGGGTTTGCATCTTGGTTTCTTATTACGTTTTCTTTGTAGGCCTGATACGAGTACCCACCGGCTCAATGGCTAATACCATCTTCCCGGTGATTGTCTGGTCGTAAAAAAAAGAGCTTTTGGTGAAATCAACAGAGGTGATCTGATCGTCTTTAAATATCCGAAAGATCCTTCCGTACGATACCTCTCCAGGGTTATAGGGCTCCCCCGAGAGGCTATCGAGATTCGCGGAAAATCGGTGTACATCAACAGTAGGGAACTTGCGGAGCGGCGGGTAATAGTTAAGCCGGATTCTCACGCGGATGGCTTAGAGGAGCTTTCGACCGAGGGAACCGGAGCTTATACCGTTTTCTACTCTTCTCGCGGAGAAAGTTACCAAGCGGGAGTACCCTCCACATTTGAAGGGCCCTTTGGAACAAATGGATCCTTTCAAATACCCGATAATGAGTATTACGTCATGGGGGACAACCGTGACAACAGTGAAGACAGTCGGTTCCGGGGCACTGTGCCGAGAGCTTTAGTCTTCGGAAAGCCCACAATGATTTACTGGTCTTCCAGTCGCGACCGAACTGGTAATGAGAGCATACGGTGGAAAAGAATATTTAATAAAGTGAGGAGTTACTGAGGGGGGCAGACTCGGCATCGTTGAACTTCATCCCTCACTTTCTGCGTTACAGGAATGGAAACAATCTTTGGCCCTGAAGGCCTAATCGCTCAGGCGCATCCTGAATACGAACACCGTCCCGGCCAAATTGATATGGCGCTGGCGGTGATGCGCGCCTTTCAAGAACGTAGACACTTAATCGTTGAAGCTGGGACAGGTACCGGAAAGACGCTGGCATATTTAGTTCCCGCCGTTGCTGCTGCACTCGGCGGCCGTGGACGCGTGATCATTTCTACGGGCACGAAGAATCTCCAGGAACAGTTGATGGAGAAAGATATTCCCTTTCTTCAGAAAATACTGCCCAAGAGCTTCAAAGCAGCGTACATGAAGGGGCGAAACAACTACCTCTGTCTTCATCGGCTGGGAAGGGCGGAAGGTTCGCCCGTGCTCGACGGCCTTGATGAGTCAGACTACTTCGACGAAGTTACGCACTGGTCGAAATCCTCCGAAACGGGTGATCGTGCGGAACTGTCAAACCTGCCCGAGTCTCTTTCGTTCTGGCGCCACATAGACGCGCGTTCAGAAACTTGCCTGGCCCAGAAATGTACTGACTTTGATGCGTGTTTCATCACGCGCATGCGCGATCGCGCCCAGGACGCCGACATTGTAGTTGTCAATCATCACCTATTTTTTGCGGACTTGGCATTGCGGAACAGCATGTATGGCAGCGTGCTGCCGGATTGCTCTGCGGTAATTCTTGATGAAGCCCACCTGGTTGAAGATGTCGCGTCTGAGTATTTCGGCGCGCAGGTTTCCAACTACCAGGTCGATGATCTTATACGAGACGTGGGTGCTGTTCCTTACGAGGACGCCGCAGCGGATCGCGAGATAACCAAAACGTCAGCCCGCGTAATGCGTTTCGCCGATGATTTTTGGATGGGTTTCCGCGAAGGCCGCGGGGAAGAAGGACGCTATCCAATAGTCCCCGGTAGTTTCGCGCGTAAGAGCCAGGACGGAGAAGTTCAACCAACTCCACTGGGCGAGCTCTACATCGCGCTGGACGGGGTTTTGACGAGATTGGAAACCACGCTCGACGCCCTTAAAGACAGTCCGGCGGAAGTTGAAAACCTGGTTCGGCGAATACGGCAAACCAAATTCGATTTGCAGTTCATCGTTACAGGCCAGGACAAGAAGTTTGTGTATTGGACAGAACGACGCGGCAGAGGAATATTTCTTCGCGCCTCGCCGATTGATGTTTCCGGATTACTCGAAGATAAACTGTTCGACAAAGTCGACACCGTCGTGTTGACCTCCGCAACGCTTTCCAGCGCCGGCAACTTTGCGTTTATTCGCGAACGTCTGGGCCTGAATTCGGCGGACGATCTGATCGCTGAATCCACGTTCGATTATCAAAGTCAGGCGCTTTTGTATCTGCCGCCTAAGATGCCGGATCCGCGTTCTTCTGAGTGGAGCAAAGCCGCTGCCGCCGAAGTGATCAGGATCGCGAATGCTACCGAGGGACGCGCCTTTGTCCTCTCGACGAGTCTGGCTGGAATGCAATCGCTTTATGACCTGGCAATGCCCGAACTCGACTATCCCTGCTTCTTGCAAGGCAGTGCGTCGAAGGGACGGCTACTGGAAAGGTTCCGGCAAACTCCGAATGCGGTACTGTTTGCTACTTCCAGTTTTTGGCAAGGAGTAGACGTGCGCGGTGCCCAACTATCTTGCGTCATCATCGACAAGCTGCCCTTTGCGGTGCCCACGGATCCGATAGTCGCCGCACGCCAGCGCTACATTGAAGACGAAGGAGGATCGAGTTTCTTTGAATACAGCGTGCCCCAGGCAATCATCAGTTTAAAGCAGGGTTTGGGACGACTAATACGCAGCAACACCGATCGTGGCGTCCTGGCGGTGCTTGATCCACGCCTGAGGACTAAAAGCTATGGCCGATTGTTTTTAAAAAGCCTTCCTCAGTGCCGGGTGACCTCCAGAATTGAAGACCTTCGTGAGATGTTTCCGCAAGAAATTTCCACGCGATCGGCATTCGTCTGAGACAAAAATGAGTAATCGCAAGATACGCGAAGAGAATCGCACAGTTTCCGGTCAGATTTCTTCGCGTATCTTTGCGAACACTTTCCGTACTTTGCGGTTGATTTTTTTGGTTTGCTCTCGCTTGCGACTTTAGACTTTCGACTCTAGACTTTGGGCTTTTAACCATGCCGGGACAATTTGAAGTAATGATTGAGCGCAACTTCTCGAGCGCGCATCAATTGCGTGGCTATAAGGGGAAGTGCGAGAACCTTCACGGCCACAATTACAAGATTGAAATCTATGCCCGCGGCAGGGAATTAGACAAAATCGGCTTGCTTGTCGATTTTGTTGAACTAAAGGCAGCGGCCGATGAAGTAGTTCAATATCTTGATCACAGAAACATCAACGAGCTTCATCCGTTCGTAGAACTACAACCTTCAGCGGAGAATTTAGCGAAGTACATTCTGGAGCGCATTGCTTCGAAGGTGGGCGATGAACGCGTACAGATTTATAAGGTGCGTTGCTTTGAAACCCCGACAAGCGTAGCTACTTATCAGGTCGACTAGCCCAAGAGGATTCACCGCAAAGTCCGCCAGGGGATTCGCAAAGCTCCGCAAAAAATTCTTGGCGCCCTTTGCGTGAACGCTGCGTTCTTTGCTGGTAACATCCCTTAGAATGGGGCTCACGCCTCATCAGCCAAGGGTGGATTATTTCCCACAAACACTGACGTAGGTTCTTCTGATCGATGTTCTTCTTTACGAACTACCTTGTTATCGCTCTTCCTCATGTAAGGCTTCTCGCAGAACCTGTAAAACACCCAGGCAAAGGCGACTGTGACGGGTACGATAACTAGCAGCGTGTTCAATATAGGGGGAAGGCCTTGAATCACGAACCACCAGGACTGCATGATCATTAATTCGTGGGTCAGATAAAGTGAATAAGAAAAGACCCCAACGAAAGCACAGGCAGCAACAATTCGCACACTCATTCTGGTAGAAAGGCGATGATGTCGGAGCGTCGCTAGCCAAGACTGCTCCGCTTGAACTGCGCGATTCACGACAATAAAGAAGCCCAGACCCCATGCCGGATGCATCAACATCCAGGCCAGATCGTGAGGGAGCGTGTCTTTTTGCGTGACGGGGAGAATGATGGAGGTAGCCGAAGCCAGCACGATAGCGGCCCCCGCAACCCACAAGTTTAGACACCAATTTGGCAGTTTAACCAAGCCGAACGCTGCTTCCACAGCGAGGGCACCCAACGCCCAGGTAAACCAGTGGGAAGCGGCTGCCTCGGGAACCGGTATGCCTATTCCAGCGGTTAACCATGCTACGTGGCTAAATAGAAACCACAGCACCCGCGCTAGAGCGCAGACAGCCAGTGTTGGTCCCCATCCCCATCGCGTTCGCAGGAAGAGCAGCAGAAAATAAGCGAGGTAGAGTTGCTCTTCGATTGCCAGCGTCCAGAAAACTCCGTTGATGCTGTAGCAAGTATTAGGGTCGAGATTGTGAAGCATTAATAAATGCATCACGACATCGTAGATAAAGAAATGCGTTAGATTAATCCCGGTTGTCAGGGCCGCCATTATCATGAACAGGGCAAAAGCGATCAGATAAGGCGGGTAAAGCCGGCGAATACGACGCTTCCAAAAGGAGCCAAATTGGATTGCTTGCGGTTGTTGGTTGGCGCGCGACTTGGCCCACTGCAGGTGAATGCAAAACCCTGAAATGACGAAAAACAGGAAAACTCCAATGTAGCCAAACGAGCTAACGAATTGAAGCAGTTTCACCGGCCACCTGAAAAAGTTGTCCGGCACCGCGTTCGTGGTCTGAAGCACTGAGTGGTAAAGGACGACGCCCAGCGCCGCAATGCCTCGCAGTGCATCGATGCTCTTCAAACGACCTTCAATTAAGGGTTGGCTCTCGGTTGGTTGCATCAAGCGGATTCGCAGCGCAGATGTAATCAGAGGTAAAACACTCAACTTATCTTCGCGTTCCATCTTTAAGGCAAGGCCTTAACGAGAAGTGCTCGATACGCGGACTGCGGCGACGGAAGCGCGTTGGTAACTGCTCTTTTAGAACTAAGCGGAAACCAGGCCCGCCACGTCAATGTTGTACTTTCTGATCTTGCTGTAGAGTCGCGGGCGATAGATCCCGAGAAGGTTCGCCGCCGCTTGCTTGTTCCCGCCGGTCCGCTGAAGTGTTTTTTCGATTACCAGCCGTTCGATGTCTTCCAGTGTCATGTTTGGTGGTACATCCCAGCCCGTGCCGGCTGGCGATCCTTCCGGAAGCGAACCATTGTCGAATGGCAGATCCACTGGTTCAAGGCGATTTCCTTTGGCCAGTAAGACAGCCCTCTCCATAACGTTTTGCAGCTCTCTTACGTTGCCCGGCCATGTATGGCCAAAAAGTCGTTGATACGCTGCCTGCGAAACCCCGGCGATTGACCGATCGTATTTCTGCGCATACATGTGGAGGAAATGCTCTGTCAAAAGCTGTATGTCCTCACTTCGGTCACGCAAAGGTGGTACGTGAATAGTAATTGTGGAGATGCGATAAAAGAGATCGTCGCGCAGCATACCATCCCGAATGGCGTCGGCGGGAGGACGGTTGGTCGACGAGATAAGCCGGAAATCCACGGCGTAAGTCTTCTCAGAACCAATCTTGCGGTAACTTCGCTCCTGCAACACGCGCAAAAGTTTAGGCTGAAGTTCAACGGGCATCTCGGCGATTTCATCCAGCATAAGCGAGCCACCTGCCGCGTGTTGCACCAGCCCTTCTTTATCCGCATGGGCGCCAGTGAAAGCGCCTTTCGTGTGTCCGAAAAGTTCGGATTCAATCAACTCTTTTGGCAAAGCAGCGCAGTTGACTTTGATGAAAGGTTTGCGGGCGCGCAGGGAATTGTAATGAATGGCGTTGGCAATTAATTCCTTGCCGGTTCCCGACTCGCCAACAATGAGAACATTTGCATCGGACTTCGCCACTGATTCGATCGTTTCATAGATCGTTTGCATCGGTTTGGAAGAGCCGATGATATTGAAATATTCGGCGCGCGTTGAAAGCTGCCGGCGCATGCTAGCATTCTCCGCAAGCAACTCCCGCTGCTTCAAAGCGTTTTCAACCCGGAGTTGAAGTTCTTCGAAATCGAAGGGCTTATCAACAAAGTCAAAAGCGCCGGCCTTCGTCGCTTCGACAGCTTTGGGAACCGAACCGTGACCGGTGACGACAATGACTTCCGTCGTGGGGCGCGCGTCCTTAATGTGGCGCATGACCTCGAGACCACCTATATCGGGCAATTGCAAGTCGCAGATGGCCACATGATGGCCGCCCTGATCGAATAACTCTATTGCCTCGGCACCGGTAGCAGCAATATCGACTGAATAACCTTCCTCCATAAGATTCTGCTTCAACGAGTCGGCCATTGTTGGCTCGTCGTCAACAACCAGAATTCGTACGTCCTTTTTCTCCACTAATAATCCTCCCTGGATTTTCGCTGTCGGTTTACGGTGTTGTTCTCGTCCTGAGTTGGCGCAGCTTCATGTAGGACGAGTTACGGCTCAAGCGGAAGGCGCACGCGCAGAGTGCCATCGTGGCGTTCCGCCGAACCGCCATGTAACTCGATTACTTTCGCCGCAAGCGACATTCTTATTTCGTCACTTCCGGCAAAAGAATGAAATGGATCGTGATCCAAACAATCAAGTACGTGCCACTCGATCACTCCCTCCTGTTGAGCCGCAATCGCTTCGCGTTTTAAGTGAATCTTCAACAATCCTTGTTGGGATTTGCTAGTCATCAGCTTCATGGCGCCGAGCGAGATAGCCTTTAGCGCATCAGAAATTTTCGCCGGATCAAATTCACCAATTAGCGGAATTGGTTCTGAACCGATCACAATGGAACCTGCCAGGGTTCCTGTGACGCGTGGACCGTCATTTAAGCCTGCCGCAACGCCGCGCATGATCTTTTCCAGATCGGTTCCGGCTCTTTTCTTAAGTTCGAGTGGCTGTCCATACTCAACAATCATCGAAAGATCAGCGGCGGTCCGGTCTAAGCCGGCAATCAGTTTCTTGATAGTTTCCAGCTCATCCGATGGCCTGTCGCTCTTTTCCATTCGCTTCCGAAGAAACGTGGCATAGAGTTTGAGACCATTTAACTGGTTCTTAAGATCGTGAACAATTTGGACAGAAGCCCGTCCAAGCGCCCGCAACGCTTCGTTATCTTCATTTTCGGACAATAAAGGCTTCATTGGGGGGTTGCGGAGCGCTTGGCTAATAACCTCAGCGAGCTTGGGGGAAAGGCGCTGGAGCCCGATGTGTACTAATTAAACCCGGACAGGGTGAATACTATCTGTCGCATTTCGGTGCGCAATCTTCGGCGGCGATCTTAGCAAAAAACGCTAGCGTATTCTAGTGATACAGGGATTCCGAAGACCGGAGGTCGAGGCAAACCTTGAATCAGACTACAGAATCTGTCCAGGACGAAGGGCCTGAGGCTGTGGATAGAGAAGGTGATGTAGTAACGGTTTTGCTGGTGGAGGACACCGAAGACAACCGCCAGATGATGAAAAAGCTGCTCGAGATGAGCGGCTACCGGGTTGTCGAAGCTATCAATGGACAAGAGGCAGTGGAGGTTGCTACCCAGCAGCGTCCCCAGGTTATCTTGATGGACCTCAGTTTGCCCTTGATCGATGGACTTGCCGCTACTCGCCGCATCCGCACTCTCCCAGGCCTCAACAAGGTACCTATCGTCGCCGTCTCAGCACATGACACGGCCGATTTTCACAATGAAGCGCTGGCCGCGGGGTGCGATGCTTACATTACCAAGCCGATTGATTATCCGGAGCTTGAGGATATCGTTGAGCACTTACTCTCAAAAAACTGTTAAGAGCCAGGAAACCTTCTTATTCACCCGGAATTATTTGGAAAGATTTTATAAGTCTCGTCTAAAGCACTACCTGAGAGTTTCCGCTAGTCCGCCCTTCACGATTGCAAAGTGGTTTGACGCGCACTAGAATTCAGCCAGCAAAATCAATGGCTATACAAGAGCGACAAGTTCCTGGCGCTGATGATTCGCGACGCACTGTGATCATTACCGTCGCGGTCATCGCGGGAATAGTCATCGCCATCCTCTTCTATTTTTTGATGCGAGCTAGCGGCGGAGGCGGAGCGGTTAAACCGACGCTTGAAGGAGCTGTACGTTCAGGAGCACCCGAGTTTGCAGAGTATCAATCCAAGATACACCTGGATGAGCCCGACGCCTACGAGTCGAAGCGAGCTCTCGGAGATATCGTAATGAATCTCCAAACTACAGTTCGTAACTTCACGGGACACACGCTCGGAGGGCTTGAAATACGGGGGACGGTTGTGGACCATCAAGGAAAAGCAGTGAACCAGCGTACTGTTGTTGTCATACCAGGCAGACAGTCCGAATTAGAACCTAATAAGACGATGCCGGTGCAGTTAATGCTGGAAGGGATGACGGACTCTGACGACCGAGCCAACATTAAGATGGAAGTAACCGGCTTTAAGTTTAAGTAGCGACTTCCAATCAATGAGTAAGGAACTGCCTGGGCTAGTCTGGATCGAGAAACAGCTCTTCAAGCGATTGTTTCACAGGCTGGACGGAAACGAGTTTCCCGCCGGCTCTCCTCAGAGCTGCCATCACCTCATCGAGATTTTTTTCGTCCGGTAATTCAATTCTTAATCCGCCCGGTGTCGAAGTTACCTGGAAGCTATCACCCCCGCCTAAATAGGATCGGAGCGCGGGCTCGTTTGTGCCACTCACTACGACTTCAACAAGATTAGGTCCCGCAACCTCTCGTCGCAGCTCGTCGAGGGATCCAAGTTGAGCCAGCCGTCCGCGTTTTAGAATGGCCACCCGATCACAAAGCACTTCAATGTCCGAAAGGATGTGTGAACACATAAAAACGGTTTTGCCCTCTTGTCGTAATGCAGCTATAAGATCCCTAACCTCGCGCCTTCCTATTGGATCCAAACCACTCATAGGTTCGTCCAGAAAAACAACCTCAGGATCGTTAACCAGGGCTTGAGCCAGACCAACACGCTGCAACATTCCCTTAGAAAATTTTCTTAGCTGAGTATTCCACTTGTTCTCCTCGAGCCTCACGCGTGTCAAAAGCCCTCTCGCTCTGCTAGTGCGCTCGGATTTTGAGAAACCGAAGATCTGCCCACAGAAGTTAAGAAACTCCATCGCGGTCAGATAGTCGTAGAAGTAAGGATTCTCTGGAAGGTATCCAATGCGACTATGCATGGATACTTCCGAAATATCGTGGCCAAGGATGCGCGCGCTGCCCCCCGTCGGAAAGATCAATCTCATTAAGAGCTTTAGCGTTGTCGTCTTTCCAGCACCGTTGGCTCCCAGGAAGCCAAATATCTCGCCTTGATTTACCGTCAGGGAAAGCCCATCCAGCGCGCGCACCTTTCGTTTGCGCCAGAATCCCACCTCGTAGTCCTTCGTCAAATTATCTATTTCAACAACACTTGTCATGGTTTTGCTTAGGAGATCAGTAGTGCTCCTAAATTAAGTTGTCACCTGGGCACTTGCGACGTTGGATCAAGATCAACATCGCAGTTACCGTTGACCAGCAGATAAGCCCTTCCCGCCGGATCAAGGGGTGCGCCATTAAAGTCTACTGGCAGGCGCAAAGCCCGCGAAAGCGCTTCGATTTCTTTCCACGATGACGGGCACCGACCCGCTCTGGACCGATATCCGGACAGAGCTTTGCGCAATACATCCCTCTCGTCCCAGGAATCCAGTTGTAGCAAACGGCGTCTGGCCATTTCTTTCACTGTCTTGTCTTCGGCTTGCTCAAACATGCGACCGTAGATCTCGCGGGCCAGGTTGCGACTTCCGCCTTCAGCAGCCATTTTGGCTTTCATCGCTTCCATCCAGGGCGGCGCGCCCGGGAGTTTAGCGCCTTGACCGTATGCTTCGCTTGCCGCATGAAAATCGCGCTGCTGCCAGTAGATGTAACCAAGATGTTGATGGGGCCGCCAGGCCGAAGGATTAGCAGCGATGCCCTTTCGAATAATTCGTATAGCTTCCTGGGCATCAATTGCGGGTAAAACTGCAGCAGCGTATTGATAGGGCTCCTGAAAGTCGGGATCCAGCGTCGTAGTAATATCGAGTAAGGGAGCCAGTAGATTGAGATTGAGCTGGCCGAGGTCGTCCAATTGTATATTCGTCCTTGCGTTCAAGAATTTGTGGCCGACGTATTGAAGTGAGCGCATCCAATACCAGTCCGCGGCTAATCCATTGAAGCCGAGGCTTGCTCGCTTCACGGTATTGCCCGTTAAATAAAGAGCCTCCTCTTCTATCCGCAAGTCGCGAGCTGGTCGTTGTGAGTCAACCCAGCGGGCGAGCAACACAGATGAAATCAAGCTGCAGGCGATGATGCCGGCAATGACGAAAGCGCGCCTGCGGTCGCTTCTTTGATTCCATCCGGGCAAACCATGTATCTCCCTCTTCATTTGAAGTTACGGCGGCTGAAGATCAACGTAGCCGTTGCAAGAATCACGATCACGTAAAGCAATGCATACAAAAGTACGGCGAAGACATAGGATGGTCTTGGAACTTGCCCGTGAGCGGCAGGCGTTATGAAACTGTAATTCGTCAGATTGGGCAGCAGATAGTAGAGCGCCGCAAAAAGAAAACGCGCCGCATTACTGCTCATGGAAGTAGCCAAACCCTTCAGGTCGGCGCTGAAATGCCCGATAATGAAGATGAAAAAGGTCAACAAGGCTGAGAGCGCGGGAGACGAGAATGACGAGAAAAGAAGGGCTACGCTCGTGAGGATTGAGAGTTCTACATAGATAAGTAAGATCGCGGGCCAGATACGAAGAACCAGCGGATCCCAACCGCGATTGACGTAAAGCAGTGCGATGGAAACGCCTGCCCCCATCACCAATACGTTGACTAGCAGCGTCAGGCACAGACCAAGATACTTGCCGATGAGAAAGTCGCCTCGTGTTACTGGCTTGGCAAAGATTGCATAGATTGTTCTTCTTTCAATCTCCTTATAAACTAAACCGACGCCAACAAAAATCGAGATAAACACCCCGAACAGCAGCATTGCACTAAGGCCGAGGTCCACGATTATCTTTCGTTCCTGGCCCCCAGAAAGTTCACCCACAAAGATCGCCGCCGCTGTTAGAAGAAGAACGAAAAGAACGAGGTTATAGAGCACGCGATCCCGCACGGCTTCGCGGAAAGTGTTGCGCGCTATAAATAGGACACGTAGCAGTGTGCCCGACAAATGGGGCGACTCTCTGCTGCGGTAAGTGTCAGCAAGATCGGATTTGGGGAGGCCACTAGCCATCAGTTGTCTATCGCGCGGACGCGTCCTCGCCAACCGCTGGTAGGCGATATGTTTAGCCGCCTTTCATTCTCCTTGAGTACTACAAAAACCGCGTTCTCGGGTAGAAGTTCGCCGGGTTTGGCAATGCTTGCGTCCTGTGTGGCAGAGTCCATCGCCGCGTCGATATCGAAGTTGATCAAGTGATACCACCCCCGCGTTGCGCGTGAGTCTATCAAGAGAGCTGCTGAAAGTTCCACCTCGGATTCTTTGCTTCTTCCCAGCCGCGATAGGGCTGCAGCATGTCGCACTAGCAAGAAAACGGAGCGGGGATAGACTCTTACGGCGTAAGAGAGAGTGCGTTCCGCTGCAGGCAGGTCACGTGACCCTTCTTGCGCTGCGGCTAGATAAGCGTAGCTTGTGGAAGTATTGATTCCGTGATCGACTGCGTAGCGCAGATGGGAGACAGCCTCATCGAGCCGATTCTCCTGATAAAGCAAAGAACCGTAATCGTAATGTGTTGCGGCCTCATATGGATTGCAGCGGAGCGCTATCCGATAGAGGTACTCAGCACGAGCCGGTGAGGCTAGATTTGTCTGGGCCAATGCATGTAACACGCTGTTCGTCGCTTGAGTGCCGGCCCACAGAAGCATTAACACAGAAAACGCAAGTGCACCCGCCAAGCTACGAAAAGCGAAAGCGGGTAACTTCAATGAGGTTCTGGTCGATTGCTGATTCAAGGACACTTTAATCGTTCGTAGCTTGTCGCTCGAGGCAAAGTGAGACACCAGTCCCGCAGCAAAAAAGAAAATCAAGCCGCTGCCCAACCACCTAAACGAGAAGGCACTAGCTCCGGAGCTCAAAGCAAATGCGAAGAGTCCCGCACCAGATCCGAGTACCAAGATTGGGCGGCGCGCACGGCTTAGGGCACGCCATAAAGTCAAGATCAACGCAGAGCAAAAAGCGAGGAATAGCAGAAACCCGATAGAGCCAAGTTCAGCCAGGATTTGCACATACTCATTGTGAGCATATTGAGTAAGAAGCTGCTCGTTCATCTGAGTGAGAGGACTGTTCCGATGCGTCTTCGCGAATTCAGCGCGTGCCGAGGCAAAAGCAACTTCATAATTGTTTGCTCCAACGCCGATCAATGGGTGGGAGCGAAACATTTCCCAACCTACCCCCCAAAACAACAACCGGGCACCAGTGCTTGGTTCAGCAATTGAAACGGTCTTGAAACGATGAAACGCTGTGAGGCGCTGTGAAGAATCTTTATTGATGAAGCTAAACGGTGCGAATTGCCAGACAGTGACAAGCGCGAACGCAAGGGCGAGCAAGCCCGCTCGGTGCAGGCGCCGGGGCCGGCAACCGCTCATTACTAGGCTGCCGATTGCGAATAAGACGAGTCCAGCCGTGGCGCCCAAAATGGGTGCGCGCTCCAAGCCCTGAAGTGTGGCCATCCACGCAAATAACGCTGTCGCTCCACACAACGCTGCCCGGCGTGCCTTTCGCACCTGAAGCGCCAGTCCAACGAATATCGGACTGGCAACAGCCATCGTTTCGCCAAACCCGCTGAAGCCGCGTAAAAGAGGTTTCGCAGTCAGACGTAGTGAATGATCCGTCAGTCTGTCGCCTCCTACCGACTCTATAAGGCAGGAAATAGCCAGCAACCAAATAACACACCCTAACGCGTAGATCGTTGCTCGCAACATTCGCGGCCGGGCGCACACCAAGCGTATTAGCAGAAAGAACAAAACATAGGCGCCCCACTGGAAAGCAAAATGAACAGCCGAGAAAGGGTTTGAAGACCAGGATAGGGAACTGAGAATCCAAAGGGTGAAGAGGGTGGCTGTCGTCAGCAAAGCCATACTCCCTGCCTCAAGAGAAATATGCAGATTGACCTGGCCCGTGCGGAAGCGCTTAAGGAGAAGTGCCGTCGTTATGCTTAGTAAAAGCGCGAGCACAATTTCCTGCCGCCACGATAACCCCCCCATCGAAGGTCTGGGTGGCCCAGGCAGATACGGGATGACGAGTACGATCGGCCAGAGTAATCCGATGATCCACATTGGCTCCCGTAGCGCTTTTTTGAGATAAGTTCGTATGTGGGCTTTCATAGCAAAAGGGGCAGGAGCTTTATGCTCCGCCCCTGGGAAACAGTTAAAGACTCATTGAGCAAGACTAATTGCCGATTGCCGTGCCCGTTGCGGCCGTCATGGCGGTAGTGTCACTGGCTGCGGCGTAATAGATGACGCCAGTCGCATCGGAAACAAACTTGCGCGTACCAGTTGACGTCACAGAACCTACCGACTGGGGCGTGGCGGTCGTAAGATAATTGAAAGGGGCTCCGGATGAGCCATCGCCAATAGGGGATGCCACGAAGGCATAACCGCTTTTCGACCCACTGGAAAGGGGATTGTCTACAAGTCCCTGAGTCGCGAGGGTTGGGAGATCCGCGTAACTACCTCCGCCGATGACGCTAGAGTAAGTGGCTTGGGTGCTTGTAAGCGCACGCATGGTGGCGACCGCCGAGCCCTCATTTGCCGCACGCCTGGAAGCGAGAAGATTCGGGATAGCAATGCCGGCGATGATCCCTATGATCGCAACTACAATGAGTAGCTCGATTAGGGAGAAGCCTTCCTGACGTTTGTTTTCCATTTGATTCGTTCCCTCAGAGTAGCCGGTTACCGTAATCTCGCGCCGAGGGGATGCGTTCCAGCTATGTTAGCGCCGCGGACAACGCGATATTAGCGATTAGACAATTACAAAGGACGTGCCACGGCCTTCTCTTATGAAACTGAAGAAGTGTTGAGGTTTTCTAGTAAATTCGGACGCGGTGGACCCTTGGCTCTAGGTCAGTGACAAATTCCGTCAGCGATTCTGACGGATTACGTCAAGGATGGACGGCCAAGCGAAGTGGAAAAAGTGAGAGACTTTAATCCGGTTTAGTAGCCGATGAAGGAAGCTCGCGAGTAAACAAAAAAAGGGGCGAGAGCTTTATGCTCTGCGCCCCTGAGGAGGTGAAAACTAGTTAGATACTAGTTGCCAATCGCGTCGCCGGTGGCAGCCGACATGGGAGTGGTATTAGCAGCTGCGGCGTAATAGATAACGCCGGTTGCATCTGAAGCGAATTTGCGGGTACCGGTGGCTGTCACGGTGCCTACCGACTGCGGTGTGGCGGTTGAAAGATATCTCCTGGGGTCTGAGGCTGTTCCTGCTCCGGCGCCAGTAGATACAAAGGCGTAGCCGCTCTTGGATCCACTAGCCAACGTGGAATCGATTAGACCCTGGCCATTAAGGGCGGCGAGGTCAGGCGCATATGCGCCTCCGCCGGTCGTCGCTGCGTAAGTGGCCTGGGCGCTTGTGAGCGTACGCGTGGTAGCGATGGCCGAGCCCTCGTTCGCCGCGCGCTTGGAAGCGAGAAGATTAGGGATAGCGATGGCGGCAATGATGCCGATGATCGCGACGACGATGAGAAGTTCGATTAGAGAGAAGCCATCCTGGCGTTTGGTATTCATTTTTTTATTCATGCTCCTTAGAGAAGTAGGGTTGACTAGTTGCCGCGCCAACGGATTCGTATCACGGTCTAGTGCCGCGCAGTGCGCGATGTCTGAGGTGGTAACTACAACCTCTGTGCCACGGCGGTGTTTTGGAAAACTGAAAAAGTGTTGAGGTTTTCGGGTAATGGAGTATGAGATAATCCAGATGCCTACTGGGAGTGACAAATTATGACAGCCATCCATGACGGTTTCCGTCAAAGACGGACAACAACACAAAGTGGGAAGGGTGAAAAGAATCCATCCCAAATATGATGAAGGAAGCTCGCGAGTAAACAAAAAAGGGGCGAGAGCTTTATGCTCTGCGCCCCTGAGGAGAGTGAAAACTAGTTAGATACTAGTTGCCAATCGCGTCGCCGGTGGCAGCCGACATGGGAGTGGTATCAGCAGCTGCGGCGTAATAGATAACGCCGGTTGCATCTGAAGCGAATTTGCGGGTACCGGTGGCTGTCACGGTGCCTACCGACTGCGGTGTGGCGGTTGAAAGATATCTCCTGGGGTCTGAGGCTGTTCCTGCTCCGGCGCCAGTAGATACAAAGGCGTAGCCGCTCTTGGATCCACTAGCCAACGTGGAATCGATTAGACCCTGGCCATTAAGGGCGGCGAGGTCAGGCGCATATGCGCCTCCGCCGGTCGTCGCTGCGTAAGTGGCCTGGGCGCTTGTGAGCGTACGCGTGGTAGCGATGGCCGAGCCCTCGTTCGCCGCGCGCTTGGAAGCGAGAAGATTAGGGATAGCGATGGCGGCAATGATGCCGATGATCGCGACGACGATGAGAAGTTCGATTAGAGAGAAGCCATCCTGGCGTTTGGTATTCATTTCTTTATTCATGCTCCTTAGAGAAGTAGGGTTGACTAGTTGCCGCGCCAACGGCCCGTATCACGATGTAATCCGGCGCGAAGCGCGATGTCTGGTAAGACAATTACAAGGTCTGTGCCACTCGGAGACCCATAGAAAAGTACCGAAATGCTGAGGTTTTTGGCTCTCAAGCCGTAATTCGAAAGCAAGACTCCGCAAAGTGACAATTTGCGGCACAGGTCAAATGACTGTTTACGTCAAAAAGCAGCTTGAGGGAGGGATGGGAGCGTGAAGGGAATCAGCTTTCACCGACACCTGCGGCAAACTCCGACTCGTCCTCAGCACGGCGGCGAGGAGCAGGGTCTGATGCACGTCGGCGCGGAGTCGAGTCCGAATTGCGACGCTCATCTCGCATTTGGGCAGTTAGATTGCGTATTTCATGTTTATCTAATAGGTGGCGAAGGGACCTGACCGACATCCCGAGCAACTCTGCGGCATTTGTCTGATTGCCGGCAGTCCTGCGAAGAGCCTCGAGTACATAGGTCTTTTCAAGTTGGTCCAAATGCGCGGTGAGATTGACACCCTCTTCAGGAAACTCAAAACTTTCAGCAATGTGGTGAGGATTGTAGTTTGTGATTTTCTCGGGCAACCGCTCGGGTTGGATCGAGTCCGTTGTTTCAAGTGCCACCGCCCGCTCAATGGCGTGTTCCAGCTCGCGGACATTTCCTGGCCACAGATAGTTTTCAAGCAAACGTAGCGCAGCGTCGCTGATAGCCAGGTTTCGACCAACACCTGCGGAAAATTTTTCGACGAAGTGCCTCGCCAACTCAGGAATGTCCTCGCTCCTTTCTCGCAGCGATGGAAGTTCGATAGGAATTACTGAAATTCTGTAGTAAAGGTCTTCGCGAAAAGTCCCCTCCTTAACCATGCTACCGAGATCGCGATTGGTTGCCGCGATAACACGTGTATCAACGATTGTTTCCTCAGTGGCACCAACAGGCCGCAACTTTCTCTCTTGTAAAACGCGCAACAACTTTACCTGCATAGCCGGAGACATCTCGCCTATCTCGTCCAGAAAGACGGTGCCGGTATTAGCCGCCTCGAAAAGACCTTTGCGATTGGTGTTGGCGCCGGTAAATGAACCTTTCACGTATCCAAAAAGTTCCGACTCGAGCAATGTCTCTGTGAAGGCACCGCAGTTAATTGAGACGAATGGCTTCTCAGCTCTGGGACCAAGATCATGGATGGCACGCGCTACCAATTCCTTTCCCGTCCCTGACTCCCCCGTTACCAACACGGTTGATTGTACTTGCGCCACAGTTTCAATCATCTGATAGAGCGCCTGCATCTTCGGGGATTTACCAATGATGTTGTTGAGTTTGCCGCGAGTACGCTGTTCCTGGATTAATACTTTGTTTTCCTCAAGCAGCGCCTCCTTCTCCTTAATTAAGGTGATCTTCGTGAGAGCACGAGTGACAGTTTCTTTCAGCAGGTCGTTGTCAAAAGGTTTCTGAACGAAATCATAGGCACCCAAGAGAAAGGCCTCGCGAGCAGTATCGACATTCGCAAAGGCGGTCATCATTACGACCTCGACCTCCGGTAAAAGTTCACGCGCCGAACGCAGCAGTTCTATACCATTCATATCGGGCATTCGCACATCTGAGATAATTAGATCCGCCGGTGCAAGGCGCAATAACTCCATCGCCTCATGACCATTTTCCGCCGCCCGGACACTATGCCCATCGCGCTGAAAAAGATGCGTCAAGAATTGACGCATTCCTAATTCATCATCAACGATTAGAAGGTTTGCCATTTGCAGAAAGAGTTCAGGATTGAAAGCGTAAAAAGCCAAGTTTTGGGAAACACATCACGGAAGACATCTCATTCGAACCCCTATTGGGTTTTTATACTGTGACTTCTACCTTCTCACTTCCGGCGTCTTTCTCCTGAGATGCGCTTTCATTCGGCAAGTCTATGGTGATGGTTGTTCCTTCGCCCTCGCGGCTTCTAACATTAATTGTACCACCATGATCGCGAATGATTTGATAAACAATCGAGAGTCCAAGTCCGGTGCCCCCCGTTGTCGAGGAAAACGGCTCAAATAGACGTTCCACCTGTTCTTGGGACATTCCGCGTCCTGTGTCAGAAAAAGCAATTCGCAAACGGTTACTGGAATTAGTTTCTACCTTGGCCTCCAGTGTTCCGCCACCGGGCATTGCCTGTAGAGCATTTCGTGCAAGATTCCAGAAAACCTGTTGGAGTTGCTCCGAGTCGGCGCTGATTAAAAGGGGAGTGGCCGGCACTTCTTCTCTGATGACATGACTTCCATTTATTTCTGCACTATGACGGAGTAGGGTGAAGGTTTGTTTCAGTAATTCCCCTAAGTCAACTTTCGATTGAATGATTGAGCGCGGACGCGCATAACTCAGAAAGTCGCTGATGATTCTGTTCAAGCGGTCCGATTCCCGCAGAATGATCTCCATCAGTTCAGTTTGTGCAGAATCGCCTTCCATGTCCGCACGCAGCATTTGTATTGAACCGCGCATCGCGGCCAGAGGATTGCGAATCTCATGTGCGATCGAGGCGGCCATGCGGCCTATTGCTGCTAGTCGGTCCTGTCGGCGTGAAGTCTCTTCAAGGGTACGAATGTGCGTAAGATCCTGAAACGTAATTACTGTGCCGGTAGTGTCGCCAGTCTCGGAGAAAAGGGGGGACACGCTGAACCCAAGTCTGAGTCGAAGCCCATCCGCGGTGAGACAATCGGCTTCAAATCGGGGACAGGTTTCTCCAGGGCGGGTGCTTTCTATTGAATTAGGAATGATCTTCTTAATTTCGCCAAAGAAGATCGAAGCGTCTTGTCCGCGAACATCCGATTCTTTATAGCCAGTAATTTCTTCGGCAGCAGCGTTGAACGTGTATATGCGGCCTTGCAGATCGGTTGTCACGAGACCCGAACGTATAGACTGCACGATCCGTTCATGTAGTGCCCGAAACGTAGCCAAAGACTGAGTAGCAGCTCTCAAGCGCACATCCGAACGGGATTGGCGTTCGGCCAACCTTGCTGACAGCAAACCGACAACCAGAAAGGCTACGTCGAAAAGACCTATAGACTGGATCGTCTGCGCGCTGCCTGCCTGCAGCAAATCCCGCGTCGCGGGCTGACTAAAGCCTGTAAGGACCGCGAGAGCGCTTGCAGTAAACGCCACTGCGCAGGCCAGGGAAATTATTATGGCATCTCGCGGCCCTAGAAACAGGCTTGATGCAGCAATAATGACGATGTAGAGCGCGATGTAGGGAGAATGAATAACGTCAGTAGACCAGACCAGCCAAGTAGCCAGGATAATGTCCACGACGAACTGGATTCTGGCCTGAAGGAGGAGACTTCGGGATAATTGGTGAGCGAGTGCGTAAACAATACTGAGAGCGCAAACAATTAACAGAGCAGGCAACATTTGCGGCCACGCCCGGTGACCGCTCCCGTGAACCCAGGCAACGCGGGCAAAAAAGAGAAGTAATGCAGCGGCGAGACGTCCAAGAATAAGCCACCACAGCTTCTGAGCAAGCGAGTATCTTCTTTCGTAGAGGCTCATCTAGAATCCAAGCCTACCACATAGCCGTTGCGCTGCGGCAGAGGTAAGCTAATCTTAAGACGTTAAAAGCAAGTGGATCGACAATTCTATGGTCACAATCAGGAACGGTCGAAAGCAATGAACTCTGAGGCCGAGTCCGACCTACCATTGGCGCAGGAGACCTCGTTGCAAGAGGGAGTGGATTACTACCTTGAGGACGGGTTGTTAGTTTTCACTGACACCTTTCTCCGAAAACGTGGTTACTGCTGCAAAAGTGGATGCCGCCATTGCCCTTACGAAGACGATTTGAGGACGGAAAGCCACCAGTAGGTTTAGGTAATCAAGACGTCATCACTTCAATCGCCAGCAGGCCGCTAAATTCGACATCCCGCCTTTCGAAAGATGAAGAGTGATCTGTCACTGATCGGCACTTCGGTAAGCTGCTTATAGCTTTCTCAAAGTAAAAGGAGGCCAGTGAGGCCTCCCTTCAAAATGCTACAAAACAACGTTACTATTTAATGTCCCTGGGAAAGTTTTCCGATTAGTGTGAAGAGTGGCAGGTACATCGCAATGACGATGGAACCAATAGTAACACCTAGAAAGCCGATCAAAAGAGGCTCCATAAGGGTGAGCAAGTTGGCAATTGCGGCATCCACTTCCTGTTCGTAGAAATCTGCGATCTTGCCGAGCATCGCATCCAGTGCGCCGGTTTGTTCACCGATGCCGACCATCTGAGCGACCATATGAGGAAAGACCTCGGTTGCTTTTAGAGGATCTACGAAGTTTTCACCGCGTTCGACCCCCGTACGGACGCTGATAATGGCTTCCTCAATGATCACATTGCCTGAAGTGCGAGCGGTAATGTCGAGCGACTGCAAAATAGGTACGCCAGAGGACAGCAGCGTTGAAAGGGTGCGAGAGAACCTAGCCACCGCGATCTTGCGCATAATATCGCCAAGAATGGGAATCTTCAGTATCAACCTATCAATGTTTCGTCGGCCCCCGATTGTCCTGTAGTAAAAGCGAAGAGCGGTGACAGTACCAATTATCGTACCAAGAATAACTACCCCTCCCCAACCTGCAAGAAAGTTACTAATGCCAACCACGATTCGGGTGGGCAGTGGAAGTTGTTCGCCCGGCCCAAGCAACCCGAGAAATATCTGTTCAAACTGAGGAATCACAACAACCATGATTACCGCTACCGCACCGATGGCCATAACTATGACCGCCGCCGGATAGATCATTGCGGAAACCACGTCACGTTTCAACTTTACGAGTTTTTCAATGAAGGTAGATAAGCGTTGCAAAATCAGGTCGAGGATACCGCCGGTTTCTCCAGCTTCCACCATATTGGAGTAGAGTTGATCGAATACGCGCGGATGACGCGCCATAGCTGCCGCTAGTGTCGAGCCTTCCTCGACGTCCTGACGTACCTGGAGCAAGATTTGCTGGAAGTATTTGTTTTCTTGCTGCTGCGCCAAAATTTCCAGACACTGGACCAAAGGCAAACCCGCATCAATCATCACTGAAAACTGGCGGGTGAACACCGATAGATCTTTGGCCTTAACTTTCTTTCTGCCGCCAATCTTCGGAATACCTATCTCGCGTCCCTTTTCCTTGATGGACGTGAGGGTGACCTGCTCGCGACGAAGGACCTGTCGCAAGGCATCGCGATTGTCAGCAACACGTTCACCGACGACGATCTCATTCAGTCGGTTGCGGCCTTTGAATACGTAAGTAGGCATAGCTAAAAGCTCCAGAGGCAAGTTTATTTGTTCATTGGGGGGCGAGACCCTACCGGCCGCGCCTGGGCGTATGGGCTCGCGTGTTTACTACCATTGCCGGTGTTGAGCCCAGATCCTCGCTCTATCAATTCCTTTAATTCATCGACATTAGAGGATCGCTGTAGGGCCGTATCCATCGTTATCTGGCGCTTGTGTACAAGCGTCGCGAGGGACTGATTGAAAGTCTGCATTCCATACTTGTCCTGTCCCGTCTGCATCATCGAATAGATCTGGTGGACCTTGTCCTCCCGGATCAAGTTTCTAATCGCGCCGTTGGGAATGAGGATTTCGAGCGCCATGGCGCGGCCGCTTTTCTCCACTCGCGGGAGCAGCGCTTGACACAAGATGCCTTCCAGAACTAGCGAGAGTTGCGCCCGAATTTGGGATTGCTGATCGGAAGGGAAAACGTCGATGATGCGGTTTATGGTGGACGCCGCAGAATTCGTGTGCAGGGTAGCTAGGGTAAGGTGACCCGTTTCAGCAATTCGTAACGCCGACTCAATCGTTTCCAGATCGCGCATTTCCCCGACCAGCACGATGTCCGGATCCTGCCGTAACGCTGTCCGTAGAGCTTGAGAAAAACCGTGGGTGTCGGCGTTGACTTCTCTCTGATTAACAAGACAGCCTTTGTGATTATGCAAAAACTCAATTGGGTCTTCTATAGTCAGAATATGTTCACGGCGATCTCGATTGATTTTGTCAACCATCGCGGCGAGTGTCGTTGACTTGCCGGAACCGGTCGGCCCAGTTACGAGAATTAATCCCCGAGGCTTGTCGCACAACTGTTTAACAACTTCGGGTAGTCCAAGCTCCTCAAAGGCTCTGATTTCATAAGGTATCGCGCGAAAGACGGCTCCCACAGCGCCCCTCTGATTGAATAGATTGGCGCGAAAGCGCGACAAGCCCTTCACACCAAAAGAAAAATCTAGTTCGAGGTTCTCCTCAAAGCGATGCTTCTGCGCATCTGTGAGGACGGAGTAAGCCAGTTGCTTTGTATCGGCCGCCGTCATCTGGCGATACCCTTCAAGGGTTCTCAGGTGGCCATCCACGCGAACTTGCGGAGCCGTGCCAGTAGTAATGTGGAGGTCGGAACCGCCAAGCTCAGAGAGCTTCCGCAGAAGTTCTGAGAGTGAAATTTGGGGGGCCGTATCGTTTAGTGACATTGAGGCTGCTCCTCGGGGACATGAAAGGGTGGTCGGAGGCTAACGTTCTCCGAACGAGTGGAAGATTCAGGCGAGGGTCGGTTTTATCGACTGGCTGATTGCCCGTTGGCACTAGCCTTTGCGCGAAGTGAGGCTATGAACTTCTCACCTTCACCGGCCAGCCGACTTGAGAACTGCAAGGGAGTGTTTAGCGTCAAACTGTAAATCTTGCCGTCGACCTCGGCGAAATAGAAGTTCCATGACTTTTCCGGCGAACGACTATCGCTGGGAGTTTGAGCTATCACGACGAAAACACGCGCGCCATCAAACTGACGCTCGTAATCGTTAATTACCCAACCGCCAGCGTTAATCATCTTGTCGATCACTATGCGACGTAGGTCTGAAAAAGCTGTGCCCGCTAGCATCCGACGCTGTTCACGTTGGGTAAGGTAAGCGGGATTCGGACGGCTTCGGGCCACCACTGAAAGAGTGGCTTGGCCAGGTACGCTTGCACTAGTGTCAGTTCGCAACCTGACTTCTCCATTGTTCCCGACAGTTGAATTGCTCCATCCAGCAGGCACTTTGGAAAGCACAGTTGTGGACAAGTCTCGATTGCCAGGGTTGGCAAAGACAGGAACCAGAGGCGCGTTGCGATGAGCTCGGGCCGCCGCACGACGCAATCTCATGCGGGCACGGTGACGTCGCCACCAAGCGCGCGAATGACGACGATGGCGACGGTGGTGAGTCGCTGCGGAACTCTGACGAAGGCCGTGCGCCGTAGAGCTGGCGAAGGGAAGCATGATTCCAACTGAAATCAACATTAAGAGTGACAGGGTGATTGTTCGCAACATAGTGTTCCTCTTTCGTTAGGCCACCGTCTCGCGGACTACTTCCTCGAGGGTGGTTAATCCAGCGCGAATTTTCTGTAATCCGGATTCGCGGAGAGTGATCATGCCGTCTTCAATAGCCTTCTTTCTTAATTCCAAGGATGAGGCGCCGATGAGGATCAACTCCCGAATTTCATCGTTAACTTCCATCACTTCATAAAGGC
This sequence comes from Pyrinomonadaceae bacterium, assembly GCA_046262375.1. Taxonomy (GTDB): domain Bacteria; phylum Acidobacteriota; class Blastocatellia; order Pyrinomonadales; family Pyrinomonadaceae; genus PSRF01. The sequence continues at coordinate 23,660 of JBHEMV010000048.1, forward strand.
CAATTCTTCCTTTGTAGCCGGTATTGTTACAAGTCGCACAGCCTTTGCCTTTGAATGTCTTGAGCGCCTTGGCATCCGCCGCCGAAAAACCGACTTCCATGAGTGCCTCCGGAGGCATGGCGTGCTCGCGTTTGCAATCTTTGCAGACGCGCCGAATGAGTCTCTGGGCCTGAATTAGGTTGACGCTAGTGGCCACAAGAAATGGCTCAATACCCATGTTCATTAATCTTGAAATCGTAGAAGGAGCGTCGTTTGTGTGCAGAGTAGATAGTACGAGGTGCCCTGTTAAAGCCGCCTTAATAGCAATCTCGGCGGTTTCAAAGTCTCTAATTTCACCCACCAAGATGATGTTTGGATCCTGGCGAAGAAAAGCGCGCAACGCTGCCGCGAAATTCAAACCGATCTGCTCTTTCATTTGCACCTGGTTGATACCCATTAGGTTGAACTCAACCGGATCTTCGGCAGTCATAATGTTGGTCTGGATCGTATTGAGGGACTGAAGGGCGGAATAAAGAGTATTGGTTTTTCCGCTTCCGGTCGGGCCGGTAACCAGAACCATTCCATACGGCTTCGAAATGTTTCGCTGAAATTTGACAAGCGACTCTGGTTCGAAACCAAGCTTCGTCATGTCAAGCATGAGGTTTTCCTTATCCAACAGACGAAGGACCACCTTTTCGCCAAACAGAGTCGGCAGGGTAGAGACGCGAAAATCTAATTCCCGCGATCGGGCATCAACTTTTACCTTAATCTTTATTCGTCCATCTTGAGGTAGGCGCTTTTCGGATATGTCTAGCTTCGACATGATCTTTACGCGAGAAATGAGAGCGTCGCGCATTTTGAGTGGCGGTCGCATTACATCGTATAAAACACCGTCTATCCGGAAGCGAATGCGAAGCTCCCTCTCATAGGGTTCCACGTGAATGTCAGACGCGCCGCGCCGTAGGGCGTCGACTAGAAGTACGTTCACGAGCCTGACTACGGGCGCGTCTTCGCTCATTCGAGAGAGAGTCGAGAGGTCGATCTCCTCATTGTCTTCAAGAACCTCAACGTCTTCAGTGCGGTCTGTATCGAAGTCAATGCTGTCCAGAGACACGAGATCGGCATGGGTAATTCCGCCATTCGGACCACTCGCAAGAGCCCCCTCGAAAACGACTTCATCGACACCGATAGAAGACAGCTCAATCTCTCTTGAAGTACCGTAATATTTGGCGATAGCTTCCTGAATGCTTGCCTCAGCGACGACTACCGGCTCGACATTCAGGCCGGTCATAAACTTAATATCATCCATGGCGAAAACATTTGTCGGATCCACCATGGCAAGGGTTAGACTGGCGCCGACGCGAGAGAGGGGCAGGACCGAGTATTTCTGGGCAACTTCCTGAGGAATGAGCCGAAGTACATTTTCATCAATCTGGAAAAGCTCCAGATTGACCGAGGGAATGCCGTATTGCCTGGAAAGGACTGCCGTGATCATATCGTCGGACACAAGTCCGAGTTTCACAAGGTTGTATCCCAACCGACCCCCATGTTCGCGCTGATAATCGAGCGCCTCACGGAGATGTTGCGGGCTGATGAGATTCTCCCGAACGAGAATTTCGCCTAGTTTTGCGGACATTCGTACCCCGGTGCTGAGATCTCTAAGAATGATTCACGAGAAGGGCCAGCGATTCTGCGAGAAAACTGCTTGCAGGCTGGAAATTGGACTGCGGACGGTGCTAAACACCGTTGGGCAAGCATAGTACAAGTTGATCGAAGTGACTGTCAAGGTCAATCTTTCGAGAGGATTAGCTCAATCTGATAAGGGAGCGACCTTGGTTGTTGGGCTGGGAAAGAGCCATGGTCAGATTGGGCAAACATACGGTTGTAAGCTAAAAGGTCGTAACCGAAAACGTCCGGTTACGGCATTTCCTGTTGTACGGTCCGACCTATCTCGACCTTTACTATGGCTTAGTGCGACGGCGGGTTGGCGTTGCCTGAGGCACGACTTTTTCAGTGTTTTTTAACTCGGAGAGGATCGCCTTGGCGTCTGCCTTAAATTTATGAGTATCAGGCGCCACATCAACATAGCGTTGGAGAAAATTGGCGGCTTCTTGGTATTTAGCCTTGTCCCCTGTAGCAAAAAGAGACAGACCGGCGCCGAGGTTGGCATCTGCGTTATCCGGCTGAGTTGTCAGAATCGAGCGATACTCCGCGTAGGACTTATCAACTGCGCCTGCATCGAGCAGCATCTGGGCAGCGTCCAAC
>JBHEMV010000049.1:0-25139 GCA_046262375.1 Pyrinomonadaceae bacterium
ACAACTTCCGAAACTGTGCCGGCTCCGACCGTGCGCCCGCCTTCGCGGATGGCGAATCGCAATCCCTTCTCCATCGCTATCGGCGCTATCAACTCTATCTCCATCGCCACATTGTCTCCCGGCATCACCATCTCCACTCCCGCCGGCAGGTGCGCCACTCCCGTCACGTCTGTCGTCCGAAAGTAAAACTGCGGCCGGTAGCCCGTGAAGAATGGCGTGTGTCGCCCTCCCTCTTCCTTCGTCAATACATACGCCTCAGCCTTGAACTTCGTGTGCGGCGTGATGCTTCCGGGCTTCGCTATTACCTGCCCCCGCTCGATGTCTTTCCGCTCCACTCCTCTCAATAGCAGCCCTACGTTGTCCCCTGCCGTCCCTTCGTCCAGCAGCTTCTTGAACATCTCCACCCCGGTCACCACCGTCGTCCGCGTATCCTTGATCCCCACTATCTCTACCGTCTCGTTTACCTTTACCTTGCCTCGCTCCACTCTCCCGGTGGCCACCGTCCCTCGTCCCTGGATCGTGAAGATGTCTTCCACCGGCATCAAAAACGGCTTCTCTACGTCTCGCTCCGGCGTCGGTATGTATTCATCTACCGCCGCCATCAGCTCTTCCACCGTCTTCTCCCACTCCGGATCTCCTTCCAGCGCTTTCAACGCCGACCCCTTGATCACCGGTATCTTGTCTCCCGGAAACTCATAGCTACTCAACAGATCCCGCACCTCCAGCTCCACCAGCTCCAACAGCTCGGGATCGTCCACCATGTCCACCTTGTTCAGGAACACCACGATGTACGGCACACCCACCTGACGCGCCAACAGAATGTGCTCCCGCGTCTGCGGCATCGGACCGTCCGCCGCGCTGACCACCAAAATCGCGCCGTCCATCTGCGCCGCTCCCGTGATCATGTTCTTCACGTAGTCGGCATGGCCCGGACAGTCCACGTGCGCGTAATGGCGCTTCTCCGTCTCGTACTCCACGTGCGCCGTCGCAATCGTGATCCCCCGTGCCTTCTCCTCCGGCGCCTTGTCGATCTGGTCGAACGGCGTGAACGACACCGACGGATCAGCATCATGCAACACCTTCGTGATCGCCGCCGTCAACGTCGTCTTCCCATGGTCCACGTGCCCGATCGTACCGATGTTTACGTGCGGCTTACTGCGGTCGAATTTTTCCTTTGACATTTCTGCTCCTTATGAGTCACAGGTAACAACTGACAGGTAACGGGAAACCTTGTGTTCACTTGTCACTTGTCACTACTTAGCCACTCCCTGAACCTTTGCAATTACTTCTTCCGCAACACTCTTTGGCGCCTGCTCATAGCGCTCGAAGTGCATCGTCGATGTCGCCCGTCCCTGAGTAGCTGAGCGCAAGTCAGTCGTATAACCAAACATCTCTGAAAGCGGCACGAATGAAGTGATAACCTGCGCGCCGCCGGGCCGCGGTTCCGTTTTTTCGATTTGTCCGCGTCGGCGCCTCAGATCGCCATTAACCGCGCCCATGTATTCGTCGGGCGTAACGACCTCAATCCGCATGATCGGCTCTAGCAAGACAGGCTTGGCTTTTCGCACTGCATCCTGGAATGCCAGGGAGCCTGCGATATGAAATGAACGTTCGTCGGAGTCAACCTCGTGGTATTTACCAAAGACCAGGCGCACCTTGATGTCTACCAGCTCATAGCCCGCCAGGAAACCACGCTCCATTGCGTCCTTAATTCCCTGCTCGACAGGCTTGATGTATTCCTTGGGTATCGCACCACCGGTAATCTTGTTTTCGAATACAAAGCCTTCACCGGGTGCCGGCTCAACTTCGATCTCGACGTGACCAAACTGTCCGCGGCCACCAGTCTGCTTTTTATAAATTTCTTTGCCAGGCGCGGGTTGAGTGATCGTTTCTCGATATGCGACCTGTGGCTTGCCTACATTTGCTTCTACGCCAAACTCACGCTTCATCCGATCGACGATAATCTCCAGGTGCAACTCTCCCATACCGGCGATTATGGTCTGGCCGGTCTCGGGATCAGTCGAAACATTGAAAGAAGGGTCTTCCTGAGCCAGGCGGTTTAAAGCGATGCCGAGTTTGTCCTGGTCCTGTCGTGTCTTGGGCTCAACCGCGACGCGGATTACAGGTGCTGGAAACTCCATCCTCTCCAGAATGATCGGCTTATTCTCATCACAAACCGTGTCCCCCGTGGTGACTTGCTTCATCCCGCCAATGGCTATGATCTCTCCGGCGCTCGCGTCGTCGATGTCTTCACGCTTGTTGGCGTGCATGCGCATCAGCCGGCCCACTCGCTCTTTGGTATCTTTGGTCGGATTGTAGGCATAGGAACCTGCCTTGGTAGTGCCACTGTAGATACGAACGAAAGACAATTGCCCCAGATGCTTATCGGACATGATCTTAAAAACAAGACCTGAAAAAGGTGCACTGGCCTCTGGCGCGCGAGTTTCTGTTTCTCCGGTTTTTGGATTAACTCCCTCAACCGGCGGGACATCGAGTGGCGATGGGAGGTAATCGACAACGGCGTCCAGCAGTGTCTGTACACCCTTGTTCTTGAAAGCTGAACCCGTAACAACAGGCACCAATTTCAACTCGAGAGCCCCCTTCCGCAGCGCCTTTCGAATCTCTTCTTCGGTGATCTGTTCGCCTTCGAGATATTTGTGCATTAAGCCGTCGTCGACAGTCGCCACCGCTTCGATAAGTTTTTCGCGAGCGGCTGCAGCCGCTTCTTTAAGGTCATCCGGAACATCCGCTGTTTCGTATTCGGAACCTTTGCTCTCATCGTTCCAGATCAAGCCTTTCATGGCGATCAAATCGACCACGCCTTTGAACTGATCCTCGATGCCGATAGGGATTTGAATTGCGATGGGGTTCGCACCCAGGCGAGTAATGATCGATTCAAATGATCGATCGAAGGACGCGCCGGCACGGTCGAGTTTGTTAATAAAACAAATTCGCGGCACTCCATACTTGTCAGCCTGTCGCCAAACAGTTTCTGATTGTGGTTCAACGCCGGCGACACCGTCGAATACAGCTACAGCGCCGTCGAGCACGCGCAATGAGCGCTCAACTTCCATGGTGAAGTCGACGTGACCCGGCGTATCGATAATGTTTATGCGATGGTCGACGCCATTCCGTTCCCAGTAACAGGTCGTGGCGGCACTGGTAATTGTGATACCCCGCTCCTGCTCCTGTTCCATCCAGTCCATCGTCGCCGTGCCCTCGTGCACCTCGCCAATTTTGTGCGTGATGCCCGTGTAATAAAGCACGCGTTCAGTCGTGGTGGTCTTACCGGCATCGATGTGGGCCATAATGCCGATATTCCTGGTAAGATTTAAGTCCTGCTTTGCCATCTCAACAATACTGGTCTTTGGTTTTGGGTTTTAGGTCTTTGCAAAAACCGAAGACCAAAGTCCAAAGACCGTTTTTCTCTAAAATTTGTAATGCGCAAACGCCTTGTTGGCGTCTGCCATGCGATGCGTATCTTCCTTCTTCTTGACGGAATTCCCACGATTGTTCGCCGCGTCGAGAATTTCACCGGCCAGCCGGTCGGTCATGCTCTTTTCACCGCGCCCACGTGCATACGAAACAATCCAGCGGATAGCCAGCGCGCCGCGCCTTTCCTGGTGAACTTCGATAGGCACCTGATAAGTAGAACCTCCAACCCGGCGCGACTTAACTTCAACAGTTGGTTTCACGTTATCGATTGCGCGCTTAAAAACCTTGAGCGGCTCTTCGCCTGTTTTATCGCCGATTTGCTTCATTGCGCCGTAAAAGATGATCTCCGCGACCGATTTCTTGCCACCCCACATGACGCCGTTGATAAACTTTGTCACCAGAGGACTGGTGTAAATCGGATCCGGCAGTACTTCTCGTCGTTCAGCAACTCTTCTTCTTGGCATAGCGTATCGCTCTTCAATTTAGCAGTTATTTTCCAGCCGCCTTCGGCCGCTTGGCGCCGTACTTCGAACGCCCCTGTTTACGATCGGCAACGCCTACCGAATCGAGTGTTCCTCGAATAACGTGATATCGCACGCCGGGTAAATCCTTAACTCGCCCGCCGCGAATCAATACTATCGAGTGTTCCTGCAGATTGTGACCAACGCCTGGAATGTATGTAGTTACTTCGATCCCGTTAGTCAGCCGAACTCGGGCTACCTTCCGCAATGCCGAGTTTGGCTTTTTGGGAGTTTGCGTATAGACACGCGTGCAAACACCACGCTTTTGCGGCGAACTCTGGAGCGCGGGGCTGGCAGTTTTATACTTGACTGCCTGGCGTCCCTTGCGAACAAGCTGATTAATCGTCGGCACTTGTATTTCCTCGATCTTTTCTCTTCGCTTAAACGCGACCTACGGTTCAGAGCGCGCAAAAAGGCATTACCTGCCTCTTTCCGGAACCTGTGGCAAAACCACGCGGGATGTCTCGCTGAGACTCCGCTATGTCCGGCAGTCAGCGCAGGCAAGCTGCCCTGTTAAAAATTTCTTTTAGGGATGTTCTGACGTCACCACTCGGGCGGGTGTGGATTGTGGCTCCCCTTAAGCCGACTTTTCTGTGGCGTCGCATTCTAAGACGAGAAGGCTTGGGGACCTTTCACGCGTGCCTGCGCTGGAGCGAAGAATAATACCCAACGCGACGCAGACGACTACGCCACAATAATTGTCAAAACCGACTGCATCAATTGCCAGTCGAGCAACGCCTCCACACCGACAGAACCAACAGGACGTTGCATTGTTGACTTCAGACCGTAAGTCCGAAAACGGAAACTATAATCGTCAATATCTTAACTGTCAAGCGCGGGAGCAGTGAGGCGCTGATGCAGTTTGCCCAGCTGAAGTACGATGGGTGCGGTCCCATGAGGTCAGTACCAGCTCGCGGTAGCGGGTAGGTCCGTTGCATTCATGCACAATGTGTCTCAATTCCATTCCGAAACCCACCCGCTACCGCGAGGTGGTACTGACCTCATGGGACCGTTCGTTGTACTAATACTATGGCTATAAAACTGACTTCAGCAAATGCCAGATTCCCCACGCAATTCCGCCCAGCAATAGAAGTAGCAGAAGCGCCACTGCGAAGATCATTACCTTGAACTTTTTGTAACGATTCTTGTCCGGCGGCGCTAATGAGCTTTGCGGAAAATATGGTGGCGGCGTGTATGTTGCCATTTAGCTACTCCTCATTTCTTGTCAACGAATCCAGAGTCTCGCCATTTCTTGTAATAATCGGCTAAAGCTCAAGCCCTCCCCAACAGTGGGCTACGACGACTAAAAGTTAGGGATTACGTTTGCGATTCGAATTTGAATTGGAAGAAGCAGGCGATGTGGTTGACCTGGGCGTGCCGTCCTCGGCCTTATTGTCATTCTCTTGTTTCTGCTTCTTCAACAAATCCTCCTGATGTTTCTTGCCGGCGCGGACTCGCTTAACGCCCTCGCGTGCTTCTTCAAGCGCGTCTTCGGCTCGATAGTTCTCAGGGTCGATCTCAAGTGACTTGGAGAACGCTGCCACGGCCTCATTGTATTGAGCAAGCTTCGTCAGAGCGACTCCCAGGTCATAGAACATGTCGGCATCATCCGACTTAAGGTGTGTCGCTTGCCTGTATTCTCTTACAGCTTCACTGTACAAGTGCAGTCCGGCATATGTTTGACCCAAATTGTAGTGGGCTTCGGCGTCTTTGCTGTTTGCCTCGAGATACTTCTTATACTTCGCGATAGCCTTCTTATAGGCCTCCTCAGCTTCCTTCTCCACTCCGAGCGCGTCCAGGCTCAGACCCAGGCGAAAATGCGCCTCAGCCAGATCGGGATCTAATTTAATCGCTTCTCGAAAGGCGTCCGCCGCCTTTTCATCCCTGTCGGTACGGTAAAAATCCTTACCCTGGTCCACATAAGCGCGCGCCTGTGATCGTTCCCCGGCGGTGGTATTATTGGGGCCCGGGGACGCGCTGGCGTCTGCGTTTATGGCCTTTTTCCTCGAGCAGCCGGCTTGACCAAAGACCAGAAAAAAGACGACGATTAGTGCGATTTTAAACGGCGGCTTCATTTGGGGTACCAACGCAGAAAACGCGGCGATGCTCAGGCTCTCCACTGATCTACTTTAATTCCGTGAGTGAGTCAAACAGCCTTCGCGCGACTTTGCTGATGATGATCCGTCGGCTGTTCAGTTTGATGGGGCAATAAATGATGGCTAATATCAATCGACTATTATGCCGACAAGTTGTGGAAATAACTCACCATTCCCTCTATTTCCCTATCAACTACTACTTCTCCGAAGGGCCCCGTCGGCCAATTGATATTGGACTTCGCGGACTTGAAGAACGCAACACCGCAAAGGAGTGTAAATGTTGAGACACGCGCGCCGCACTTTTGGAACGTTTCTGCCAATTGCCCTGGTAGGGCTGTTTGCGATTGCTTCGTCAGCCTCCGCCCAAACGGCGCGGAGAGACACTATCGCCTTTACTCCGCCAAACCTGACTCTGTCAGCGGAACCGCGGGTCGTCACTGTTTGCGAGGGTACAGGCCCGGCGATAGTTCACCTGAACGCTCGGGCTACTTCCAACTATCCGATTCGGTACCGGTGGACGACCAGCGCCGGCCGCATTGAGGGCGATGGTCCCACGGTTACATGGGATCTTTCCGGAGTCCAGCCCGGTTACCACAGAGCCTATGTCGATATCGATACCGGCAGCGGCGACGCGGCATGCGAAGCGTTTTCATCTACCTCGGTTTTGGTGAATCGATGTCCGCCGCAGCAACCCGTATGTCCCAATATCACGATCGAATGTCCCGACAGAGTTGAGCTCAATCAGCCGCTTACCTTTAGATCCACCGTGATAGGCGGATCGCCGAACGTTGCACCTGTCTATAACTGGAGCGTATCTGCTGGAAGAATCATTGAAGGTCAGGGAACCAGCACAATTCGTGTGGATACAACAGGACTTGCCGGTCAGACCGTAACCGCAACCCTTTCCATGGGCGGCTACAACCTCGATTGCACAGCCACCTGCTCGGTGCCGTTTCCTGTGCCGGTAGAGTGTAAAAAGTTTGACGAGTTTCCCGATATTGCACGAAACGACGAGAAGGCTCGACTGGATAACTATGCCATCGAATTACAAAACGATCCATCTTCAACTGCCTACGTAATTGTCTATCCGGGCCCACGCAGCCGGCCGGGCGACGTACAACGGCACACGACGCGGATAGTCGATTACCTTGTTAATTCCAGAGGCATCAGTGGTCAACGCATCGTCACCCTGGTTGGACCAACCAGAGATGTACTGATGGTCGAGTTGTGGGTGTGTCCACAGGGCGCCAGACCTCCTGCTCTAGCTCCATAACTTACAACGCATTCAATGCGTATCCGAGACCGGTGGGAGCAATCAACTCCTGCCGGTCTTTTGCTGTTATACTTCAATCTCCTGGAAAACCGCCGACTCGCCCCCTTTGATTTCCCGTTGCACGTTGCGTTATCGCGGCAATTGTAAACCCTGGCTGAAAAACCACTGCTGCAGGAACACTAATGGGAGAATCCGTGTTTGATGTCGTTATTGTCGGCGGCGGTCCCGCCGGTTTGAGCGCGGCGCTCGTGCTGGGACGTTGCAGAAGACGCGTGCTTGTGTGTGATGCAGGCCAGCAGCGCAATGCTGTGTCTCGCGGCCTTCATGGCTTTCTGACGCGCGATGGCATCGAGCCGGCTGAATTCCTTCACCTTGGCCGCGAACAGCTTCGCCCGTATGAAACGGTGGAATTGCGTCACACCGAAGTCGTCGACGCAAAGCGTTCTGCAAACAGTTTCGAGCTGACACTCGATAATGGCGAGCAAGTTTCTTCGCGCAAAGTCCTGCTCGCAACCGGCGTCATTGATGATCTCCCAAAGATGGAAGGACTCTCCGCGTTCTACGGACGCAGTGTGTTTCATTGTCCCTACTGTGATGGCTGGGAGATGCGCGATCAGCCACTGGCAGTTTACGGACGAGGAGAAAATGGTTTCGGGCTGGCGCTGGAACTGACCGTATGGAGTCGCGATCTGGTGCTTTGCTCGGATGGTCCATCTGAATTGTCGGACCAGGAACTTCGCCGTTTGACCGAACAAAACATTAGTGTGCGCGAAGACAGCATTTCTCGACTTGATGGAAGAGACGGCGTGCTGGAGCACATTGTGTTTACTAACGGAGAGCTGCTGGCTCGCCGAGGGATGTTCTTCAGCACTGGTCAGCGGCAGGGCTCGCACCTGCCAAAGACACTCGGATGCGAGTTTTCAGAACAAGGCTGTGTTGAGACAGGCGATTATGAAACTACCAACGTTCCCGGGCTATACGTCGCCGGCGATGCTTCGCGCCTGGTCCAATTTGTGATCGTCGCTGCTTCAGAAGGAGCCCAAGCTGCTGTTGCAATTAATAAGGAACTGATGAAGGAAGATCTCAACTAGCATTTCATGGGGGCTATGCGGGGGCCCCACCTCGAATGAGGTTATGTAGTAATTGAGGTCGTTTAAAGCGCCAAAGGCGCGAAATGTAAAAGAACAGCCTACTTCTGATTCGCATATTAGTCTTGGCTTCGCGCGCAAAATCAAACAGGCTCTTCCCGAACCACGTGGGCCGGTTTTTTATCCTCCCGCAGTCCTTTAAAAGACGGGTGACGAATCGAACCGTCTGCAGTCCATTCAGTAAACTCCACTTCCGCTACAAGCTGTGGCTTGGCCCAATGAGCTTCACGCAGTCCGGGATCCTTTGGTTTCACCGCGAAAGGCATCGATGTTTGCGATATTCGATCCAGCTTCTTCTGCAGTTCCAGCCGTTGCTTGATACTGAAGCCGGTGCCGACGCGCCCGGAAAAAACGAGCTTGCCCTTGTCGTAGACGCCCAGGATAAGCGAGCCAAAGCCTGGAAAACCTTTCTTCGAAGGGGTGTATCCTGCAAGCACAAACTCCTGGCGCTTGATGCATTTTGTCTTCATCCAGCTTCGAGTGCGGGTAGACTCGTATGGCGAATCAGCAAGTTTGGAAACTATCCCTTCGATGCGGTAGTCGCAGGCTTGTTTGAAAAATTGCGCGCCGTTTCCCGCGACGTGATCGCTGTAGCGCAGCGGACCTTTAGGCCCATTCAGCTTACCCGAGGCGAACAGCTCTTCAAGCAGGGCCTTGCGTTCTCTTAGTGGAGTTTTTACAAGGCTGAAGCCATCGAAAAAGATAAGGTCGAAAATGTGGAATACAAAAACCTTCGCTCCCGGCTTGCCGCCCTTCCCCATCGATTGCTGAAGACTTTGAAAACTACTGCGACCCTCTTTGTCCTCAATCACAATTTCGCCATCGAGGATGGCTGTCGTTGCGGGGAATGTTTTTAACGCTTTAGCGAGGTTGGGAAACTTCTCGGTCCAATCTTTGGCGTTGCGGCTCCAGAAATGGACTTTGCCACGGTTCAAATGGCATAGCATGCGGTAACCGTCAAACTTCAATTCATGAAACCACTCTTCGCCCTCAGGCGGTTCTCTAACCAACGTCGCAAGCTGGGGCGAAATGAATTCCGGCATTGCAGCTTTGCGAGCGCCCGTAAGTTCTTTTATTTGTTTGGTCGTGATGATGGCCAATGACACTTACCGTGCTAATCTCTTGTATAGCAAACTATTCTCTCATCGTTGAGATGGTGGCGACTTGCGACACCATCAAAGTCTGCGGTAAAAAGCACCCGCGTCTAACCATGTGGGAATACGCTGCAACTGTCAGGCCCGGCATCTTGATTGCTAACTAATCCACGAATTCGATTCAGTGAGCTATTGTGGGCCCCGGAAACAGACAGTCCCCGTTTTCGTCGTATTGGAAAATTACATTGTAATTGAAGCCAGGAGCAAATCCTGAGGAGGCAATCATGAAGTTCCAAACCCCTTTGTTGACTATTATTTCTTTTACTCTTCTGACAGCGTCCATACTTCCAGGACACGCTCAAAATGCGACCGTCAAAGATACACAGGATCCAAACAAGAAGATTTACACAGGTACGCCCGTTTTATGGCGCGCGCCCGGGAATATTGAGTCGCGAAATCTTTTGCTGGGTGCTGGTGGTGAGGCGATGAAGCCGGATCTAAGCCGGATAACATTCATCGAGCAAAAGACGGGCGGATACTCCACGAAGTATCGGGTTCGCGACGGCGCTGGTAATGAATGGGTAGCCAAACTCGGCAAGGAAGCCCAAACCGACACCGCGGCAAATCGCTTGTTGTGGGCTCTCGGCTATGAAACTGAAATCGCATACCTTGTCCCAAATCTTACGATCATCGGAAAGGGAACATTCGACAACGTAAGACTCGAAGCACGGCCGAATGATGTGAAAAGAATCGGTACCTGGAGGTGGAGCGACAACCCTTTCAAGGGAACACCGGAATTTCAAGGTCTTAAAATCATGATGGCCCTAATCAACAACTGGGACATGAAGGACGACAATAATCAGATCCTGGCTCCCAAGGGAGACACCGGCGGCGAGCTGCGCTACATCGTCAGTGATTTGGGAGGGAGTTTCGGAAAAACCGGCGGGTTCATTTCCCGCAGCCGCAATAAGCCCTCCGATTTTGTGAAGGCATCCTTTGTTAAGTCGGTGAAGGGCAATCAGGTTGACATAAACTACGGCGGTAAGAATAAAGACCTTTTCTCAAATGTTACGGTGCAGGATGCCAAATGGATTGCCGCTTTGTTGAGCCGACTGAGAGATGAGCAGATTAAGGATGCGTTTCGGTCTGCGAATTACGCGCCTGAGGATGTTGAAGCCCTGGCACGAGCCGTTCGCGAACGAATTAATGAGCTGTCCAGGATTTCTACTAGCGTGGCCGGTGACTGAAGGCCATCCACGTTTGACGCTGAATAGATAAGCACGCAGGAGCATCGCGTAGCCGTACGACGCGCGATGCTCTTTCGCCATTTGCCCTGCTACAATCCCTCGCGTTGTGGCCCTCCTTCTATGTTATATGACCCAGCCTTCCAACAAGTCTGCGGTGGCCGCGGCCTACGACGAGTGGGCTGAGACCTATGATACCGACCCCAATCGCACGCGCGAGCTTGCTTCGAAGATCCTGCGGCAAATTGATCTTCATTTTGACGGTCGCGAGGTAATCGAAGTTGGTTGTGGCACGGGCCACAACACCGCGTGGTTGGCCAAAAGCGCTACCAGCATTACGGCGCTGGATTTCTCCGAGGGAATGCTGCGACGCGCAAAAGCCCGCGTGCGGGATTCGCGCGTCCGCTTTATTCACCATGACGTTCGCACGCCATGGCCGCTCCCAAATGCATCAGCAGATCTGCTAATTGCGATGTTAGTCCTGGAACACGTTGAACATCTGGCACCCTTCTTTGCCGAAGCCGGTCGCACGCTGAGAACAGGCGGTGAACTCTTCCTATGCGAGTTACACCCAATGCGTCAGTTGATGGGAAAGCAGGCACAGTTTACTGATCTCAAAACAGGAAAGCTTCATCGCGTGCAGGCATACCTGCATAACAATGAGGATTATTTGAATGCAAGTCTGTCGTCGGGGTTTGAAGTCGTCAGCAGGGCTGATTGGCACAGCGCGGATTCACAACCGGACGCTCCGCCGCAACTATTAGCGCTACGGTTCCGGCTAATAAATCAAAAGACCGGCGCGATTAAACCACGCCGGTCTACGTAGTACACGCATTCCTGCCTGTCAACCTGGAGTGAGGCGACTAGTCGCCGCTTGCGAAAGCGCTGACTAGTCAGCGCAATCCCAAAGTCGGTTCTACTCCGGTACTTCTTCCACCTCGCCGTCGCCGATCGCCTTAACAAGAGGCTCGCGTGCAGGCGGAACTGCCATCTCATGACCGCCGACAATGTCTGGAAACTCATCAAGGTCGCGATCGCGCGCTTGCTCGATCGACTCATCGCGATCGATCTCCACGTTGCGGTAATACTCCATGCCCGTTCCGGCAGGAATCAACCGCCCCATGATGACGTTCTCCTTCAAGCCGCGCAGATAATCAATACGTCCCGAGATAGCCGCCTCGGTAAGCACGCGGGTAGTCTCCTGAAACGACGCTGCGGAGATGAAAGAATCAGTCGAGAGCGACGCCTTCGTGATACCGAGAAGCAGCGGTTCAGCCTGTGCAACCTCGCCGTCTTCTGCGTTAACGCGCTCGTTCTCGTCGGTAAAGCGGAAACGGTCCACCTGCTCCTCAAGCAGGAAGTCGGTGTCGCCAACCTCTTTGATCTTCACCCAGCGAAGCATCTGACGAACGATAACCTCAATGTGCTTATCGTTGATATTCACACCCTGCAGGCGGTAAACCTCCTGAATCTCGTTGACGAGATACTCCTGCAAGCGTTGCATACCGAGCACCCGCAGAATGTCGTGCGGATTGAGAGGACCATCCATCAACGCTTCTCCGGCGCGAACGCGATCGCCTTCCTGCACGTTGATGTGCGTGCCGCGAGGAATGTCGTACTCGCGCTCTTCACCATCGTCGCCGGTAATGATCAGCTTACGTTTACCCTTGGCAATCGGACCGAGGGCGACCGTGCCGTCGATTTCCGACATAACCGCGGTTTCAGCAGGCCGTCGCGCTTCGAACAACTCGACGACGCGTGGCAGACCACCGGTAATGTCCTTGGTCTTGGTAGTCTCGCGGGGAATCTTCGCAATGATGTCGCCGGGTTCTACGTCTTCGCCGTCAACCACCATCAGATTTGCCCGAACCGGCATCTGGTAAGTCTTCAGGAGCTTGTTACTCGCGTTGCGAACTTCTAAACGTGGCTGTTTCTTCTCGTCAGGCGAATCTTTAACAACCATGCGCGACTGCCCCGTCACCTCGTCAACCTCTTCATCAAAGGTCACGCCTTCTTTCAAATCCTGATACTTAACGTGACCGGCCACTTCCGTCAGGATTGCGAAGGTAAACGGATCCCACGTGGCTAACAGTTGATCCTGAGTAACTCGCGCGCCGTCTTCCACCAGAATGTGCGCACCATAAACAATTTGATAGCGCGCCGCCTCGCGACCACGATCGTCAATGATGGTTAAGGAACCGTTGCGGTTCATTGCGATGCGCTCGCCCTTGCGACTTTTGACGGTTTGGAGATCCAGATATTTAATCGTCCCGTCCTGGCGGGCTTCGTGTTTGGAAGACTCTTCCAAACGCGCTGTACCGCCAATGTGGAACGTACGCATTGTAAGCTGCGTGCCGGGTTCGCCGATGGACTGGGCTGCAATTACGCCCACAGCCTCGCCAATCTCGACCGGCCGTCCTGTTGCCAGGTTGCGACCGTAGCACTTGATGCAGCAACCTCGGCGAGATTCGCAAGTTAGTACCGAACGAATGCGCACACGCTGCACACCCGAACGCTGGATTTCAGAAGAAAGATCCTCGTCAATCTCGGCATTGGAGTCGACGATGACCCGGCCCTCAACCGGATCCATCACATCTTCCAGTGCGATGCGGCCAACGATGCGATCACGCAACGACTCGATCTCCTCGCCACCTTCAACGATAGCACTGGCGGAGATTCCGCGTAGCGTGCCGCAATCCGGCTCACTGATGATGACGTCCTGAGCGACGTCAACCAGGCGGCGTGTCAGGTAACCCGAATCCGCCGTCTTCAAGGCCGTGTCAGCGAGGCCCTTGCGAGCGCCGTGAGTGGAAATGAAGTACTGCAACACATCCAGACCTTCGCGGAAGTTGGCTTTAATGGGTGTCTCAATAATTTCGCCTGAAGGCTTGGCCATCAATCCGCGCATGCCCGCCAACTGCCGAATCTGCTGGGCGCTGCCTCGCGCTCCGGAATCACTCATTACGAGAATCGGGTTTAGCTCGCCCGTTGCCTTCTCGCGCTCGTCCATAGCCTTAAACATTTCCTTGGCGACTTTATCAGTCACCTCAGACCAGATAGCGATGACTTTGTTGTAGCGCTCGCCGCTGGTGATCACGCCGTCGAGATATTGTTGCTCAACCGCGATGACGTCTTTCTCAGCCTTGTTTACCAGGGGCTTCTTGGCATCCGGCGTAACCAAATCGTCAATGCCGATGGAGATGCCTGCCTTGGTGGCATAAAGGAATCCCAGGTTCTTGAGATCGTCAAGCATCTTCACAGTCATCTCGTGGCCGAGACGAATGTGGGAATAATTGACGAGGGACTGGAGTCCTTTTTTCTTGAGCGTGCCGTTGAAAAAAGGCAAGCCCGGAGGAATCGAATCATTAAAGATGACTCGGCCGACGGTCGTATCGATCACGCGCCGTACATCTTCCTGCACGGCAGCACGAAGAATGTCCTGCGGATCATGTTCCTGTGTCAGATCGATCAAGTCTCCCTGGATGCGAAGCTTGATCGGTGTTTGAGTTGTTACATCTTTCGAGTCGAGGGCGAGCAACACTTCCTCTAGCGATGCAAAAACACGGCCCTCCCCTTTCGCCCCAGGCTTGTCGCGAGTCAGATAGTAGATCCCCAGGACGATGTCTTGTGAAGGCACCGCAATTGGCTGGCCGCTTGCGGGACTAAGAATATTGTTGCTCGACAGCATCAAGACTGCGGCCTCGATTTGCGCCTCAGGAGAGAGCGGAATGTGCACCGCCATTTGATCGCCGTCGAAGTCGGCGTTGAATGCCGTACAAACGAGCGGGTGAATCTTGATCGCCTTACCTTCAACCAGCACGGGTTCGAAGGCCTGGATTCCCAGGCGGTGGAGCGTGGGCGCGCGATTCAAGAGCACTGGATGCTCGCGAATGACTTCCTCGAGGATGTCCCAAACAACCGGTTCCTGGCGTTCAACCATCTCCCTTGCCTGCTTGATGGTTGCGGCATGACCCTGTTTTTCCAGTTGGTTGTAGATGAACGGCTTAAACAGCTCAAGCGCCATCTTCTTCGGCAACCCGCACTGATGCAGCTTCAACTCTGGACCGACTACGATCACGGAACGACCCGAATAGTCGACGCGCTTTCCGAGCAGATTCTGCCGGAAGCGACCTTGCTTGCCCTTGAGTGTTCCGCTCAGGGACTTTAACGGGCGGTTGTTGACGCCCCGCAGAACGCGGCCGCGACGGCCGTTGTCAAACAGTGCATCAACTGCTTCCTGTAGCATGCGCTTCTCGTTACGCACGATGACTTCGGGAGCACGCAGCTCCATAAGCTTCTTCAGACGATTGTTACGATTAATTACGCGACGATAGAGATCGTTAAGATCTGAAGTTGCGAAACGTCCACCATCGAGAGGCACTAAGGGGCGTAACTCAGGCGGAATAACGGGAATAACGTCTAGTATCATCCACTCGGGCCGGTTGCCCGACTTCAAGAAGCTGGTAGCGACTTTCAGACGTTTCGAGTATTTGAGCTTCTTCTGCTGCGACGTCTCTTCTCTCATCCGCTTACGAAGTTCAGTCGCCAACTCCTCAACCTTCACCATCGCCAGCAGCTCTTTAATTGCCTCGGCGCCCATTTTGGCAACAAACTGCGCCGGGTTATCACGTACCAGCTCACGATATCGCTCGTCTGAAAGCAGCTCACGCTCTTTCAGCCCCGGTACGTCACCGGGATCGATGACGATGTAGGATTCGAAGTAGAGAACTTTTTCCAGCTCGCGCAGGGGTATGTCCAGCAGGTGACCAATGCGTGAAGGCAGTCCTTTGAAAAACCAGACGTGCGAACAGGGGCTGGCAAGATCAATGTGACCCAGGCGCTCACGACGCACCTTTGCCTGTGTGACTTCAACTCCACACTTATCACAAATCACGCCCCGGTGCTTCATGCGTTTGTATTTACCGCAGAGGCATTCCCAATCAGCTACCGGCCCAAAGATACGCGCGCAAAAAAGTCCGTCGCGTTCCGGCTTAAAGGTGCGGTAATTGATTGTCTCCGGCTTCGTGACTTCGCCATGCGACCATTGCCGGATTTTGTCCGGCGATGCCAGCGAGATTCGAATAGCTTCAAAGTCAGGAGCTAATTGCTGCTTCTCTTGTTGAAATCGAAACACGTCTTTCTCCATTGCCAATTGCCGATTGCCAATTGCCGATTGGTCTCTCGCGGTTGTTAATCACGAGACCAACCCAGAAACCAGAATCGAAAGCCAAAGACCAATCGGCAATTGGAAATCGGCAATCGAAAATCCGTTTAGGCTTCCACCGCGCTGGTAATCAGCGCTTCGCCAACACCTTCTTCAGTTCCGTCACCGTTGCCGGCAACCTTCTTATTTATCAATTCAACATCGAGGCAAAGCGACTGAAGCTCGCGCACCAGCACGTTAAACGACTCCGGCAAACCTGGATCAAAATCAGCCTCGCCCTTAACGATGGCTTCGTAAATCTTTGAGCGCCCGGCCACGTCGTCGGATTTTGCTGTTAGCAGCTCCTGCAGGATGTGGGCTGCACCGTATGCTTCAAGCGCCCAAACTTCCATTTCTCCGAATCGCTGTCCGCCAAACTGCGCTTTGCCTCCCAGCGGTTGCTGAGTAATCAAGCTGTACGGCCCGATCGAGCGTGCGTGAATCTTGTCGTCAACAAGGTGTGAAAGTTTGAGCATATAGATGTAGCCGACTGTTACCTTCTGCTCGAAAGGATCACCAGACAATCCGTCATAGAGAATTGCCTTGCCTGACTCGTTTACAATTTCCGGCAGGCCCAGTTCGTTGGCACGCACGCCCGCAAGTTTCAGCTTGTCCTTAATCTCTGTTTCGGTTGCGCCGTCAAACACCGGCGTGGCGAAATAAAGACCGAGCACCCGGGCTGCCCAACCAAGGTGTGTCTCCAGGATCTGGCCCACGTTCATTCGCGATGGCACGCCAAGCGGATTGAGAACTATTTCAACAGGAGTGCCATCGGGCAAATACGGCATGTCCTCTTCCGGTAAGATCCGCGCAATAACGCCTTTGTTTCCGTGTCGTCCGGCCATCTTGTCGCCAACTGAAAGCTTGCGCTTCATGGCGATGAAGACCTTCACCATTTTGATCACACCCGGAGCCAGCTCATCTCCCTGACGCAGCTTGGCAATCTTCTCCTCGTAAATGTCGGAAAGAATTTTGATCTGCCGCTCGGTGCGATCTTCGTACTCCTTGATTTCCCCTCCTACATCCACGCGCGAAGACGCCATCTGCACTTTTCTTAGAACCTTGGCTTCAATACCTTCGAGCATCTCGCGAGTTATCGGCGTACCTTTCGGAATGACGACTTCTCGATTTACCGTCAGGTCAGCCGAGAGTTTGCGACCTTCGAGCAATTCCCGAATTCGCTGATCGCGCTGCTCGCGAAGAATGCGGATTTCGTCCTCGAGGTCGCGTCGCAGACGGTCCTCTTCCTCCTGCTCAATCGCCAGCGAACGAGCATCCTTTTCCTGGCCTTTGCGCGTGAAAACCTGGACGTCGACGACCGTGCCGTCGATTCCCGGAGGTGAAACAAGCGATGCGTCTTTTACGTCCCCCGCCTTTTCGCCAAATATCGCCCGCAGAAGCTTCTCTTCCGCGGTGAGCTGGGTTTCGCCTTTCGGCGTAACTTTACCCACCAGAATCGAACCGGGCTTGACCTGGGCACCGATGCGTATGATGCCGCTCTCGTCCAGATCGCGAAGCATGTTTTCGCCCACATTTGGAATGTCGCGAGTGATTTCTTCGGGCCCAAGCTTGGTGTCCCGAGCTTCGATTTCCAACTCTTCAATGTGGATTGAAGTGTAGTAGTCCTCTTTGACCAGCCGCTCGGAAACGAGAATCGCATCCTCAAAGTTGTAACCGCGCCAGGGCATGAAGGCGACGAGCACGTTGCGGCCCAGGGCCAACTCACCTCGATCAGTGCACGGTCCGTCGGCAATGACCTGTCCCTTGGCCACGCGCTCACCAACATGCACGATCGGCCGCTGGTTAATGCAGGTGTTTTGATTTGAACGCTTGAATTTGATCAGCGTATAGATGTCCGCTGTCACTTCGCGGGAAATCGTCCCATCAACGTTGTGGTCGGCCTTGATGATGGCACGCTCAGAGTCTACGTAGTCCACCACACCATCGCGTTTGGCTACCACGACCGCGCCTGAATCGCGCGCAGTTGTTTGCTCCATGCCTGTGCCTATGTAAGGCGCCTCGGCGCGAAGCAACGGCACAGACTGCCTCTGCATGTTTGAACCCATCAATGCGCGGTTCGCATCGTCGTTTTCTAGAAACGGAATAAGCGAGGCCGCAACCGAGACGAGTTGTTTCGGCGAGACATCGACGTATTCGATGTCTTTACGCAACGCCAGAATGAATTCACCGGCTTTTCGTGCCGCGTTGCGCTCATTGACGATGTAACCGGTTTCGTCCAGCTCGATGTTGGCCTGGCCAACAACGTGTTTGTCTTCTTCCCAGGCTGTCAGGTAAAAAGGCCATGGGTCATAGTCTGCCTTGCGGCCGTCATGGCCAACGCGCTTGTTGACCTTTTCAACGTCATCGAGCGGCAGATGCTCGCCATGTTTAAGCTTTGTATCGCCCCCATTAAGAATGCGAACGTACTCAACCACCTTGCCGTCAGTTACTTTTCGGTAAGGTGCCTCGATGAATCCAAACTCATTGATGCGCGCAAAACAGGATAGACTGGAAATCAATCCAATGTTCGGACCTTCAGGCGTCTCGATAGGACAGATGCGGCCGTAGTGAGTTGGATGAACGTCGCGCACTTCAAACCCCGCGCGCTCGCGCGACAGGCCGCCAGGTCCAAGAGCAGACAGGCGGCGTTTGTGCGTGATTTCGGAGAGCGGGTTGGTCTGATCCATGAACTGCGAGAGCTGACTCGAGCCGAAAAACTCGCGCACAGCGGCTGTCACGGGCTTGGCGTTGATAAGATCCCGCGGCATCGTAGTCTGCATTTCCTGATGGATCGACATCTTCTCCTTGATTGCACGCTCCATGCGTTCGAGGCCGATGCGAAACTGGTTCTCCAACAATTCGCCAACCGCGCGTACACGCCGATTGCCAAGATGATCGATGTCATCCGCCTGATACTCCGAAGGGTTCTTGCGCATCTTCAGAACGTAAGAAACCACTTCGTAAAAGTCTTTTGCCGACAGCAGCGGATCGTTTATGCGCTCGCGCTCCGGTTTACCCATCTTGATGTTGAACTTCAGCCGGCCTACCCGCGAGAAATCAAACTTGCGCGGATCGAAGAACATCGCCTCCAACAATTTATATGCGGTTTGGACAGTGGGCGGATCGCCAGGACGCATTTTCCGGTAAATTTCCAGAAGCGCATCGACTGGCTTGGTGATGACATCTTTCTTCAGCGTTTGAGAAAGTATGGAGCCAATATCGTCACGTTCGGGGAAGAAGACTGAGAAGCTATCGATTCCACCTTCAACGATCTCCTGCAACTTGGCCGGCGCGATCTCGTTATTGGCTTCGAGGATGACCTCGCCGCTTTCCTTGTTGACCACGTCGGAAACCGCGTAGGCACCCTCAAGCTGCGAAATCTCTATCTCGACCTCGCCGATGTTTGATTTACGCAGAGATTCGAGAGCCGTAGAAGTGACCTTCTTGCCCGATTTGACAATAGGCTCCGGGCCTCGTCCCTTGATATCGAAATCCACCTTCATTCCCACCAGGCTGGTCGCACCCTGGTCGGGCACCTGGATCATTAACCGCCCGTCTTCAACCCTGATTTCATCGGTCACATAAAGGGACCGCAGGATATCCTCGTCAGCAAACGAAGCATTCTTCACTCGCTCTTCCAGCGCTGAATCACTCTTAACGAGCTTGCCGTCGATTTCCCGGTTGAACCAAAGGCCGAGCGCCCTTAGGAAGATCGACGATAGAAACTTGCGTTTCCCGACGCGAACGTAAAGCAGATTCTTTTGGTCGTATTCAAATTCAACCCATGAACCACGATAGGGAATGATCTTGGCAATATAGATCGCACCGCGTTTGAAGAAGACACCCGGGGAACGATGAAGTTGGGAAACGATAACGCGCTCGGTGCCATTGATGATGAACGTGCCGTTATCGGTCATCAAGGGAATTTCCCCAAAGAAAACCTCCTCTTCCTTGATGTCACGAATTGAGAGCGTTTCGGTCTCCGGATCCTTATCGTAAACGGTTAGTCGAATCTTCACCTTAAGTGGAACGCTGTAACTCATTCCCCGTTCCTGGCACTCCTGCTGATCATGCTTGTGTTTCAGCCCCACAGGTTCGCCGCAATTCTCGCAGAGTTGGGGACGGACCGAGTTAAACGTGCCACACTTGTGGCAGAGCGTCTCACCCGCAGCCAGCGGATTTACCTTGATCGTGGAGCCGCAATGCTTGCAGTTCGCTCTTAAATAATTGAGGCCTTCTAACCGCCCGCACTTACATTGCCAGTTACCAATCTGGTATTCGACAAAATCAAGTGTTGCGGTTCCGCGAAAATCCGAGATCGGGAAAACTGACTGGAAGACAGCCTGTAGTCCTGTGTTCTCGCGCTCCTCCGGCAGGAAATCCATCTGCAAAAAACGATTGTAGGACTCGCGCTGAATCTCAATTAGATTCGGAATTTGCACTGCCGTGGAGATTTTGGAAAAGTCCACGCGCTCCGCGGCCTGGCTTGTACGTTTCCCCAACCCTGTGTTTACTGTTTGTAGCAGATTTGCAGACATGAGAGTTCCTTATCTGGATTTCTAGAGGCGGATTTTCGAATTCCGGAACGTAAAAAGTGCGAGCTTTTCTAAGTCCGCAATCCGAAATCTGAATTCCGCAATGTGCAAAGACACCAAAGCGCGGTCAGGGCGCAGAATGCCCCGACCGCTTATCACAAAAAGCGGCTGATACCTTCTCAATTTTTTGGGAATAACGCCAGCGCCTCAATACTCTCTTAACTTAAACACTAAGACTATGAGTGTCAAGCGACCAAACCCAGTCCAATGTCTCAAGTCCGCGCCAAAGTCGATGCTGCCGCGCAATGACTTTGACGTTGGACGTTGAAACTACTTAACCTCTACAGTTGCGCCGGCATCAGCAAGCTTCTGACGAATGGTTTCGGCTTCTTCTTTTGTGACGCCTTCTTTTACAGGCTTGGGAGCTGCTTCGACGAGATCCTTGGCCTCTTTTAAGCCAAGCGCCGTCACTTCGCGAACAACCTTTATCACATTGATCTTGTTGCCCCCGACTGCTTGCAGGATCACGTCAAACTCAGTCTTCTCTTCCGCCGGCGCCGCGGCTTCGCCGCCGCCCCCGCCGCCAGCCGCCGGGGCCGCCACCGCTGCCGCAGCCGCAGATACTCCAAAGGTTTCTTCCAGCTCCTTCACCAGCTGTGAAGCTTCAAGAAGCGTCATACTTTTCAAAAACTCAATAACATCTTCACGTGTTGCTGCCATGATTGCCTTTCTATCCTCCTCAACTAGGGTTCCTGAGTGCTGATTAAGTGTTCAGCAAACACTTTCAGCCCTTCTTCATCCTGAGTTTAGCCTTGAGAATAAACTCAAAGGCATATCCCAAACGGTGAGCGCTGACTGCTTAGCGCTAATTGCTCTATTTTGCAGCAGGAGAACCCACGGAACGTTTTCGCGAATTGCTTGCATCTGAATCCGCGGGAACGTCGGAGCCGTAAGACCACCTGACTATCGTCAAGCTCGTTGTCCGCGTCCGGCCCTGTGCTTACTTTTCAAAACGTATCCTGAATGTTGAGAACCTGTCTGATTCTCAACTCCTGTCTGATTCTCAACTCGAAAAATCAGATCTCCAACAGCAGATCTTAAATTTCAATTTTCAAATTTCAAATTTGAGATCTCAATTCTTAATCTCAGTTCTGAAACCTGAGACTCGCAACCTTGAATCAAGCCGCCTGACTTGAATCAAGCCGCCTGACCATCCTTCTGATCGCCAATCTGCTTAACAACTATCGCCAGGTTGCGCGGCACCGCCGAAAGCACGGTGACCAGTCTCTGCGCCTGGCAATTAATAAGAAATAGAATTTTCGAGATCAATTCTTCTTTCGAAGGCAGGCTGGCAATAGCCTCAACGTCGCCCAACGCAACGACTTTGCCTTCCACTATGCCCACTTTAAACTTGAAAATATCAGGATTTGCCTTCGTGAACTTTGCGATCGCCTTTGATAGATTCACCGGATCTTCGTTGCTAAGCGCCACCGCCGTTACGCCTTTAAACTGATCCGCCGCCTGTTCCAACGCGGTGCCTTTGGCAGCTTTGCGAGCAAGTGTATTTTTCACGACTTCGTAACTTACGCCTGCTTCTCGCAACTGATTGCGCAACTCCTGATCCTTGGGGACAGTCATACCCTGGAAGCCGACCAGCATAGCCGCCTTTGCCTTCTTGAACTGCTCAGTGAGAGCTTCCAAGTCTTTCTGCTTTTGTGCCTTGGTTTTCATCGTGGTTGCCCCCAGCTCCTAATTTGACGGGTATTTGGCGGCGATTTGGCGGCTATTTGACATAGGCCGCTTCATCAAGCATAACTCCCGGACTCATCGTGGCCGCCAAATTAACCTTCTTTACGTATTTACCCTTGGCAGTTGACGGTTTCGCTTTCACTACGGCGTCGAGCAGCATCTTCGCGTTATCGCGCAGCTTATCGGCATCAAATGACACCTTCCCGACTGGTACGTGAATCACGCCTGTCTTATCAACTCGATACTCAACCTTGCCGGCCTTGGTTTCTCTCACCGCTGTTTTCACGTCAAAGGTTACAGTGCCGGTCTTGGGATTAGGCATCAAACCGCGCGGACCCAGAACCTTTCCCAGACCGCCGACGAGGCGCATCATGTCGGGCGTGGATATTACGGCATCGAAATCGAGCCAATTCTCATTCCTGATCTTGTTAACCATGTCCTCGCCACCGACAAAGTCAGCGCCGGCCTCTTCTGCTTCCTTGATCTTGTCGCCTTGTGCGATCACAAGGACCTTTTTGGATTTGCCGAGTCCGTGTGGCAGAACAATCGTGCCGCGAACAAGTTGATCTGCCTTCCGAGGATCGACACCCAGCCAAACTGTTAATTCAACTGTCTCATCAAACTTTGCGAACGCAACCTCTTTGACCTTTACTACCGCCTCTTCGAGATTGTACTTGCGCCCGGGCTCTAGCTTCGCGGCCGATGAGTTGTATTTCTTTCCGTGCTTCTTCATTTCGTGTCTCCGAGGTGCCTACGGGATTTTCGATTGCCAATTTCCGAGTGCCAATTTAGACAACCGTCGCCTTCCAGATCCCTCCCTCTCAAAACCCAGCATTCTTTTCGCGATGCGATTCCAATCGGCAATTGGCAATTGGAAATCGGAAATCTATTCAATCGTAAGACCCATCTGCCGGGCCGTTCCGGCAATCGTCTTTATCGCAGACTCCAAACTAGTGGTATTGAGATCCTGCAACTTAGTTTTGGCAATCTCTTCAAGTTTAGCCTGCGAAATCGTCCCCACTTTTTCGCGATTGGGCTTACCTGACCCCTTCGAAATGCCGGCCGCCTTTTTCAGAAGATCAGCGGCGGGCGGGGTCTTCGTCTCAAAAGTGAATGAGCGGTCGGCAAAGACCGTGATGACGACCGGAATTTTTAGATCCGGGTCCATCTGGGCGGTTTTGGCATTAAACGCCTTGCAGAATTCCATGATATTGACGCCGTGCTGCCCAAGCGCCGGACCAATGGGCGGGGCGGGGTTGGCTTTGCCGGCCGGAACCTGCAGTTTGATGTAGCCTGTTATTTTCTTCATCGCTTGGTAAATCGTGAATCGTCAATCGTGAATCGTAAAGACGCGTCCATCTATTTACGATTTACTACTTACGATTTACGGCCTTTCATTCCTCTTCCGCAAACGTCACCTTCTCAACGTCCAGGAAATTCAACTCGACCGGTGTCGATCGCCCGAAGATCGTAACAGTCACCTTTAGCGTCGACTTATCCTCGTTAACTTCTTCCACCTTGCCGGTAAAACTTTGAAACGGTCCTGACTTAATTCGTACAGTTTCACCCGATGAGTAGGAGAACTTTGGCTTCGGCTTCTCAGCCGCCTCAGTAACGTTATGAACAATCTGATCAACTTCCTGAGGCGTCAACGGTGTCGGGTTATGTCCACCAACAAAGCCAGTCACCTTTGGGGTGGACTTGATCATGTGAAAAACGTTGTCAGGAATGTGACCACGTTCGTCGCACTCAATTTGCACAAGCACGTAACCCGGATAGAACATTCGGGATGATTCAATTCGCTTGTTGCCACGCATCTCGACGACCGTTTCGGTCGGGACCAGCACTTCGGTAATCTCGTTTTGCAGATCAGTATCGCGCACCCGAGCTTTCAGGCTGTCGCGAACCTTTTTCTCGTGCCCTGAATAGGTATGAAGTATGAACCACTGCTGCATTAAGCGTGCTTCCTTGCCAATCAGGCTCCCGTCATCCAGTTGAGTAGCTGGTTGAGTTGTACTAATAGAAACGTCCATATGCGATCCACCAGGAACAAGTAAATTGCGAAAAATATGACAGCGACAATCGTGATAATGGTAGTGTTTTTGACCTCAGTAACCGAGGGCCAGGACACCCGCTTCATCTCCGCCCGCACGTCCCGGAAAAACTGGGCCAGGCGATTAAGTGGGCCCACTCGCGGTCCGCTCAATCCGCGTTCGCGCCTCGCCCCTCTACCTTCCACGCCCTCTCCAAAGCGGGCGGTGCGTGGTGAAGGAAGCGGGGCGTCTGGGTTTTCTATGTCATCCATGATTGCCGACTTCTTACTAACAAACCTTCGATATATCGCTGGCAGGGGTACCAGGATTCGAACCCGGACTTTCGGTTTTGGAGACCGACGTGCTAACCGTTGACACTATACCCCTCCAGACATTTCCGATTGCCAATTTGCGATTGCCAATTGTTCCGCGCGCCTAAAACACTAATCGGAAATCGGCAATTGGCAATCGGAAATGTTATTTCGTTTCTTTATGATCAGTGTGTTTGCGGCAACGGCGACAGAACTTGCTGAACTCAAGCCGATCGGGCGTGGCCTTTTTATTCTTGGTCGTTACGTAGTTGCGGCTCTTGCATGCATTACACTGAAGAACAATATTATCGCGTGGCATCTTCTTATTTCCGATTTCCGACTGCCAATTCCAATTTATTCTCGTTTGCTGCTGGCTTCCAATCGGCAATCGGCAATTGGAAATCGGCAATTCTTTATTCCACAACTTCCGAAACTGTGCCGGCTCCGACCGTGCGCCCGCCTTCGCGGATGGCGAATCGCAATCCCTTCTCCATCGC
>JBHEMV010000050.1:0-25121 GCA_046262375.1 Pyrinomonadaceae bacterium
CACTAACTTCAGGCGTCGCTACGCGACGCTACACTTCGTCGACCTTTCCCCGCCTTGAAAAGGCCGGGCTAAATTCACATCGACGCTATGCGTCGAAACTACTTGTTCAGAGCCTCCTAAAGTTTATCGGACATTTGTAGCGAAACTGACCCACTACCCCTGAATCGGTCGTGTCAGTTTGGAATTTTCCGGGCGAGTTCCTACTGGGAGCGCGGGCGCCCTCGCCCGCAAGATGGGATACAGACCTCTTTAAGAAAGCTTGCTCGTTGTGTGGCGTTGCGGGCGAGGGCGCCCGCGGTCCCCGTGTAACGTTGAGTAATTGCCAGGAGGTTTGGCAAAGCAGGCCACCAATTCAAAGGTGCAGTCGGCGGGCCAGCGCAATCCAATCCGCGTTCTTACCGCATATAGGATTGTCCACACGAATTGGGTGCATTAAGTGAATTCGTTGAGTCGCCATTTTGCCAGTTCCTGTGTGGCATCGCCCTTGCCAGATATTAGCTTGAGTCTACTTGATGTTGAACGATTAACTATGAAGAGGAAAGCTTTGCAGATTCTATTGACCGTAATTACCCTGGCCGCCTCGGTAGTTTCATCAGGCAACGTCGATGTCCAGGCGGCGGGTGTCCAATCGAGGGTGTCGCGACTTGTTGCTCAAGCCCAGGCAGTCACCGGCGATAATTTCAAATACTCGACGTCGACGCCCCGCGGCGTTCCTGTTTACGCGGTCAGAAAACCACGCGTAGAAATGCTGCGCGCCATTGACAACGGACTAACAGAACTCTTCGCCGTTGCGCGACGCCACGGCTACCGAGCCCAACTAAACTTTTCCGATTACGTAATCTTCATTGCGCGCGCCGACCGCACCCACGATAGCGCAAGAGCCTATTCTCCCGACATCGCTATCGGGGCCGCTCAGTATGCCGGCAGTGTCTACGATAAGGGCGGCTACGTTTACGCGGCTGGGATGGTATTAGCCTTTCAACCGGGTGCTTTCATAATCGCCGAGCACGACCGCGACTTTCAGCGCGTCGCCAACGTCGCACGCTACGAGGGGGAGCACATCATCCTCTACCATAACCACCCCGAACTGTACCGGAAAACCTACGACCATAGCCGCGGCGGGAGCCACCCAATCCTGCAGTAAGCGGAGCACGGCCGAGTTACACAAATCATGCAGCTGAGTCGGCGACAGCCAACTCAGTAATCGCGGGCAGCGTCGGACTCGACAGCAAGGCGTTGAAGTCTGTGTAGTTCTTTACCGCCAATCGCCGACGAGAATAAATGGCGCCCAGTAAAAAGGAGCGCTGTATTTTTTCCCAGCGATCATTGCGAGCTGAGCGTCGCGCTTGGCTGCCGAGGCTGATACGCTTCCGGAGCCGGCACCAGTAGTTGAAGATGACGCAGACGATGGACCGGAGGTCGTTAGCAAGCGTTTGTAAAAGTCCGTCATCAAATCTGCGGTTGACCTATCAGCAACAGACCATAGACTGACGCCGACGGTTGGCGCGCCTGCGTACATGAAGGCGCGCGTGAGACCCATTACTCCTTCGCCGCGCTTCTCTTTGCCCAATCCTGTTTCACAGGCCGAAAGCATCACGAGCGGCGAGCCGAGCCGAAGATTGAAAACCTCATCCGTCCGCAGAAATCCATCTTCCATCTTGTTGCCAATCAGCGAAAGCACCAGACCTGTAAACTGCGGACGCTCCGCATTCAACAAACCGTGAGTGGCGATATGCAAAATGCGGTACTTCCTAACATCCCGCGTTTCCAGATTTTCTTCGCTGGCGTCGAGATCCAGCCAAACGTCAGCCTGCGAGCCGGATATCTTAGCCAGTTTGACGATTTGTTCGGCTTCAGCTCTCGTTCCCGCCAGACGTGCGAGAGGTAGACCTTGCATCTTCTCTGACTCGGCAGTCGCGGTAGCGTCCTGTCCGGCAACGTCAGTCAAAGCGCTTTGGATTCCCAAACCGCGCGTGTCGGCGCCGCTCGAAGAAGCGGTGCCGCGCGACCGAGTGTCCTTTGAATTGAACACCGGGTCGGCCAGCACCAATATTGCCCTACCTGACTGAGCATTCTGTTGTTGTCTTATTGCGCCGACCACAGATGCTGAAGGCGCGTAAATGATTTCATTCGACTTGATCAGATACGGAAGAGATGAATAGTCGGCATTGGCGGGAGATTTAACCAGCGCTTCAAAAGGAACGTAGTTCAGTGCACCATCAGCAACAACTAATAGGCGCTTGTCTCCAATAACCGAGTCAGCGGGTTCGACCACGGCTTTGTAAAGCGCGCTGGACGCGGCGACAAACGGCACTGCGTCTTCGGCGAACGGTGTGGCGCTTATTCCGAGCCCGCGCTGGGAATCAGCCATCACATCGATACCCACGATCCGGCGCTGAAGTTTTGATGGAATTAATTGTGCCCGAAGGTCTGTGGCCAACTTATCGATTGCCGCTCGGGCAGGAAGTTTGTAAATCGTCGCGCCCGTCCTGGCCACTGCCCAAAGATACGAAGCCTCAGTTCCCAGGCTGTATTCAAGCAACACGGTTTGGTCATCGAGTAGTCGCTCCTGGACCTCAGCAAGAGATAAGGGTTTGCCGGCCGTAAGACTGGCATAGCGCGGACTAGCAGTTCTTATTTGATTCTCAATATCGTCGAACTCTGTCTGGAGTCTTTCGAGCTCAGCCTCCGACTCAGAAGGTTTCTTCTTGTTCTGATCAGCAGCCACACTAACTCCAGTTAGCTGCCCGGCAATTTCCTGCTGCCGTTCCAGGTTGTCCTGCTTGCGCTTGAGCAACTCAGCCGGAATGCCTTCGGTAATCGAAGCACCGGTTTCGCTGAGGAGGTCGAGTAAGGACCGGGCGCGTGACTGTTCGGTGACTTTAAAGGCTTCAGCTGCATAATCCAGGGCTTTGCCGGATAGAGGCGCGTTGGCAGCCGGCGAAGACAATAGTGCCATCTCGGCAAGGGCGCTCGCCGTTTCATCGAAGACATCTTTCGTAGTGGCAAGAAAAGTCGTGCGCGCCTCGTCCGCTCGGAGACTGCCCGCTCGCAATGTTTCGATGTTCTGAATCGCGTCACGATAGTTTTTTAACGCCGACTCTCGCAACGACAAGGACTTTTTTGCGTTGCTTTCTTGCAAACCCTGCAACCAAAGACTCTTGCCCAAACCGCGTTGAGCGGGCCACACCAGGTCGATACGTTTATCTTCCTGTGCTCCCTTTATTGCTTCTGCATACGACTTAGTCGCATCTTTATATCGCGTCTGGAGCAACGCAACGTCTCCCAGGCTAGTCCGGGCCGCAGCGCGGAACCGGCGCGTTTGCCCCAGCTTGGCAATCCCACCAAGGCCGCTACCAGTCGCCCCAAGCGCGTTCTCAAAATGTTTCTTCGCCGATTCGAGATCATTTTGAGCGTAAGCTATACGCCCCATGCCGACTTCATAACTGGAGTAAACAATTGAAACGCGATATTCATCGAGCTCCTTTTTCGCTTCCAGAGCCAGGGTAGCGGCACTCACAGGCGCTTCAATAGAAACCCGTCCGGTTGAAATGCCGCCCAGGATACCGCCCAGACCCCCCATCCTCCGGCCAACTTTGGACCCGGCACTTTCAGGCTTTTGTACCTGCATCAGACTGTAAGCTGAGCTGGCCTCATCGAGTCGTCCCAGCCGAAAATTCACGTCGCCGATCTTTGCCAGCATCAAGTTTGCGTTGAATTTGTCGTCAGCGATATTTGCATTGGCCAGTCTGCTGTCGAGGAGGCTGGCGGCCGCAGCCGTCTCCGCCTGTTTCTTGTCTGCTCCGATAAACCCTTCGAGTGCGCTCTTATAGTGATCGATGGCCACCTTATATTGACCTTGCCTCAAATAGAGATCGCCCAACTCATTTTCCGTCGCCGCGATGCCGTGGTTGTTTTTTGCAGCGGTGTAAAGTTTGAGAGCAGTTTGCAGTTGCCCGAGCGCCTGGTCGGCTTTGCCTCGCCTGAGCAAGCGTCTTCCTTCTTGCAAGGCAACGCCTGCCTGGTCCGTTTGCGGTAATGCTAAAGCCGATGTACGAGTTGCTTCGCGGGAAAACGCCGACGGGTGGAGTCCAAACAATAGACTTGTTCCCAGTGCCAGCGTAATAAGTTTCATTACTTTTGCCTTCAAGTAACTACCTCCTCGGTGCCGTCGGCGGATCTTCGGCTGAGTCCACCGCCAGACTTACTGACTTGTGGATTAATTCCAGAGTTGCGACGAGCACGTTTTTGCTAGTCGAGGCTGTCAACATTATTAACGACGGCTCAGGGTCATCCCTGTTGAGACCGATGCCGCGGGTAGCGGCTCGGTGCTCTGCCGAAGTCTGGGCTTTTCCCAGGCCTTTCACTTTAGCAATTTGGGCGGGTTCACTTAACTCTTTTTGAATCTGAGCCCACACTTCGGTTGCGGGATGCCAGGGACATTTCGCATTGGCCTCACGACAGTAGCTAATTAGATCATCTTCGATCGGAACCGACGCAAGGGGTTCACGCGTGAAGACGAAATAAAGTTTTTCCGCGCCGGCATGTTCGTCAAAGGTTAGCCATCGAAGTCTTTCCTCTGCAGCTACGCTCGATGGAATCTCGAAGGGAACGTGTGATTGGATGTAATTCCCTGCTTCATCGAGTTCGGGGTCGGGATAGAGCATTACCGGCTCTCCGCCGTCGGTTGTGTTAAAAACATAAAGGTAGCCATCGGCGTTGGTCTCAAGCAAAAACCGAACTTGATCGCCTTTGCGAAATTCACGTGATGGATGGGCGCGCACGGCCAGTCCATTCGAGTCGCGCATGAAGAGTGTCAATCCAAGGCCTATACGTTGGCTTCTTGTCTTCGGGTTAACGCCCGAGGTTGCGGTTGCACCACTCTTAGGTCCCATATTACTCGATGCGGTAGAGCCCGTCGTGACAGCTTTTGGCCGGCGTCTGTTTGGTTTGTTTTGGCTGGTGGCTGGCTTGGTTTGTTTGTCTAACGCTTTCGGCCGCGTAGTCATGAAAGCGCCCCTGACGTCTTCGTCCTGCTGGGCTAAAGCCTGAATGGGGTCAAACCCCGCAAGTGCAATTAATAGACTAAAAAGAGTGATCTTTATTCTCATTTTCACCTCCAGACTAAATACGCAGGTCGTTACGAACAGGATTTATTTGTGTCGAATTCGCACTTCGAAAACAACCGGAACGCCCGACTCCCTCGACTGGGGCACTTTTATTGTAACAAACGGCGCTGTTCCATCCTTGTCATTTAACTCTGTTACGGGCTCGCCGGTTTTATGCTTGGCAAGGAAATCACTGAACTCCGCCTGTTCTGTTTCGCTTAGTGGTTTTCCAGTTGCCTGAGAGCCAAAAAAAGCAGGGGCTGACAAGCGCACTGAGGAAAAAACTATCGTGTAGTTTTCAGTGCCAGGTTTCTTATCAAGTTCCAACCAGTGCTCTATTCCATTCGGAAAGCTGAAGTCGCTGTCTGTAGCGACCTGGTTACTTTCCACGCCTGAAATTAATGCCGGCCGATCTGTAAGAAACGCAGTCGGTTGGTTTCGTTCCCCCGGTCCAACGATGTAAAGGTAGCCATTCTCCCCAAACTCGAAATGGAACTTGAATGCCTGCCCGGACGCCAGGGGAACTGCACCGGCAACCCGCATCGGCTCAGCGGCGGTAACGTTAGCCAGCACCTCGAGCCAATAACGCCCAAACTCCGTGGTCGCAGATGCTGACTTGCCTGTGGAGCTCTTAGATCCACTCGCCGGAGTCTTGGCACTCTCAGAAGCGCCGGTTGAACTGTTTCCCTTCAGCCAATTGACGGCGAAGAAACCGCCCACTCCAACTACCGCCAAGACCAGAAGAAGTGCGCCTGCGCCTACTAACACCAGCGGTTTGCCGCGAGATTTTCGCTCGGCGGCCAAATCACCTCCGGCTCGCGGCGTCTGCTGACGCGGAGCCTGCTGAATAGTTACGCTGGAAGACAGGTCGACTTCGTGAGCAACAGGCTCAGGCGTTGCCGGTTTCCTAATGGCTGTTGCACCTTCCAAATCACTTATTGGGGGATATGATGGAGACTTAACTGCCACCGGAAATCTCGGAGGAGTAGTCGGTCCGCCATCGACAGTAAGAATGGTGGCTGCGTTTACGTCTGACCTGGTGTCAAGCGCATCTGATATTCCTTGTGTGTGCGCGGAAGAGCTTTCGGCATAGGGAATGTCAGGAAGCGTTCTATCTGCATCCGCGGATGTTATCGTTTCGCCCAACGAAGCTCGCAACTCGGCGGCGAGCGCGCCTGCTGTAGGTTGCCGGTCGGCGCGGTCTTTGGCGATGGCGCGGTCAATCGCTTCGCTAAAAGCCCTCGGCACGTCCGGAACGTTCAGACTTAACGGCGGAGGGTTAACTGATAAGTGTTCTCGTCTCAATTCTGGCAATGTGGTTCCGGAATAAGGACGCTTGCCACTCACCATCTGATACGCAACTAACCCCAGGCTATAAATGTCGGTGCGGCCATCAATTTCGGAATTTTCGTCACGTGATAATTCTCCCCACTGCTCTGGCGACATGTAATAAGGAGTGCCGAGAACCTGGCCGGCCATTGTGAGTTCCGTCGTGCCGCTACTCTCCACGCCGGCAATTTCGCGCATCTTGGCAATTCCCAGATCGAGCAGCTTTACCGGCGACTCGCCGCCTTTGATGGGCTTGCCAATCATGATGTTTTCGGGTTTCAGATCGCGATGAACAACTCCCATGGCGTGTGCCGTATTCAACACGCTCATGATGGGTTCGAGAATTTCAAACGCTTCCGTGGGCGTGAAGCGCCCACGGCTCTTTAGTTCCTGGTCAAGAGTGTTACCCTCGACGTATTCCATTACCATGTAGATGATGCCGTCGGCTGCG
Source organism: Pyrinomonadaceae bacterium (assembly GCA_046262375.1). Taxonomy (GTDB): domain Bacteria; phylum Acidobacteriota; class Blastocatellia; order Pyrinomonadales; family Pyrinomonadaceae; genus PSRF01. The sequence continues at coordinate 6,889 of JBHEMV010000050.1, forward strand.
GTTCGCAGATCGTAAACTGTCACGGCGTTGGCATGACGAAAGCGGCGAGCTGCCTGCCCTTCACGACGAAAACGGCGCAACCATTCCGCGTTATTTCGTACCTCAGGTGGCAAAATCTTTATGGCGACGCGATCACCCAGCAGGATGTGACGAGCGAGGTAAACTGCTCCCATCCCGCCCTTGCCCAGCAGGGATTCGATTTTGTACTGTCCGTCCAGCACCGTGCCAACGATAGAAGACGGATCATCTTCGAGAACCTCACCATCTGTGGGGCAGAAGCTCACACTATCGTCATATTTTGATTTGCAAACAGTGCAGTATTTCATGCAGGCTTAAATCCGAAACTACACATCAAAACCGAAGTTTGTGCGGGACTAACGCCATGGAAAAATCGTCCGCTTTCAGAAGTGCCGGAGGCAGTTAGTCTAACACACGAGTACTGGCAAAGATTATTCGAGCGGAGGGGCGAACGTGGGTTTTGTTACCTGTAAATTCTGCGAGCGTATTCCTCAACCATCCGGTCACTGTTAAACTCCGGAGCCAGGGTAGTGATTGAGCGCTTCATCATAGCAATCCATTTGCGTGGCAGACCCTGGCCTGAATTTTCCTTCTGGCGTTCATAGTAGAGCGGCACAACTTCCTGTTCCAGAGTTTGATAGAGTGATTCGGCATCGCTGGCATCGATGTCGTCGTCGTCAGCGCCTTGAGCCTCGTTGCCAATCGCGAACCCATTAGTACCGTCGTATCCCTCGAGCCACCATCCATCAAGTATTGACAGGTTAAGTCCCCCGTTAATCGCCACCTTCTCCCCGCTTGTTCCGGAAGCCTCGAGCGGCCGCCGCGGAACGTTTAGCCATACATCTACTGACCTCACCAACTGGCGCGCAATTTCGTGATCATAATCGTCAAGAAAGACTGCGTGACCGCGAACCTGAGGATCGTATTTCCAGTTCACAACCTGTTGCAGGGTCAGCTTCGCCCGCGCATCCTGCGGATGAGCTTTTCCCGCGAACACAAATTGAACGGGACGATCGTTGTTGTTGACCAGCCGCAGTAGACGCTCTGGATCCGTCAGTAACAGATTCCAGCGTTTGTAACCAGCGACTCGGCGCGCGAAACCTATTGTTAGAGTTCCGGGATGGAACAAAGTTTTGGCCGCTTCGGCGTACTCTGGAGTCTCGCCACGATTTAGCCGAGCAAAAAACGAACGCTGACGAATGAAAGCAACAAGACGTTGTTTCAAGAGTGAATGGGCCGTCCAAAGCTCCTCATCAGGGATTTGCGCGATACCCTGCTCCCATTGAACGCGGTCACGCAACTTAACCTGCCAATCGTCGCCCACATACCTCTCGTAGAGTGATCGGATTAAAGGAGCCACCCAGGTTGGCGCGTGAACGCCGTTTGTGACATGGGTGATGGGAATGTCTTCTATCACTTCTTCAGGCCAGAGCCTCTGCCAAAGCGCGCGCGAGACCTCCCCGTGCTTACGACTAACTCCGTTTGTAGATCGGCACATCCGAATCGCCAGAGGCGTCAGACCAAAAGCCTCATTCGAATTGCCAGGGTCGATACGGCCCAGGGAAAGGAATTCTTCATGACTCAAACCAAGCTCTTGTTCATAACTTCGGCCAAACGAACGAGTCAACAAATCAATTTCAAATTCATCGTTTCCGGCGGCCACTGGAGTGTGGGTAGTAAACACGCAACGCTGCCGTACCTCTTTCGCGGCTTCGGCAAAACTTAGGCGTTGAGACTGAATCAGTTCACGAGCCAACTCGAGCGCGAGAAATGCAGAGTGACCTTCGTTCAGATGATAGACGCTGGGTTCGATACCGATCTTTCGAAGTAGCCGCACGCCGCCGATTCCCAACAGCATTTCCTGGACGATGCGCGTTTCACGATCGCCGCCGTAAAGGTGCCCGGTGACCCAGCGATCCGTTTCTTCGTTTTCGGCAATATTTGTGTCCAGCAGGTAGAGAGCAACTCGACCAACATCCGCGCGCCAAACCTGAGCACGCACTGTACGATTACGGATTGATACCTCCACCAGCAACGGCGCGCCGTCTACACCTTTGAGCTGATGAAGAGGTAACTGGGCGGGATCAGTCCCCCGATAGGACTCTTCCTGAGAGCCTTCGCGATTCAGGCGTTGCCGAAAATACCCGTAATGATAAAGAAGTCCGATGGCGACAAGGGGAAGGCCAAGATCACTGGCTGATTTGAGATGATCTCCGGCCAGCACGCCAAGCCCCCCTGAGTAGAGCGGGAGGGAATTGTGAACCCCGTATTCAGCGCAGAAATACGCGACAGGACGTTCAGAAGTAATTTCCGGGGTAGCGCCTGCGTTGGACCAATTCGCTGCCCAACTTCCTCCGGAACCTTTCAGCTCGCCCATGTAGTCGTCAAAACTTGCGCTGAGCTTCCGTACACGCTCCAGATAAACAGGATCAGTAGCTATTTCGGTTATCCGGTATTCAGACACTCTGCCCAGCAGCAGGCGCGGGTTTTGCCCGCATTCTTCCCAAACGCCAGGTTCGAGATCCCGAAAGCAGCTGGTTCCGTCCGGAGACCAGCTCCACCAATAGTTCCATGAGAGCCGCTCGAGAGCTTGCAGAGGAAACGGCAACACTGGACTTTGGGCCAACGCTTTCTTGTTCAAGCAATCAATAGTTTCGATCATCGTCTAAGGATAAACTAACGGCTCCCTAATTGTGTCAATGCCAAAACAAAGCGGTTCTTATACCACACTCAACGTTCACTGAATACGACGTGCCTACACCTCGCCTGACGGCGCTATCCGCCAAACCTCTGGTGGTCCAGGAAGGTTCGCGCATCACGCGCTTGAAAAAAAACTAACCTAACCTCATCGATTAGGTCGTCGGTCGACACATAACTCTTGATCGTCTCCGAAGAGACCTGGGCCGCTTGCGCTGGCGGGTAAGCAAACACGCCTGTAGAAATTGCAGGGAAGGCTATGGATGTGAGGGAATGTTCCGCAGCTAGTCGCAACGCATTCTTGTAACACGCGGCGAGCAATTGTGATTCCCGGCCATTATGCCGGCCAAAGACTGGGCCAACCGTATGAATCACATATTGCGAGGGTAGATCTCCCGCGGTAGTTATGACTGCTTCGCCGGTAGGAAGCCCCTGAGGATGAAGTGTTCGTCTGACCTCGCGGCATGCTTCGAGAATGCTCGGCCCTCCGGCGCGATGGATTGCCCCGTCAACCCCACCGCCACCCATTAACGAGGAGTTCGCTGCGTTAACGATGACGTCAACGTCCTGGCGGGTGATGTCGCCGATAACGACTGCTACGCGCCCGCCCATGAACGTTTCTCTGAGTTCAGCGTTCAAGCTTTAGCTTGCCTGTCGCCTTTTCCGTTCAGGCAACCTGAAGGTTGGACACTAAACATCCTCCTCCTCCTCGCCGTCTGGTTCAAGCAATTCCTCGTCACGTGGTTTAACCCTAACCTCATCAAACATATCCTGCCGCCGAAGTGCTTCGGCAACTCCTTTTGCTTTCAACTCAGTCAAAGGATGTTCAGCATCAGCGCTCGCAATCTCAAACACACGCTCATCCAACATCACGACGCCAAGGGAGCCAAGCGTGACGCCGGGTGTGATCTGTATCTCAGCCATGTTGTTGATTTTGAAGTGGCCGGTCTGTTCGACCCAATCCTCAATAAAAGGGTCACGCAGGGCATGTTCGGCTTCGGATTCCGAAAGATACGCTCCCTCGACGATGAGACAGTATTCGCGCACTTTGCCAGCCAACTAAGGTGAGCCGCTAATGAACCGGGCGAGTAAGTTTCCAGCAATCATCGCGTACCTCCGGGACCCTGGCGTTAGGGTTTTTCTCTTAACTTCTTTGATGTTTTTTGCCGATCCCCTACCGCGGCTTGCCCAACTCTATCACCGCACTTCTTCGGAAACCAAGCGGAATAAGGTAGCGTAAACTGTTAGTTTGCGGAGTTGGTATCTGCGGTTGTAAAGCATACTGGGGACTTGAGGCGGTAGTTTTCTACGCAACCTAGCGCAAGCCGTCAGTTTACCGCCGCAAACTAACAGTTTGCGTAACAGATTAAAGCAAGAAGAGGGCCTGAAGAGACCCTCAGTCGTCCTGCGGTAAATGAGCGAGAAGACGGTCACCACTAAAGCCCAATCTTTTCCGCCCCCTTTCCGCACCCGGGACAAGAAATCTTAAAAGCAGCTAGCCCCGCTTCAGCCTTACCCACTGCAACTGAATGCGGCTCGGCTGAGTGCCCAGGTGACATCAGGCTCGCTTGCCTTTCGCCTTGCTGCTCGGATAAATTAACCCTCAACCGAACAGTGTGTAGGACAGGCATCCTTGCCTGTCGTGCTTTCTGCGGCACTTAGATCTCGCCATTCGCGAGACCTCAGGAATGCCTTTGCTACAGTCCGCGCCAAGGCATAACAGGCGTTCCTGTCTGCAAAAGACGGACTAGAATGTCTGTCCTACTCCAACATTCGCTCTCTGAAAGGAATCTCTATGAAAGCCTACGCTACGGAGTCTATTCGCAACCTTGCCGTCATTGGACATGGCGACGTAGGGAAGACGCAATTGATCAGCTCTCTTCTCTACGTCGCCGGAGCAACGCCGCGCTGGGGTAAAGTCGAAGAAGGCACTACGGTTACGGATTACGAAGAAGATTCCATCGCCCGCAAAATCACACTCAACACCGCAATCGCTCATTTAGAACATCGTGATAGCAAAATCAATTTTATAGATACGCCCGGGTACGCTGCATTCGTCTCTCACGCGCGTCCCGCGTTGAAAGTTGCAGACTGCGCACTTGTTGTGGTGGATGCCGTGAAGGGAGTAGAAGTCCAAACTGAGAAAACGTGGGCGTTCGCGAATGAGTTTATTGTTCCGCGAATAATGGCAGTTACCCGACTGGATAAAGAGCATGCCGATTTTGGCAGGTCAGTGGAGAGCGCTCAACGAATATTCAGCCGGGCGATTATTCCCTTCACATTACCAATCGGCAACGAGAAGGATTTCCGGGGAGTGGTTGACGTGGTCCATATGAAAGCTTACGAGCTGGGCGCTGACGGGCAGGCGAAAGAGATCGACATCCCAACTCAGGGACGCGACTATGTTGACAAAACGCGAGAGAGACTGGTTGAACTGGTCGCCGAATCTGATGACGCTCTATTGGAAAAATACTTCGAACAGGGAACGCTCGATGAGGCTGACATATTACCAAACATTAACAAGGCCATTGCCAACAGCAAGCTCTGTCCGGTGTTCGCCGTGTCAGGTGCAACGCTCGTCGGTTTGCGCGCTCTGCTAAATGCGATCATCGACTATGCTCCAGATCCGGCGCATCACAATGCCGAGTATGGTTTTCCGGTCGACGCACGTCCTGAGGCAGAAAAAATTGCTCGCAAGTATAGTGATAGCGAGCCGTTTTCTGCCTACTGCTTCCGCACCGTTGCCGATCCTTTTGCAGGTCGCATCAACGTCATGAAGGTTATTAGCGGGAAACTCCAGACAGATGCCAATGTTCTCAACTCGTCCCAGGGAACAATGGAACGCCTGGGCATGTTGCATTCGGTTCAGGGTAAGCAACTCGACAAAGTGCCGGAGGCGCACGCCGGCGATATCATCGCTTGCGTGAAACTAAAAGAGACACAAACAGGCGACACTCTTTGCGAGAAGCAATCCCCCATCGTCTTTCCACCAGTCGTATACCCCGAAGCGGCGATCGCCTTCGCTATTGAGCCCAAGTCGCGCCAGGATGAAGAAAAGATCAGTGTGGCCCTGCACAAGATTCTGGAAGAGGATCCCGCGCTCCACTTCACGCGCGACGCGCAAACAAAAGAATTTTTGCTTTCGGGGTCAGGTCAACTACACGTAGAAACGGTAGTAGAGAAATTAAAGAAGCGTTACGGAGTGGAAGTGACTCTTCATCCTCCGAAGGTTCCTTACAAAGAAACGATTACGCAACGCGCTGAGGTGCAGGGCCGGCATAAGAAACAAACCGGCGGCCGGGGCCAGTTTGGCGATTGCAAAGTTGTTTTTGAGCCTTTGCCGCGAGGTGGCGGCTTCATGTTTGAAGACAAGATCTTTGGCGGCGCCGTGCCCCAGCAATTTCGACCGGCTATCGAAAAAGGAATTGTGGAAGCGGCGAAGGCAGGCGCTATTGCCGGCTATCCCCTGGTGGATTTTAAGGTGCAGTTAATTGATGGCTCCTATCACACGGTCGATTCCGACGAGCACTCTTTTCGCGCCGCGGGACGAAAGGCTTTTCGGGCAGCAATGGAAAAAGTGAGGCCCGCGTTGTTGGAGCCCATAATGGATGTGGAAATCGTGGCTCCGCAGGAATACAGCGGTGACATCATGGGCGATCTCAACTCTCGTCGGGGTCGCGTCCAGGGCATGGAGGCGCGGGGAAACCAGCAAGCGGTCAAGGCGCAAGTGCCGATGTCGGAGATGCTGAACTATCAGTCAACCCTAAACTCGATCACGGCGGCACGTGGCTCTTTCCACATGCAGTTTTCACACTACGATCCGGTTCCGGGCAACCTCTCTCATAAGATAGTCGAGCAAGCCAGAGCTGAAGGAAGGATTCGTGGAGGTGAAGAGGAAGAATAATTTTTATCTCAGACGAAAAGTGAGCGGGCCGCCAAGACTCGTCTGGCGGCCCACTCTTTTCCCCTCGGTTCACTTTAGACCCCGGCACCTGCACTCACTCCCTGAACGTGCGCTTTCATCTCCTGCCTGCATCAACTGGAGCAATTAGCGGTCTGATAACTTTTCTTGTGCTCTCATTCCAGAACCGTTTTCCACTGTCAGTCTTAAATTCGCGCGAGCACTGATTAAAGTTCCAAATTGTGCGCAGAAGAAAGTCGCCCACGAATAGACCTGTGTTTTGTCGGCACAGCCGGGAACTGCCACCAATTGAGAGCCCGTCAGAACTTACTGGATGATCGGCGATTGACGCGAATTAGCTATGAGATGAAAGGACAGGAATATAGGCAGCCTAAATCAAAAAAAGAATCGGGGAGGCAAGGACGCATAGCAAGAATTAGGCACTGGCCGTCGCGCTATTTGTGGCTCAAGCACCATTGTCTGATGCGGTCGATCATATAGTCGAATGACGGCGCCTGTTGCTGTTGTGGTTGTTGTTTCTGAGCGTTGCGGGCCCCGTAAATGAGCGAGTTTGTAAACTGAGCTAACTGTCGAGCATCCAGGTTAGAATCGACAACATCCTTGGAATTAGGAGACCAGACAACCTGGTAGATATAAATCCTGGAATCGTTCGTTGACGCTCCGTACATCTTCCCCAGGAAGTGCTCGGCCTTCCACGTATCACCCCGCTGTAAAAAGATCAGCGCCAGATTGAAGTAGGCATCTGAAAGCCACTCCGGTGAGGGGCTATTGAATGCATACTTGTTGGCATAGTCCTCGTATTGGCCCTGGGCTTCGACGAGGAGACCAAAATCTTCCTTCAGCTTTTTCTCCCTCTGTATGTAAAACTTGCGATGATAGTAACTACCCAAAAAGTACTGCGCGGTGGCGCCTTCAGCCGATTTGGGATTGCTGTCTCTAACTCTACGGTACTGGATAGCCGCTTTGTCCGAGATGTCGTTGTTCTTGTAGTAGAAGTCGCCAAGCGCGAGCGTTTTTTTTGAATCGGATGTTTGCCGCGCAACATTGCCGGCCGACCTCCTTTGTCCCAGCGCCGAGCCTGAAGAAATTCCCAGGCATAGAATGAGGACACCGGCGAAAAGCTGGCTCTGAATTATTGGGAATTTTTTAATCGAGCTACACATGTTGTGCCTCCTTGTCGACGCCGGATCCCCCTTCGCCGTCAGTATCTGCAGGCAAAAACTTCTTGGCCCAATTATTCAAGTAGTGAACCCCACCGAGCGCGCCGATTAGACCAATAATAAAAATGACTACGGGCCGATCATACGAGAGATTGATGTCTTTGAACGCTATGATCTGAATCTGGCCCGCCCAGGCAATGATCGTTATGACCACTCCGACAAGGACGGTGATCAATATAAAGACGGCCACACCCTTCCTGTTGATGACGCCCTTTTTGCGCAAGTATTCGAGATAAAACTTTAGCCCGGTCCCGATCAACACTCCCACAAACATGGCGCCCAGTAAGCTACCGTCGCCAGGCCTGATTTTTATTGGGGCCGCATGCGAAAAATCAGTAATTGTTCGCTCATTACTGTCGTCGTACTCAAAGCTCAACACAAGTTTCGAGCCTTCACCGAACCCCGCAATCCAGTTGCTGACGGACATGGGACGCGCTTTCACATTCATCTGGATCGATGATTGCTGGAATGGCGCAATACTTAAAGGAGGTTTGAAGTTGATGGTGTTCCCATTGATCTCGGCCTTGGAATCGTTGACCTGGGGTACTTCTACTTTGTTAATCAGACTGGAGGGAAGCGACGTGAGACTGATTCTGTGAACGTTGATAACGTAATCGGGATAATCATTCCCCAATTTGAGAAGGCACACTCCGCTTTGTCCCGCAACAAGAGGCTCGTATGCTGTTTCTACAACCTTGAGCTTCCCGAGACTCCTTAATCCGACGAAAAGATCCACAAACCTATCCACGGTAGAATCATCGGGATACTGAAACTTGAGCTTGATCCTGTGGACTCGGGGCTCAGTTCCTTCCGGGATCTTTATCTGGAAGGTATACAAGTCTTCCTTGAAGTTATTTTTAATCCTGCCGACCTCATGGCTTGCGAGACTAATATCCAGATTCGAATCCTCGAGGGGTTCGTACTTCGCAAACTTGAGCACCTTGTTGGGGGGGACGCTGACACCTAGCGGTGTTCTCATTGTGATCTTGAGATACAGGTTACGGCTTCCCGGGTAAGCCTGTTTCTTATCGTATTCAGCTTCAATAAGGTAGTAATCGTTCACGGCGTCCAACACCTGTGCGCTTGTATCCTTTGGGTGTGCAGAGGCAAGCGAAAGGAGCACTGTGGCGAGGACGAGTATGCGGCGAAGTGGGGATTTCATAATCGACTCCTTGAGCGGGATCCGGAGAAATTTATGCTGGAACTCTCACTATTTTGAGAGGATCAAGATGGTCATTCCTGATTGTCAGCAGTCTTTTTCGCAAGGAAAAGAACAGTTTGCCCACTATCATTCAAGAGGAGAAGTGGGCTAGATGCTGATGTTCACGGTCACATTGAGAATGCGGCTGGATTCTACTCTGCCCCATCAGCATGGTCAACGTTTGCAAACGACCATTACTGATGCGGTTTTACTGCAGGCCCCTATTACAACGAGCGGTCCGGTGAGGTCAGTACCAAGCACCAGTAAGCTCAAGTTTGCTCATCGAATATGGCCCTCAAAGCTCTTGCGAAATTCTGGCGAGCGGCGGCGAAGGTCAAGCCAATCCGAAAAGAGTTCCGGAGTTTGCAGCCAGACCATCAGCCATTTAGAAACCTCCTTTGCCTGGAGGCGCTGGCTTTCGGCGATTATTTTGCTGCGCGCAATGAGCAGACAATCCTTTCGGGCACTGGCGATTGCAAGGCGCAATTGTTCCACGCCTTTATTATCGCCGTTTGTGTGTAATTCACGTCGCATATCTTCTATCTTCGAAAATGACTCCAGGGCCTCCGACAAACTGGAGAAATTCAATTCATTAAGACTCTGCCCGGTCAAATTCCGCTCGCGCCATCTAGAGTCGTAGTTGAAGACTTCGGGATGCCGGAGAACTGCGCCTTCGTCGGCAACTGTACGCGCAATCGAAGCAGGACTCTCCAGCGCACCGTCGCCAAACCGTTCGCGAAGCGCTTGTTGGATCTGCTCGAGCTCTCGCGCCCCAACAGATTCACAATCCAGGTCTTCCCAAACCTCGATTATCAGATCGTGTCTGGTTCGAGAATTCCAGCGAGGTTGGTGAAGCTTTGGCATGTTAGCCTTCAACAAAAAAATTGTCCTCCAAAAGCTCCGCAAATGGGCGTAGATTGCGCCGGGCCAACCAGGGCCTGCCTATTTATATCTTTCTAGCACTGTTTCCTGCTCGCATCTCGTGTATTCTGTATAATGATGCTGTACCTGCCTGCTGGCGATCAATAGCGCCGGCTGCCCGGCTTGCCCGAGGGTTTTCACAACATGAGTCTCCACGCAGAAGTCATACCAAATGAACGCGATACACCCAGGTTAACCCCTGGCGAGGCGCGGGCGTTTCTGGCGCGCGCGGCTCAACTGTTCGAATCGAGGCCCTTCAAACCTCATCGGCTTTTTCAAAATGGCCATGCCCAGACAATCGCTGCCTATGTTTGGCCACGTAGTTTCCGTTTTTCCGCCGAACGGGATGAAGCGCGTTTCTTCAAAGTCGCAACAGACGTTAAGGTCCTGGCTCACTGTCGCTGGCAAGCCAATCCAGCCGAGCACCCCACGATTGTGGTTTGGCACGGAATAGAAGGCTCGACTAGCTCAAACTACATGCTGGCAATAGCGGAGAAAGGTTTTCAGGCGGGTTTCAATATCATTAGAGTGAATATCCGAAATTGCGGCGGCACGGAACACCTCACACCTACTTTGTACCATGGCGGCTTAAGCGAGGACCTCGGCGTTGTGGTTAAAGAACTCATCGAGGTTGACCGTTTATCCAATTTGTTTTTAGTAGGATTTTCCCTGGGCGGGAATCTCGTTTTGAAATTAGCGGGCGAATATGCCGACGACCCACCGAAGGAAATCCTGGGCGTTTGCGCCGTTTCACCCTCAGTTGATTTGAGCGCCAGCTCGGAACTGATAACGAAACGATCAAACTGGATTTACCAGCGAGACTTCGTCCGCAGGTTGAAGAAAAGAATTCGGACCAAACACCAATTGTATCCGGGGCTTTACGACATTAGTGGTCTGCGAAGCGTACGCACGCTTAAGAATTTTGACGATCGCTTCACCGCTTCAACGCACGGGTTCGCGGATGCCAACGACTACTATTATCGTTCCAGTTCGATAAGAGTCAGCGATAAGATTCGCGTACCCACATTGATTATCCACGGGCAGGACGATCCGTTTATTCCCTTCGCACCGTTGTGCAGTCCCTCTATAGCCGACAACCCTTACATCCTCCTGCTTGCACCCAAGCAGGGAGGACACGTCGCTTTCATCACGCACAGACCGCGGGGTTCGGCAAATTCACACCTCCCGGACGCAGATCGTTTTTGGGCTGAGAATCGAATAATCGAATTCTGTAAGCTGGCTAGTGAGGAATGTTTAGAGTACAGACCGATTCGCCCCACTCATTTCTGAATCTTCTTCAACAAACGAGCAGCGTGGTTGCGAGCGATGAGCGGTATATGTTCGTCGGTGCTAAGGTCTTTTAAAAGAGGAACCAACTGCTGCGGATCCGCGAGAGCCTTGCGCTTGAGCATTGATTCAAGCTGCTCCATCAGTTTGGGGGCGTTCAGCGGTTGGTTTTCACGGGCGACAGAAATATCAAATACCAGAAGTGCTTGATCGGCGATGCGACGATATTCATTGACTAGAGAGACCGCGTCTTTGTTATTTGTCCAGTTGAATTCCGCAGTTCGCTTGCGCGAGTCCTGCTCCATTTTCAGTCGCATTGTACCCATATGAGGATACTGCCTGTGTGTTTGATAGTTTTCCTCAGAATCAAGGAAATGCAGCGCCTGCCATAAGCCTGCGATACGTGACGTCGTATCCGACGATAATTCCAGTGGCTCTTCAAAAGCTATCTCTTCATTAAGCCGCTCAAAAGTGATCTTGCCGTGCCCTTTGACATCGTGTTCGATGACAATGCGACGAATAAAGAATTCCGGCTGACTAAACTCATAAGAAAACCGCGCAGAGGCGTCGTGGTTACCCGCAAGCGTAAGTGAGCCAGGCGCAACCACTTCAGGGCGGGCGTTGTGCTTACTTCCCGCAGGTTGTTGCGCAACACCAAAAACCGCCACGCTTAGAACAACGAACGCGGCGGGGAGAAACGGCAGGTATTTGAAATTCCGGTTTGGCACCAACTCGTATGTGACGCTTATCTTAGGCGAAGGCGGCGGTAAAGGGAAATTGGGGAAAAACAAGCGCGGGCGGTGCAGTTTGGAATCTTTCGAGCGACTCTTACTGTGAGCGCGGGCGCCCTCGCCCGCATCGGCGGTTCTGATTCGCGTTCATCCGTGGAAATCTGAGGCTAATTCTTCCTCATGGCAGTCTTTTGGCCGAAATAACTGTCCTACTCAAACTTTACTGAAACCAGTTTTGAGACGCCAACTTCTTGCATGGTTACGCCATAGAGTGCGCGCGCCATTTCCATGGTCCGCTTGTTATGAGTAATAACAATGAACTGCGTATCTGCCGACATCTGGGCGACCTTATCGGTAAAACGGCCAACGTTGGCTTCGTCGAGTGGCGCATCGACTTCGTCAAGTAAACAGAACGGCGACGGCCGATAATGAAAGATTCCCAAAACCAATGCCAGTGCTGCCATCGCTTTCTCACCACCCGAAAGCAAGAGCACATTTTGAAGCCTCTTGCCGGGCGGCTGAGCAATCACGTCAATGCCCGACTCAAGCACGTCGTCGGCTTCTATCAAGCTCATCTCGCCGCGACCGCCGCCAAAAAGCTCCTGGAAGAGTTCGCTGAAGTTTTTATTGATCTGTTCAAAGGCGTGACGAAATCTTTCGCGAGATCGTCGTTTGATTTCGCGCAACGCTTCCTCGGTTGATGAAATGCTGTCGACGATATCCTTGCGCTGCGTGGTCAGGAACAATAGACGCTGCTCGGATTCAGCCAGCTCTTCCAGCGCCATCATATTTACCGCGCCAAACGCTTCGATTCGCGAACGCAATTCTTCAACGCGTTCCTGAGCCGCAGGCAGATCGAATGCGTTATCTAAAGCCTGCTCGCGCGCCAGATCCTCGAGCGACTGGTTCAACTCCGCCGCGCAGTTTTCACGAACAAAAGTTAATCGAGCTTGTGCTTCGGCGCGTTGCACTTCTATGGCTGCGCGCAGATCGCGCACCTCCGCAGCATGGCGGTTCAGATCAGAGAGTTGGGTTGCAAGCAAATCGGCCTGTTTGCGGGCTTGTTCAAGACGCGCGGTGAGCGCCCCAATCTCCTGTTCTTCCTTTTCCCTCTCCTCGGCAACCTTACTCGCCTTCTGCTCCAGGCCGGTAATAGATTCACGCAGTCCCACCAGGCGTTCGGTCATTTCCAACAACTCCAACCGGTGACGTTCGACTCGGCCTACCAGGTCGCTAAACTCAGCGTCCATTCGACGCAGTTCGGCTGCTGTGCCACGTCTTCGCTCGGTTGCCGCCGCTGCTGCGGTTCTCTGTCCCGCGAGTGCTTGGCTCTCAATCTCTGCCTGCCGTCTAGCGTCGGCAAGAAGGGCTGTGGCGTTGCCAACGGTGTTAGTCGCCGCCAGGCGAGATGACTCCGCCTCTTCCGCGTCCGCGATGGCGGCGGTGCGACGCCTCTCAACCTCAACTCTTTCCTGTTCCACTCTGCCGGCATCGTCAGCCACTACCCTCATATGGCGTTCGGCACGTTCAATCTCATGTGCCAGACCAGTCGCCGTCACTTCACGCGCCATCGCCTCGCGTTCTTCGCGCCCTATTGCCTCATTCAGAAGAACTACCGCATCTTCGAGCCCAACCAGACGTGCTCTCGCATTCTTAGCCGACTCTTCTGCTGATTTCGACTCAACACTTAACACTTCCGCGCGCGCTGCCAATTCGCGCAACTCGCGTTTGAAGGCAAGCAGCCCTGCTCCTTCCTCGAGCGCCCTCGCGTCGCCGGCGCTTACGAACTGTCCGCTGGCGACCCAATCGCCGTTCAGCGTTACAAAAACTTCACCTGTCGCTAACGACTTCGTCATAGCGTCGTCGAGGTTAGCGGCCAGCCGCGCATTCATCTTTTCGGGCAGCGTGCGCCGGAGAACCGATAGAAGTTCGCGCGGCGCTCCCAGCAGATCAGAAATCTTCAAGTCCTGGGCTATCGGCTCGTTTGCAAACGAAATGGAAAGAGCGGGGCGTTCTTCAACATCGCAGGCTAATGCGTTGGTTTCCTCACTGCCTCCATGCAGGCCGGCTACCAGGAAACTCGCGCGGCCGCCATTGTTTTCCCGCAACCACTGAGCTGCGCGAGCAGCATCATCCGGAGTAGGGACGACTATCGATTGCAACGAAGAGCCAAACACGCCTTCAACGGCGCGTTCCCATTTAGCTTCAACATTCAAAGCGTCGGCAAGCGTGCCAATAAAGTGGAAGTCGCGCGGGCCACTGTCTTCGGAAAACATCAGCTGGACAGCTGAAGAATAATACGCTCGGCGGTCGTCCAGCTCTTTTAAACTTTCAAGACGATGTTTGGTCTGAGAATACTCATCACGCACGCGAGTCAGTTCTGCTTCCGTATCGCTGACGGCCTCATGTCCCTGTACGACGGCATCGACGGCGCGTTCACGCTCAGCATTCAGTTTCGAGATATGCTCCCTTGCGCCATTGATCTCTTGTTTAAAGGCGTCAGCTTCCGCCTGGCGTTCAGCGTGCTGCGCAGAGGCGCGTTCGCCTTCGCGCGAAAGACCTTCTGCCTGGACAGCCAGCCGTTCCAGCGTCCCGCCAAGCTGCCGTGCAATTTCGCGCAGTCGTTCAGCGAGAGCGGTGCGCTTGAGCAGATCTGCTCGCGCATTCTCAATTTCAGTTTCAGCTTTTGAGGCTATCGAAATTTTGCCGGCATAGGATTCTTCGGCCGTCCTCAAACTGGAAGCAGTCTGTTCAGCCTCGCTTCTTAGCCGGGCATCGTCTTCTTGCAGCCGTTTGCATTCCGCTTCCACCAGAACCAGACGCTCTGATAGTGCGTCGATTTCTGCACTGACTTCGCTTTTCCGCTTCTCAAGCGAAACTGCCTGCTCCTCCTGGTAAGCGCGCTCGCGCGTTTGCCGATCGCGGCGAAGGACGGCTTCGGCGGCGGCTGCACGCGACGCAGCCAGATCATCCTCAGTTTTGCGAGCTTCCTGCGTCCCTGCGCGAGCGGCATCTTCCTGCGCTGACAATTCATTAGCCACACTGCGTTCCAGCGCGCTGGTTTCATGCAGCTTCGTCTCTGTTTCTTCGAGAAGCGTTGTAAGTTTTCGATCTTCCGCTACGTACACGTGACGCAAGAGCTCACGCAGCTCTTCCCGAAAGACGCCATATCGGCGAGCCTTCGCAGCCTGTCGTCGCAAACTATTTACCTGACGATCTATTTCAGAAATTATGTCGGAGATTCGGGAAAGATTTGAGCGCGCGGATTCCAGTCGTCCCTCAGCAGCCCGCTGGCGCACGCGAAATTTGGTAATGCCGGCAGCTTCTTCGATGATCGTGCGCCGGTCCATTGGCTTCGCGGAAAGAATCTGGCCAATACGGCCTTGCTCGATAATGGCGTAATGACCGCCGGCGAGCCCGGTTCCTGAGAATAGATCCTGGATGTCGCGCAGGCGGCATGCTCTGTCGTTGAGAAGGTATTCGCTCTCACCTGAGCGATAGAGACGGCGGGTTACCGACACAGCTTCTCCGGGAGCAAACTCAAGCGCCAGATTTCGTCGGCGCCAATGTCGTTTGTGATGGGCTTTGGGCACTAACGAGCCGGCCGGTTCGGCGCTACCGTCTGCGGCGGCCGCTACGTCCGGATTGAGCGGCGTAGACTCCGTGGCACCTGTGGCATAGGTAGCATGTGCGGGCTCTGGAGTAGCTCCCGCCATCTCGTCCGGCAGGCCCGCGTCAATCTCAATAACCTGGTCATCGATCTGTTCGAGCGTCGAGTCAATGTCCTCAATGTCTGGCTCGTGTTCAATCACCTCGTCCCTCACCATGTGCATGACCACTTCAGCCATGCCGCTTGGTTGACGATTTCGGGAACCCTGGAAGATGACATCCTGCATGGCACCGCCGCGCAGATGCTTGACCCGTTGTTCTCCGAGTACCCAGGCTATGGCGTCCGCGACATTACTTTTGCCGCAGCCGTTAGGCCCGACGATGGCGGTAATGCCTTCACCTGTAAAGAGAATTTCGGTGTAATCCGCGAAGGATTTGAAACCGGTGATCTCGAGGCGTTTCAGTTTGAACATGCGAGAAATCGTCTGTAATTGCCAGGGGCCCGGGACTAAATAATACCCGAATCCAGAAGGGCCGGCACGGGTGTGTCAATATAAGTTGGGGTGCTTAGAATGTCAACTAAAACTTGAGGTTAGCTATGTTTAATGAAGCAGTCACCAAAGTTAACCACGAGTGCTTAAGTACTGGTTTCTGGTGTGAACGGAGATCTGAATTGGTTTGGCGGCAATCTGAGAGACCCGTTACAGCTGCCTGTTAAGGTTCAGGCGAACTTTTGTGAGCCATCATCACTTCAATTCCTTTTCGAATTCCTTCGGGCGTAGTGACTTCATCCCGTAACCGGCGGCCGTCGATGAGGATGGTCGGCGTTCCGTTAATACCCAATTTGGCAGCTGCATCCTGGTCTGCCGCAATTCGCATCTGCACCTGCTGATCGTCCAGATCGCGAACGAAGCGAGCAGTGTCTAAACCGAGGTCTCCTGCAAATTTAAGAAAGGTCGCTCGCGGATTAATATCATCCCTCCACAAGTTCTGCTTCTCATAAAGCAGGTCATGCATCTCCCAAAAGCGCTCTTGCACGCGGGCCGCTTCGGCCGCCTGGGCTGCGGCAAGCGCGTTCTTGTGCATTGAAGACAGCGGCAAATTTCTGAAAACGAAATTAAGATTGGGGCCAAACTCATGCTTGAGTTTCTTAAGCGTTGGGTGAAGCGCGCCACAAGGCGGGCACTGATAGTCGCCAAACTCTTCGAGAGTAACAACCGCACCGGGAGGAAACTTAGGCTGTTGCCCAATCGGACTTGGGCTGGATGAAATAGACGTGGACGAGTCTTTTGTCCTATTCCATTTCAAAAGGCGAACAGTCCCAATGATTGCAACTGCTAGGACTGCGGCGATGATCAGGAAAGGACGGTATTTCTGCATTAGTGCTTGCGAACTTTGGTGCGATGGCGAAGCGTTCTCGTTCTACAGCTCAGTTACGGACCACGTAATTTATCACATTGGAAGTACGTTTTAGCAGTGGCCAATAATTCCTCAGCCTGTCGAAGATGATTTCACGTCGTCGAAGCCGTCAATATCTCGCATCAAGAATTTGACGAACATGCCATTGAGTTGTGACTAGCGGATGAGCTCGCGTCGCGTGTAAAGCAACAGCTCAACGCCCGGCCGTAGGGGAAAACTGCCGGCAGTATTGAAGCCTGATTGGACTTGTTTGTAACGGTCACCATAAGTGGCTTGCACTTCGGCGGCCTGACCCTCAGACGCAATTATGATCGGCTCATTCGAAGGACTGATGCGACCGTGGTAACCCACTCGGGTGTAATCGCGAAGGTACCAGGGTAAGGGCCAGTAATCTGCTGACACAATCGTTATACCTGTCGCGCCTCCCGCATGCGTTCGCTGGGCGATGAGGTTTATTTCATCTACAAGTTTGAGTGTTTGTCTGCGTGTGTGAGCGTAGACATACACGTAGTAGCGATTGTCGTTGTCGTAGCTAAGGAAATTTAGATCTACTGTCTGATAACCGGGTATGAAAGTCTTCAAGTGGACGGCTTTTTGATGGACCGCGCGAACCAGGCCTGGCAAAACTCCTGTGGCTAATAGCAAACCGAACACGATGGCGTACGCGCGCGGACGCTCGCCCGTCTCCCAGCTTCCGAGTTTCTGATAGAGCCATTCAATGGCTACGCCGCCGGTCAGCGCCAGGGGAACGATAAAATTTAGAGCAAGCCATGGGGTCTTATAAGCAATCAACGAATAGGCGGCGATCAGCCCGAAAGCCCACAGCGCGGAGAAAAGTGTGAAGGACCTGGTGGGTCGCAAAATCGTCTGCGCAGCGCCTATAGCACCCAGCAAGAGCAAGGGTGACTCCTGCAGGAGGAGCCACCAAATATAAGTCACGAACGGATGGACGTGAGCTTCCTTGCCCGTCTTCGTCCAAAATTGAAAAGTCTTGAACGCGTCCGAAACACCTTTCGGATAGTTCGTGAAAAAAGAAGAGTAGAACAGGATATTGATAACGATGAAAACGGCAAGCGCCACAACTATCCAGACGATCAGAGTAGTTGGCCCACCTACTCTTTCGACAAAATTGCCGAAATCCCCGCCAGCGGAATCATAACGGCCCTTCCTTTTTCTCATTGGACCGCGGACTTTAGCCGAACGTTTAC
>JBHEMV010000051.1:0-24981 GCA_046262375.1 Pyrinomonadaceae bacterium
GTTCAGCAGTATCAGGTGGATGTGGATCCTAACAAGCTGCGGGCCTACGCGATTCCTTTATCGACCGTAGTCGAAGCCGTGCAGCGCTCGAACAACAACGTCGGCGGCAATGTGGTCGAGCAAGCCGGCGCGTGGGCAGTCGTGCGCGGTGTTGGCCTTATAGAGTCGGTAGTGGATGTAGAGAACGTCGTGATAGGCGCTCCTAACGGTGTGCCGATTTATGTGCGAAACGTGGCTGAGGTGAAACTCGGAAATGCGTTTCGCACGGGTTCGCTCGACAAGAATGGTAAGGAAGCGGTGGGGGGCGTCGTAATTGCGCGTTACGGAGTCAACACGCTCGAAGTGATCGACGCTGTAAAGCAGAAGATTGCTGATCTGCAAGCTGGCTTACCGCAGGGTGCGCGGCTTGTTCCTTTTTATGACCGGACCCTGCTCATCAATCGGGCCACAGGCACTTTAAAGCGAGCGTTAATTGAAGAGTTGTTGCTCGTTACTCTCGCTCACATCATTTTCTTACTTCACTTTCGTTCCATCCTCATCGTCACTATTCCGTTACCACTCGCGGTGCTGATCTCCTTCCTTTTCATGAAATACATGGGTATCAGCTCAAACCTCATGTCTCTAGCGGGCATAGCGATCGCCATCGGGGTATTGGTGGATGCGGGAATCGTGGTTACAGAAAATGCCTTTCGTTTTCTCGAGAAGAATAAGGTCGACCCAAAAGACAGGGGTCTTGTCTGGCAGACCGTACTGGACTCTACGAAGCTCGTTGGCAGGCCCGTTTTCTTCTCAATGGCAATAATTCTTCTGGCGTTCATCCCGGTCTTTGCTCTGACTGGTCAGGAAGGAAAGCTGTTTCATCCGCTGGCTTTTACCAAGACGTTCGCCATGGCTGCCGCGACGATCATCGCCGTAACCCTGGTTCCGGTACTCTGCACGTTTCTTCTGGGCGGGAAGTTTCACTCCGAACAATCTAATCCCGTGATGCGGTTCCTGCAGGCACTATACAGGCCGGCGCTTCGATTTGCGTTGAATCATCGCGCCGTCACAATTTCGGTCGCGGCGCTTCTGTTTGCGGGCGCTTTGGTACTGGCCACAGGAATTGGCAAAGAGTTTATGCCGCCGCTGAACGAAGGCGATGTGATGTACATGCCGGTTACTGACCCGGCAATCTCAATCGACGAAGCACTCAAGATAACCAGCAAACAAGATGCAATCTTGAAAAGCTTTCCTGAAGTTGAATGGGCAGTCGGAAAATCTGGCCGGGCTGAGACCTCCACCGACCCAGCCCCGGTGAATATGAATGAAACAATCGTCCATCTCAAGCCGCCCGAGCAGTGGCGGCTTGGTATGACGCGCGAGAAGTTGGTAGCCGAGATGGACGAGAACTTGCGAATGCCGGGTGTAACGAACATCTGGACCCAGCCGATCATCAATCGCATCGATATGCTGACCACCGGGATTCGTTCGCAGGTGGGAATCAAAATCTTCGGTAACGATCTCAAGTCCCTGGAGGAAACTTCCCGTCGAATTGCGGAAGTGGTCAAAACCGTGCCGGGCGCCGTGGACGTCTATCCGGAGCAAATCAGTGGCGCTCCTTATGTGGACATAAAGATCAACCGGACGGCGGCGGCGCGATACGGAATAGATCTCGGCATGATTCAGGATACGATTGAGAAGGGGATTGGCGAAACAAACCTAACCGTAACAATTGAAGGGCGCAGACGATTTCCCGTACGCGTGCGTTATGCGCCGCAGTTTCGTGGTGGGCCGCAGGCCCTGGGCCAGATTCCGATTTCGTCTTCAACCGGAGCACCGATCCCGCTCGCTCAGTTAGCGGAGATTCGAACAGTCGAAGGTCCGACGATGATCTCCAGCGAAAACGGATTGTTGCGCGGCACAGTGCTTTTGAACGTGCGTGGCCGCGATGTGGGCAGCTTTGTAGACCAGGCCAAGGACGTGATCGCCCGCCAAGTGCAACTTCCGACTGGCTACTACGTTTCGTGGAGCGGGCAGTATGAAAACCAGCAGCGCGCGCGGCAAACGCTGATGATTGTCATTCCGATCGTGCTGGTTGTTATTTTCGGACTGCTCTACATCACTTATCACTCTGTTCTGGAAGCAGCTCACGTTTTGATGACAGTCCCTTTTGCGCTTACAGGCGGCGTGTATCTGCTTTGGCTGCTCGGTTACAACTTTTCGGTGGCGGTCTGGGTTGGATTCATCGCGCTATTCGGAACAGCGGTGCAGACCGGCGTCGTGATGGTCATCTACCTGAACGAAGCCGTGGAGCGAAAGAAAGAGGAAGCGGGAACGTTAACGCGCCAAACGTTGAAAGAAGCAGTCACAGAGGGTGCGCTATTGCGCCTTCGTCCGAAAGTGATGACGGTTTCAACGGTGGTAGCCGGTCTCTTGCCCATTATGTGGAGCACAAGCGCAGGGTCAGAGGTGATGAAGCCGCTTGCGACGCCGGTATTGGGCGGGATGGTTTCAAGTCTTCTCCACGTTTTGATTGTGACACCGGCTATCTTTTATTCACTGCGCGTTCGCGAACTAAATAAAGCAGAGAAAGAGCGGACCGCGCAAGATAGTCGGAAGGTGCTCTTCGACGAAAGCCCCGGCCAAATTCCGCCTGAAGAGCAGGCATGATAGGTCTCTACCAAGGGAATGAAGTGAGGTTTCTGATGATTAAGAAATTAGTAATTATTTTTTCAGCGTTGATGGTTCAGGGGATGCGCGGTCCAGAGCCAGCGTGGGCGCAGGGAACATCGGCGATGCTTGCGCAACAGAAACCCCAATCTTCCTTATCAAGATACTACGATCCGAAGACTGGACTGACGGCTGATGAAGCCGTTGCTTACGCCTTGTCACATAACGGCGAATTGGCGGCGGTTCGTCATGAGATCGAAGCGGCCCGTGGACTGGTTCAGCAGGCGTCACTTCGCCCGAATCCCAAACTCGAGATGGAACGAAAGGAACAGATAAACGGCTCGGACAACGACACAATGGTGGGTGCGATGTTGCCACTGGAGTTGGGTGGGCGACGATCAGCGCGCATTTTATTAGCGCAACGTGAATTGGAGATGAAGGAGCGTTTGGTCGAAGATCGCGAACGCCTTTTGGCTGCCGAAGTCCGCGCGAAGTTCGGTGAAGCATTGGGTGAGTTGCTGAAATTAGGATTCACCGAAGATCTGCTTTTGAAAACAGACGAGGGGTATCGGCTCGTAGCCGCTCGTGTTACTGAGGGCCGGACGGCACCGCTGGAACAGAACATGGTGCTCGTCGAGGTTAATCGGATTCGTTCAATAAGAGAAAGCAGTGAGGGAAAGGTCGAAGTGTCGATGCTTGAGCTGCGCAATCTCATAGGCATGCGTCCGGAAGATCCTTTGCGTTTGCGTGGAGACCTGGACCATGCAATCGAGCCGCTGCCTTCCGTTGCCATGTCAACAGAAGTAGCGCTGCGCGAGCGGCCCGATCTGCAAGCAGCGCGTGCGGTGGAAAGCTTGGCCGAAGCACGCATAGCGCAAGCGCGCAGTGAAGGACGAATTGACGCGGGCCTGACGGCGAAGTATGAGCTGATGAATTTTGGCTTTCCTCAGAGAGGTTTCAATTCCAGCGGACAGTTAGTCCCGATTCAGGGCAGATTTCATTCTCTCGCCGTCGGCGTCACCCTCGATCTGCCAGTTCGGAATCGCAATCAAGGCACGATTGCAGCCGCCGTCGCTGAGAGAGCTGCTGCAACACAACGCCGCGAGTTTGCCGAGCTTACGGTAAGGCGCGAGGTGGCCTCGGCTTTTGTGCGCTACCAAAGCGCAGCACGGGCGGCTGAGATTTACCGAGTCGGTGTTCAGGGACAAGCCAACGCCAATCTCGATGTCGTACGACAAACCTACGAGCTGGGGTCGAAGACTTTGCTCGATGTTATCGCTGAACAGAGACGCTTTATAGAAGTTCAGACCGGCTACATTGACGCGCTGATCAACACTTATCAGGCGCGCGTTGAAATTGAACGCGCGACCGCTTCCTCCAACTTGATTAAGAGATGAGCAACACTACTGAAGAAAAACCCGACAAGCGTGAACCATCAGAGCATGACTCAGGTGTAACGGTGAAGTCTGGCTCCGAAAAGGTCATCACCCGCTCAACTATTCGAAGGACAAACCGAACGGCGATTGTGGCAATCGTCGCAGTTGTAGCTATAAGCGCGGTTCTAATCCTGGTCTGGGCGTTCTGGCGATCCGGGTCGAGTGGCGCAGGACGATCAGTCCCCGCGCCGCGTAACATCGGCGCTGAACAGCCAGGTTCAACTGCACCTTCAACTGAGGAGGCGACCATATCCCTCGAGCCAGAAGCGGCGAGGCGCGCTGGTATCAAGACTGAAGCGGTTGGAGAGGCGTTGGTTGCTGGAGGTGTCATGCCTGGCCAAACGTCAACTGGTGTGGTTCAAGCCAATGCTTATCGCAGCACGCCAGTAGTTTCACTTGTAGGGGGCATCCTCCGTCGCGTGAATGCCGAACTAGGCCAGAGCGTAAGCCGCGGACAGACTATGGCTATGGTATTCAGTGACGACCTTGCGATGGCCCAGTCTCGTTACCTTAATGCAGTGGCAGAACTGGACGAGCATCACAAACACCATGTACGCACTGTTCGGTTGGTTGAAATTGGCGCGGCGAGCCGGGAGGAACTGGAACAGGCAACCACTAAACTCAAGACTGCGGAGTCGGAGGTTGCGTCACAGCGTCAGCGGCTTATGCTTTTGGGCTTTAGCAACCGACGAATAGCCCAACTAAAATCACCCTCTCAAGTGAGTTCGGAAGTGAGTCTGCCGGCACCGGTCTCGGGTACTGTCATAAGCCGAACAGCAAATCCAGGTGAAGTAATCGCGGCCGATAAAGAGATTCTTCGCATCGCTGATCTTTCAAGCGTTTGGGTGATGGGCCAGGTTTACGAAAAGGATCTTGGCAAAGTACCGGTTGGCAGTGGTGCCAGCATAACCAGCGACGCGTACCCTGGACGTGTTTTCCGGGGGCGCGTGTCTTACATCGATCCGACTCTTGATCCTGCTACGCGCACAGCGCAGGTGCGAGTAGAACTCGCGAACCCGGGGCAAGCGCTGAAGATTGGAATGTATGTCAATGTTGCTTTCGCCACGATTGGTGGGGCCGAAAACACGTCTCCCGTCGTGCCGGTAGTGGCCGTGCAGAACATCGACAACCAACAGACAGTATTTGTAGTCACGAATGATCCCAATGTATTTGTCTTGCGCCCAATACGTGTCGGGCCGGAGAGCAACGGCTTTTATGTCGTCCTTGAAGGTCTGGCGGTTGGCGATCGCATTGTTACCGAAGGAAGTTTCCTACTTCGTGCCGAGTGGTTAAAAAGCAATCCATCAAAGGTTCGCTAAAACATAAAATGAGCCAACAAGCAGTTATTTCCTGCGCGGCACCGGTATCAACATTGATACTCGCTGACGATATTCGCGGTATGTGTCTCCGTAGAAATCAATCAAATCCCGTTCTTCAAATTGGATGGCGACTACGATGTAAGCGGTTGTCATAATTGAGAAGAACAGATGGCCGAAAGTCATGCGCGGCGTGCTCCAGAAAGCGATGATGAACCCAAGATAGAGAGGATGCCGAACCATTTTGTACAGAGCCGGCGACTTGAAGGGGATCGCTGCGTCGTCCCTCCCCTTGAGATGGTTGTAAACCTGCTTGAGTCCAAACAGGGCGAAATGATCGACCAGGTAAGTAGATACGAGGACAACGCCCCAGCCTATCCAGAACAGAGCTAGCAGCAACATACGCCCGGTCGGATTCTGCACATCCCATATGATTAGTTTCATCGGCTGCCATTGCCAAAAGAGCAACAGGAGCATCAGGC
Organism: Pyrinomonadaceae bacterium; assembly: GCA_046262375.1. Lineage (GTDB taxonomy): Bacteria > Acidobacteriota > Blastocatellia > Pyrinomonadales > Pyrinomonadaceae > PSRF01. The sequence continues at coordinate 5,884 of JBHEMV010000051.1, forward strand.
TGGCCACCAGAACATAAGTACTTCGCTCGACTGCTTTGGGCACAAACCTGGTCCAGGCGCGCTTAAACCATTGGCGGGCCATGACGCTGTGCTGAATGGCAAACAAGCTAAGCAGAACAGCATCGACGATCAAGGCTAAGCTCAAAGGTGGGCTCGAAACGCCGGTATCGATCGCTTTCGGAACAAAGACATTCCCGACGAAGCCAATCGCATATAGGAATGTTACGAAGAAGATCAAGTAGCAAATCACCCCGTAAAGGAAGGCAAAGATTCGACCCATGGCTGGAATCTCCTTTCGTGGTTAAAGGGTAGGAAGTAAGGTCCTCTCCTATGTTTGTAAAGATTCCCTGGTAGATTTGCGCGGAGATTATTACGGATAGCCAAATGTGTCAACAGCGAATTGCTGTATGGTCCACTGGTAAAAACCAAAGCGGCGAGTATTGCTTACTCGCCGCTTGGCTCTTACTGGGGTTCTATCAGAACTGCTTATTACTGTATCCCCCTTTTTACAACAGGAATAGAACTTTATCCCTCAATCTACCTCGGGCAGCTTGCCTGACATACGCGGTGCGCTTGATTAGCAGCCCTCTCGCACGCACTACGGTCCGCACCTGTCTTGCCTCGGCAAGCGCGCACTGCGCTCTTGTGAGCTTGTTTGCATCCCTTGACGCACCGTCTGCGCGCGGAATGGTCATAGTTCGGGTCAGACTTAAGGCCCTTTTTTGGCTTCCACGATTTTCCAGGCTTGTGCCTGGAACGCCAAGATTCTTTATATGCTTCTCTCTCATCGCGCTGATGGTTCTTTAACCCAACACGCTCCTCTCTCTGATGAGTCTTAAGCGCGCTCTTTTCCAGTCTCTGTTCTGATTTTATGACCTTTTTATCTTGCTGGGCATGAGCGGTCATGCCCGTGCTGAGCAAAAGCAGCAGGCTAATCGCAAGCGACGTAGCCGTCCGCCTTAAGGTACTTATTTCACAGTGCATTGTCTTACCTCCATCCACGTTTAACAAAGCTCTTCTGCAAAAACAGTACATCTGCCTTGGCATGGCTTTGCCTTATGAATAGGTGGCAATCCTCGTGCCGTATCATACGGCAATCGTCACTTTATCGTTTTCACGCCAGATTCAAGGGTGTTTGTAACACTGTTAGAACCTTAGGCGCTGGCCAACTGAAGCTGTCGCGGTCGGCAGCGGGGCAGGGTGGTCCAAAGTTCAGTAGTCTCATTAGACTTTCCGTGTTTTGATTCCGCAGCATCGTTTGATTGTTTTAATGTTGGCAGCGTCGTAGAGATTAGATGCTCGTGCAGCGTTTCCGATTGCGACAAGTTTCTATCTAGAAAGTAAGTCGGCTCGCGATTGCTAACGCGCAGGCTACCGCTATGAGCTCCCGAGGTGTAATATCGCAGTTGTACGAAACGGCAAAAGTCTTGAGCGAGCGTTAAGAGCTTCTTCTGCTTCCCCCCTTTGCCCTCTTAAATCCATCAATTGAGGAGAATGACAATGAAGTTTTCGATGCGACAAACGGTGATTTGCGCGGTCAGCGCGATGTTGTTAGTGGCGCTTTCTGAGAACCTGGTATTGGCCCAGAAGAAGACCAGAATGCAGGACGCCACGCGTCATTCAGGCGCGGCGGCGAAGGTATTTACAGAAATCATGAATGTGCGGGATAAAGCTATCCCGAAGGAGTTGCTCGACAAAGCCGAGGCGATTGCTGTCTTCCCTGGGGTGGTCAAAGCTGCTTTCATTGTGGGTGGACGCGGCGGTCAGGGTGTAATCAGCAGACGAACGCGTAGGGGTTGGACCGCACCAGGGTTTTTTAATCTCAGTGGCGGCAGCTTTGGTGTTCAGATAGGCGCACAAAAGACGGATTATGTCCTTTTGATAATGAACGAGGAAGGTGTGAAGGGCTTGCTGGAAGATAAGTTTGAGATGGGCGGCGAGGCGAGCGTGGCCGCTGGCCCCGTCGGGCGCGAAGCCGCTGCCTCAACCAATGCAACGCTGGATGCCGGAATCCTTTCATACTCTCGCAGCAAGGGAGCTTTCATCGGAGCGGCATTAAAGGGAGCAGTGATTAGTCCGGACAATGATCTGAATCAGGCGGTGTATGGCGTGAAAGCCACCGAATTACTAACGGGCAAATTCAGGACGTTGAACCAGATGCCTGTCGGGGTTCGCATCCTGCCGCGCACACTTGCACGCTACTCCCATCGCTGAAATTTGATCTGGTGTCGCTGAGTCTGTGGCGCGCAACAAACACTTGACGCTTTTGTTAGCGCGCCATAGAATGCGTCGACATCTTCAGAGTCGTCTCGCTCTCTTCATCTATTGGGCGCCTTCGGGAATTTGACAGGAACTTATGCTCCCACGAACTCAGCGACAGAAAGAAATTCTCGATTACATCACGCGCTTTTCTGAGCTACATGGTCACGAACCTTCTTACGCGCAGATAGCTAGACATATTGGAGTCAAATCAAGGGCGACCGTAGCCAAGCACATCGCGGCGCTCGAGCGTCGAGGTCTGCTTGTGCGAACTCACGACGACGGTTCGTTTGCACTCAATGTAAAGTTTGACGACCCGGACGCGCTGTGCGAGATAAAACTACTTGGCAGAATCGCCGCGGGAACCCCCCTTGACGTTGTCGACTGTGATGAGACGATTCCAGTGCCGCGCTTTTTGCTTGGTCGTGTTCGACCTGAACGAGTTTATGCCTTGCGTGTGAAAGGCGATTCAATGATTGATGAACACATCTGTGACGGCGACATTGCCTTGATAGAGAATCGCACGGATGCACGCGATGGCGAGATCGTGGTGGCGCTGCTGGTGGAAGAGAATCAGGCGACGCTAAAAAGATTGTATCGCCGTGGTGCGAATGTTGAGCTTCATCCAGCCAACTCCCAGCTTCAACCGCTAACACTTGCCGGCAACCAGGTGGCCGTGCAGGGAATATTCCGTGGACTGCTTCGACCAACCGCTTAATTCCCGACTCCAAGTCCATTGTTTTAAAGTTTTTAACTTGATTTTGCCCTCGTCGGGCGAAGAAGCCCGTAACGGACTTCTTTCGATTTCGCGCCGCCAATAATCAACTACGCACGGCCGCGCAGCTGCATCATGGGGAACGTTGCGGCCAGTTGGTTTCCGGATAATGAAAATGGGCGAAGATTACGTGACTCGCAGAACGTTGCTGGTGTGCTGTGACCGCTGACTTCAAACTGGTTTAGAATGCGAAGAGCCACTAATCGGTGGCTCTAAATGTTTGCGACGAGGTGGAGCCGGCTGCCGGAGTTGAACCGGCGACCTTCTAATTACGAATCAGACGCTCTACCAACTGAGCTAAGCCGGCTTCGAACGCAGTCACTAGAAAGTGTCTGCCAGTTGAGATTGCACTATACGAACGCAAACTTTCCAGTGTCAAGCAGGGGCTGAAGATGAGCGCGCAAACTGATAATTTGGGTCTCAAGAAACGCAGTTACGACACAAATAACCGCAACAGGGAGGACTTCAACCTTATGGGCAGAGAGCAGATGAGAAACCTCGAGGTTTCGAAAATTGGAGGCAACAGCCAGATAAACGAGTTTGAGTATCAAAAACATCAGGGTGAGTTGACGGAACAGGAGCACCCGCATGAACAGGGAGGAGCAGCTAAGCGACAGTCCAAGGCAGAGCATATTGCCCAGGTGATGGCTGCGGCTCATAAGAAAGTCGAGAAGAAGCGGAAAAAGGAGAAGAAGTCTGGTAGTCAAAAGAGTTCCGGCAGAAAGAAGGCCCGCTAGAAATAAATGATTGACTTGATAGAAAAGCCGACCCGTAGAGATGGTAAGGACCGTCCTCTAAAAGAGTGGCGGAGTTCCTCACCGGTAGAGAAAGCAGCGAGCACCGTGGCCGTCATCCTGTCGGTAGTCTTACTGTTAATCCTGCTCGGCAACCAGTCGCAATCGGTGTCCGCTCAGCAGAGGAAACGCCCTTCTCGAACCTTGCCTTCAGCGGACAAAGTTATAGATAGCTATTTGAAAGCCATCGGCGGGAAAAAACGTGTCGCGACAATTCGGGACGCGACGTATGAATGGACGATTCAACTTGCAGACCAACAGATGGGCACCGCTAAGACTGACATTAAGGCACCTTCGTCGGTTAGGAGCGAAATGAGGTTCGGAAATGGGCAGCTCGTCTCAGCTGCAAATGCCAGGTCAGCCTGGATCCAAGGACTTGACAAAAAGCTCCACACTCTCACGGACGCGGAAGCTGCCGCTGCTAAACTTGAATCACTGTTGGATGCCAGCCATTTACTCAACATTAAAAAGAGTAATGTTCTCGCTCGTGTCGTTTCCGTCAGGGATGTCGACGCTAATTCTGCCTACGTCGTAGAGTTCTCGCTACGTAGTGGCGCGCGTTTGCGATACTTATTCAGCACGACTACGAAGCTGCTCCTAAGAATCGAAGATGACGCTCGCAAAACGACGACACGGTTTGACGACTATCGCTCCGAAGAAAATATTCTTGAGCCTCATCGCGTTAGCACAAATCCTGGAGGGACAGGAGAGCTGACCTATGTCCTGCAACGCGTAACTTACAACACCGGTATTCCTGATACGCTCTTCGATCCTCCCAAAGCTGCAGAAGCGTTGGATGTTGCCTCGTTGCTACGCGAAGTTTCTCGCAATCAGGATGAACTGGAGCAACGTTTTTCCGAGTACTCGTTTCTCCAAAAGGAAACGGATCGAGAGATTAGCAGCAAAGGTGAGGTGAAAAAGGAAAGCATCAAAGTTTTTGAGGTCTTTCCAATCGCCAACCGCGCGCCCGTGGTGAAACTAATAAGTGAAAATGGGGTTCCACTTTCGGGCGAACGAGCCAAAAAGGAAGCGAAACGCGTCGAAGAAGAATTCGTAAAGGCTGAGCGGGATAAGGACAAAGACAAGCAACGAGTAGAAAAGTATCGGGCTGAGCGAGAGCGAAAGAAGGCTGCCAAACCTAATAAAGGCGAGGATGATGACTGTAGACATTTCGCAGTTCTTGAAGATACATGAGTTTCTCTCTCCGCGTCGTGAGCGCTTTCGCGATCGCGAAGCCGTAGTTTTCGACTTTCGCTCGCGACCAGGATTTAAACCCGCCAATCGTCAGGAGGATCTGATTTCAAAACTCGCCGGAGTGGCGTGGATCGATCCGGCTGACAAGCAGGTAATGCGTCTCGAAGCCCGGCTTGCAGAAGGCTTCAAGATGGCTGGCGGTCTCCTCGTTAATTTGCGTCCGGGCGCCGCGGTTGTAGTGGAACAGACGCGAATGGTGGAGGGAGTTTGGCTGCCACGTCTGGCGCAAATTAATCTTTCCGTTAAGGTGCTATTGTTTGGAGGGGGCGACTTCAACAAGACAATCGAGTGGAGCGACTACAAACATTTTTCGGGCGACGTTGGTGATTACAAAATCGATGCACCGAAGGCTCAAGATGAGACTACAAAGAAGCCGTGAGGGCTTTTACGTCGAAGCCGTAAGCGAGTGCCTGTAGGGAACGGTTCAACAGCCTGCGGAGCAGCCGGAAGCCATTAACCCAGGGTTTGCTCGCTTCGCTCGCCGCACCCTGGGCTTTATGCTTCCGCCTGCTTCGCAGGCTCGTTGACGCGCACTCTGGGACAGAGGATTTGGCGGAAGTTTTCGGCTGGTGGGACGTGAATGTCTATGAACCTAGTAAACGTCATCGGTGGTGGTCTGGCGGGAGTTGAGGCGGCCTGGCAGGCGGCGCGCGCCGGTGCCCGCGTGCGCCTCTTTGAAATGAGGCCAATCACCCAGACGCCCGCTCATCGCACAAACAAACTTGCCGAAATCGTTTGCTCAAATTCGCTAAAGTCTGACGAAATTGGAAGTGCCCCGTATCTCCTCAAGGAAGAGTTGCGGCGTGCTGGCTCGCTAGTGATGGACGTTGCCTCAGCCACACGTGTTCCCGCAGGAGCTGCGCTGGCCGTCGATCGTCACAAGTTTGCTGCCCTTATCACTGAGCAGATCGAGAACAATCCCCGGATTGAACTCGTGCGCGAAGAAGTGAAGCGCATTCCCGAGGATGAGATAACGATTATAGCCACTGGGCCGCTTTCATCTGATGCCTTAACCCTGGAAATTATGAAACTTACCGGCAGTGACCAGCTTTACTTCTATGACGCTATCGCTCCCATCGTCGCTGCTGATTCAGTTGACCGAACGATTGCCTTTTCAGCTGCGCGATATGGCAAGGGCGGCGACGACTATTTGAACTGTCCCTTAGATCAGGAACAATACGCGCGCTTTTACAGCGCGTTGATAGAAGCTAAGAGCGTTCCCTTGCATCGCTTCGAGGAGACGCGCTGGTTTGAGTCTTGTTTGCCAATTGAGGAGTTAGCGCGCCGCGGTGTTGATACGCTGCGTTTCGGACCAATGAAGCCGGTGGGGTTGGTCGACCCCGGCACTGGGCGTGAGCCTTACGCGGCAGTGCAACTGCGCCAGGAAAATTTAATGGCTGACGCGTACAGCCTTGTCGGGTTTCAAAATCATCTACGTTACGGCGAACAAGCGAGAGTGCTGCGGCTCATACCGGGGATGGAGAATGCGGAGTTTCTGCAGTTTGGTCAGATCCATCGCAACACCTACATCTGCTCGCCGCGCGTTCTTTCAGCTACGATGCAAATGCGCGAGCGGCCCCAGATCCTTTTTGCCGGACAAATCACCGGGGTCGAAGGTTACGTTGAGTCTGTGGCGATGGGCTGGCTCGCAGGAGCCAATGCGGCGCGGATAGGGACGGGGAAACCTCTAATTCTGGCGCCGAGGTTGAGTGCCATGGGCGCACTTGCCCGATATGTTTCGAATGCAGAATCGAAAAACTTCCAGCCGGTTAATATCACGTTTGCACTGCTCGAGCCGCTGGAAGAACAAGATCGCAGGCGCGTACGTAGAAAGCGAGACCGCCACCACCTTCAGGTCGAACTCGCGCTGAAAGAATGGGACATTTGGCTTCAAGACATCCAGCAGGCACAGCCGGCGTTTCAGGCAATGGCATGAAGTGTCATCTGCTGCCAAACGTTCGTTCTGTGTCTGTCGTCTTCATGTTGCTTAGCCTGGGCTTCGCGACAGTTGTCATGGCGCAGTCAGGTCGGAATAAGGAAAAAGCGCCAAAGCCGTCGGTAACAAAGCCAAAATCACTTCCGGGACCAATCGCAGAGCCGAGCAAAACGTTTAACGCTTCCAGTTCTCGGCCCCAGGAAGTTCAGGCACACACTAAAGAGGCGCCATCTTCAGCCAACAATTCCGGCGAGGAGGTTGATCCGTCGGATACCGTTCGGGTCAGTTCCAACCTGGTTCCTATTCCGGCATCAGTAGTTGATGCAAAAGGTTTCGCTATCACCGGCCTCAAGCTCGGAGATTTTGAGCTCCTGGTTGATGGCCAGGTAAGGGCAATCACCGAGATGACGCGCGCAGAAACAAATGTGCGGCTGGCGATGCTTTTCGATAACAGCGGAAGTTTGGATTCCGCGCGCGGGTTTGAGAAGCAAGCAGCAATCCATTTCTTTCGCAAGGTGATGCGACCTTCAGATGAGGCAGCAATTTATTCCATCGAATCGGAAAGTTATCTTGCGCAACCGTTGACCAGGGATGTCTCCCTGCTTGCGCGAACGATTGAGAGTTTTGGCAAGCCGGAAGGATCGACTTCGCTCTTCGATGCCATCATTGACGCCGCGGCCTATCTGCGACCTTATTCCGGGCGGCGAGTGATCCTTATTGTGTCGGATGGCATAGAAACTACCAGCCGAAATGATTTTGAAACGACCATTAAGCAAGTACTCGCGGACGATTGCCAGATCTTCGTAGTTCAAACCGGACTCTACGATGGCGCCAACCTCCGCGCTCTGGCCGCCGAGCGGCGGATGGAACAGTTCGCGGGGCAGACCGGCGGAGCAGTTTACATTCCCAAAACAACTGCCGAGCTGGGTCAGGCGTTCCAACAGATCGCCGCTGACCTCGCGCACCAATACGTGCTTAGCTATTATTCGGGAGAGGAGCGTCGCGACGGACGGTTTCACGTGATTGATCTCCGTGTCAGATCGCGCAAAGATGTGCGGGTGCGAGCGCGTAAAGGATATTATTCCCCAAGGCCGTCGAATGTTGCGGCGAGCGGTTGGTAGCATAAAGGGTGCACACTAGATCATTTAGACACGATTAACAGGATTTACAAGGGCAAAGCTCGGGAGACCATCTTGTAAATTCTGTAAATCCTGTCTGTTGATAAGGAATTTATGGAGCAACTGCTAGCCCAGTTTCTCGAACATCTGCGCTACGAACGCAACCTCAGCGAGCACACCCTACGCAACTATGCGAGCGATCTCGAGCAGTTTGTCGATTACCTCTCTCCGGCTCATCCTAAGACAGGGAAGAGAACTGAACCAGAAATTACCACGATAGATCACATCACCATCCGTGAATGGCTGGCAACTCTCCACTCCGAGCAGAAACAGAAAACTTCCATAGCGCGCAAACTTGCTGCCTTGCGTACCTTCTTTCAGTTTCTGGTGCGCGAAGGAATACTGGAGCTGAATCCGGCAAAATTGGTCTCAACGCCCCGGCTGGAAAAGAAACTGCCCGTACATCTTTCAATTGAAGAAGCTGTTAAGTTTGTGGAGACCCCAAACGTCGACACAAATCTCGGCAAACGCGACCGATCCATGCTCGAGTTAATGTACGCGACGGGTGTACGTGTGGCGGAGTTAACCAAACTTAATCTGGGCCACATCGATTTCAAAAATCGGTTGATTCGGGTGACGGGAAAGCGCCGCAAAGAGCGCATCGTGCCTTTTGGTGAGCCGGCTCTGGACGCTTTGAAAAATTATCTAGGGGTTCGTGACGGATTTTTGGACGCGGCGCCGATTTCAGAACGCGAACCCGAAGCGCTTTTTCTCAATTACCAGGGAACCCGCATAACGACGCGCTCAGTGGGACGGATGGTCGAGAAGTACATCCGCATATGTGCGGGAAGGTATGACATCAGCCCCCATGCTCTGCGCCATTCTTTTGCGACACACCTTCTCGATAGCGGCGCCGACCTGCGCGACATCCAGGAACTGCTCGGCCATGCCCGCCTCTCAACCACACAAATCTACACACACGTTTCGATGGAAAAATTGATCGAGGTTTACGATAAGGCTCATCCGAAGGCGTAAAAAAGTCTCAAGTCCCAAGTCTCAGGTCCCAAGTCTCACGTTTCAAAAATACTTCTGATTTCAGACTTGGGACCTGGGACTTGAGACTTGGGACTTACTAAAGTGTCGAATGCTCATCGTCCCCGTTGGCACTCTCGATCGCCTCCTGACATGGGGCGTCGTAGCGGGCTGTAGGCAAAGCTTCAAGGCGGCGCTCGTCTATTAACTTACTGCAATGAGCGCATATTCCGTAGGAACCTTCTTCGATTCTCAAAAGAGCCTGATCTATATCGGCAATCATCTGAGATTCGCGTTCACCCAGACGCAGGGCAAGCTCCTTATTTACATCCATCAGCGATAGATCGACCGTGTCTTTGACGCCGTCGTCCGAGAGTTCGAGCGCAGCAGCCTGGTCTTCGCGAACGTGTTCGGTGTGTTGCCGGAGTTCGGCGAGAAGCATTTGTTTAAAGTGAGCCAGTTTCTCAGGCTGCAACGATTCCCTTGTCTTCATTTTCGGTTCCATATTCAATTACTAATGCGGTTTGTTTTCCGGTGCATCGGATTATAGCTTAGAGGCCTTTCAATATCGTAACCCGCACGTGGTACCCGTCAGAAGATTCAAAACCTTCCCGTCAAAGAACCACGAACGGAGCGAACGCGCGGCTGAGGAGAGGTTGTCGTTGCTGTCTGCGTGCATAACTTAGAATTTGTATTTAACCCCTACCTGCAACCCGCGCGAAGGACCCGGCAACACACCACGTGAGCGGTCCGCGATATAGAGGCGGTCAAACACATTCTTTGCCGTCACGAATACAGTTGTCCGCAGCTTCTCCACATTGTAATTGGCCGTCGCGTTCCAGATCGTATAACTGGGGATTAGCCCGGTTTGCCCGTTGCTGCTGAGGGGATTGATCCGGTTCAAATCCTCACCGAATTGCGCACCAACATGTACCGCTTCAAGAAAAGTATTAAGACCGGCGGAGTGCGAATACCCGATGCTGGCGTTTAAGAGTTGCTTTGGCGCATAAGGAAGACGATTGTTAGTCACATTGGTGGTGCTGAATCCCGGCACGCTACTGAAGCGGGTGCCCTTAAAGTCGGCCACGGGTAAGAACGTGTAAGCAGCGCGGAGGTAAACGTTGTAGCGTCGCTTAAGTATCGGGGCGGTGTCTATTCCTCCAGAAAGTTCAAAGCCCTGATGGAGCGTCTGCCCTCCATTTGTAAAAGTCGATCCAACACCTCCAGCCAGGCTTGCCGGAACAATCTGATTCTCGTAGTTCATACGAAAGAAAGTAGCTTCCATCCGTAGCGCAGGGTTTGGGTTCGCACGCAGCCCAAGTTCGTAGTTCCAGCTCAACTCCGAATCGAGATCAACAATGCCACCCGTTGAATTATTGATAACATCTTCCGTGCGCGGCGGCGCGAAGCCCCGGTGAGCGCCGGCGAAAACAGTTAGTTTTGCATTCGGCGAATAGGAAACGCCGAGTCCCGGAACCATCTGAGTCAAACTCGTCTTGCCACTTACCTTCACAAGACGGTTGATTCGCTGGTATTTGACATGTTCGATCCTCAGGCCGGGCGTGATCGTGAGATTCCCAAAGAAAAAGCGGTTCTGGACAAATCCAGAATAGGCCTGGTTTTGGCGCTCGTTGTTTTCCACGACCACACCGTCGCGGGAGGTGGGACGATCACCGTTCTGCTGGCGCCGCTCTTGATCTTCAAAGTGAGCACGGAATCCCATCTGGAGTTCGTTGCGTCGGCCAAAGATCTGTTTCGTTACCAATAGGCGCGGCTCGAGGCCCGCGAAAAGGTAGCGGCGCAGCCGTCCTTGGTTGCCGCAAGTTGTGTTCAGATTTCCCATGCCACCGCAGAGCGGATCTGAAGCGTCGTTGGGACGCTCATTGGAGTTTGAAGACTGGCGCCACCAGTGTCGCCGGAAGTAAGAGCCGTAGACATTCGTGGTAAGGGCAACGTCGGGATTAAAGACGAATGTGTGTCTGACAGAAGCGCCCACTCGATCGCCGTAAAAGAAATCGTTGCGAAAGGGATTTTGGCGCGGGTTAACCCGAAATTCCTCCTCGCTTAGGCCGGAATAAGTAACGTTAGAATCTTCGCCATAATAATTGAACTTGAAAGTCACTGCCTGTCGATGCGAAAACGTCGTTAGCGCCTTGAAGTTGAAGTCATTCAGCCCTGAGCGAAGATTGTCGCGCGACCCTTTCCCCTGTTTGCGCGTGAAACCGAAAAGCAGCCCTGTGTTTCCCACAGTATCCCCGTAGCTCAAGTGGCCGTTGAAATAGTCACGATTGCCGCCGGTGATGGTGATCGAGGTTTCACGTTTTGGCGGTGGCGTAGGGGTAATGTAATTAACTACGCCGCCAATAGTTTGAGGACCATAGAGTATCTGGCCCGAACCCTTGAGCACTTCAACGCTTTCAAAACGATCTATTGGTGGATGGTAATAAGAAGCATTATCACCGTAGGGTGCATAAGTCAGCGGTATGCCATCCTCGAGCAACAGCACTTTCGATGAGCGCGTGGGATTCAATCCTCGTATGCCAATATTTGGACGCAGACCAAAGCCTTCTTCGTCGCGGACGTTAATGCCTGCAAATTTGCGCAAAACCTCTGTGGAAGAGAAGGCTCGACTGTTCTCCAGCAGTGGCGCATCAATGAGGCCTACTGATCCTGGAATTCTCTCGATTTCTTCTAGTCTGGTTGCGAAGTGGCTGCTGGTAATAATGAGCGATTCAGCGATGAGGCCAGGTTGAAGCACAATCTCAACTGCGGTGTTCCCATTGCTTGTCACAGTGACGACTTTTTCATAACTAGTGAAACCTGATTGTTTCGTCACCAGGTGGTATTCGGCTGGGGAAAGCCCATTAAAACGAAAACTGCCAGTCTCGTCCGTTGTGGCAGTGCGCTCGTAAGACCCGTCGGTTTGCTGCAAACTGACGGTCGCGCTTTTGATGGCGGCGGAATTCTGATCCACTACTCGTCCCGAAATAGAAGCAGTATCTGACTGCGCGTAAACACCAAGAGGCAGCATCAACCACAGCACCAATGCGCTGAGAAAATTACGCGAATGTTTGTTATGACTCATTGGAGGCCTATTTTGAAAATGATTTTCAATTTCGACTAAAGGGAATGTAAGGTTTTGGGTCCGCCCTTGTCAAGTTTCAAACAGACGAATTTGCGAATTGAATTCAATCAGCGTGAATCGCAGCAGATGAGTTCGGCGGCCAGGAGCGGGATGGTGAGTTCGTGGTGGCCGGTAATCGAGTAACCGTGTCCCGCCCCGTTTGCAGTGGGCCGGCGAACGACATTGGTAACGGGTCGATAGGATTGTATGAAATCGAAATTTGCGGTCGTGATGTCGGTCAATTGTGTGCCGAGGTTGCGTACCAGCGTCACTGCTTTTAAGAAAACTTCGGGAAGAGTAACTGCCGATCCGATGTTCAGGTAAACTCCGCCACCGTCCATCCGGCGAACAAGCTCTGCCAGTAAACGAAAGTCTATATGCGTGGTTGCCCCGAGTGCAGCTCCGTTTGCCCGCGGGTGGAAATGACCAATGTCGCCACCGATGGTCAGATGAGCAGTGAAGGGAATTTTCCTTTTGTAAGCGGCGCATAATAAAGAATAGTCGACATGTCTGGGATTGAGTCCCAGTAAAGCTCGCCCGGTTGCTTCGCCCAACCCAAGACCTTCATTTGCGCCTTCCTCTGCGGCTCGATTCAAAAGTCTTCCAGTCTCATCGGCTCCGCCGAATACGCCTTCACCAAGAGTGGCGTCAACATCTTCTGAGGTTGAACCCACCATCGCGACCTCGGCATCGTGAACGAGCACCGAGCCATTCGCTGCGATGGCTGTGACAAAACCTCGCCTCATTAGATCAATGATGACCGGAGCGAGCCCCGTCTTGATAACATGACCGCCGATGCCCCAAATGATTGGTTTCTGCAACTCGCGCGCGCGGCTTATCCGCGCGGCAAGTTCTCTTAAGCTTCGAACGGCAAGAATGTTTGGCAGACTAGCGAGAAAATCCTGGAGCGTTGACTTCTCTTCAATCTTACGAGCAAAGTCGTCGAGTGAAACTTTGCTTGGACGCGAGGCAAGGGGATAGGTCTTAACAGTGCGCAACTCCAAAGGTCGTAGCTGGTCACCATAGATCGACATAAGTAAATAATCAGAATTACTTAGGGAAGCTCTTCGAGGTCTGCCAAGTCCTTCAGTCGGCCGCTTGCTATCTTGTTTGTTTTTAGGTCATTCAGTCCGATCAAACTTACTTCAACGCCGTCCAGCGTGTCGATTATTCTTTCCCGATAACACTCTTTGAAGTCTACGCCAGATGCCCAATTCAAAATCTCAATTCGCAGGGGCTCTTCTCCCATTCGTACGATGTTATTTGGTCGAAGTATAAGTTCAGTTGTAAGGTCGGGCGTGTCAAAACCAAATTCCCGAAGAGCAGACACGATGCGAGTTGCGTTCTCAGGAGTAGATGCAATCCAGATATCAAGATCCTTGGTGGCCCGAGGATACCCGTGGTAGCCAACCGCGTAAGCGCCAATCACAAGGTACTCAACGCCATTCACGCGTAGCAAATTCAAGAACTCTTTGAAGTCTTTCGGTAGCTCTAGACCCATAGTTCATTCGCCGGAGCGTCTCCATGTGGCGCAGGCGCTCATGCGGAGTTCGAGATAACCAGTAAGCCTTATCAGCAGCATCCGCCTCTGCAAAGGACGAAAAAACGGCAACTGCTGAACGGTCTAACCTGGGTTGACCCGTGTTAATCTCATCCGGTGATTCTGATTGTTTTGTCATTGGGTGAAACTGATTGTATCACGCAATCTTTTTGTCTTCGCGACGGGCGCTTCCGTTGCCATTGCGCGTTAAACGACCGTTAAGCAACGGACGAAGCACATGGCCCGTATGCGAACGGCGTGAACGAGCAACTTCTTCAGGCGTACCGACAGCGACCACGCGGCCTCCATGCTCGCCACCTTCTGGTCCAAGATCGATGATGTAATCGGCAGATTTAATGACGTCGAGATTGTGCTCGATTACGATTATGGTGTTGCCCAGGGAAACAAGTCGCTGGAGGACGTCGAGGAGCTTGTGAACGTCCGCGAAATGAAGCCCGGTGGTAGGCTCGTCCAGCATGTACACAGTTCGGCCAGTCGCGCGTTTTGATAGCTCCTTCGCCAACTTGATGCGTTGAGCTTCGCCGCCCGAGAGGGTAGTGGCGGACTGCCCAAGTTTTAGATAACCGAGCCCAACGTCCAGAAGAGTTTGTAGTTTTTGCTGAATTTGAGGAACGTTTTCCAGCAGGGGTAAGGCTTCTTCAACAGTTGTATCGAGTAGTTCGGCAATCGACTTTCCTTTGTATTTGACTGAAAGCGTTTCACGATTGTAACGGGCGCCACGGCACACGTCGCAGAGCACATAAACGTCAGGCAGGAAATTCATTTCTATCCGCTTCATGCCGTCGCCTTCACAGCCCTCACAACGTCCCCCCTTTACGTTAAATGAAAATCGTCCGGGCTTATACCCACGCTCTCGAGATTCTGGAAGCATGGCATAGAGTTCGCGCAGAGGAGTGAACAGTCCGGTGTAAGTGGCCGGGTTAGATCGCGGCGTGCGGCCAATAGGGGATTGGTCTATCTCAATGACCTTATCGACGTATTCCAATCCTTCGATGGCTGTGCAGGCTCCCGGCTGCGTGAGCGAACCATAGAGATGACGAGCCAGAGCAGGATAAAGAATATCGGCGACGAGGGTGGATTTGCCTGAACCTGAAACCCCGGTGATCACTGTTAACAATCCAAGCGGAAAAGAAACGTCGATCTCCTTGAGATTGTTAGCCCGAGCTCCGTGAACAGTCAGATATTTTCCGTTTGCACTACGTCTTTCCAACGGCACTTCAATCTTTTTCGAACCACTAATGTAAAGCCCTGTAATAGAAAGCGGGTTGTTGGCAACGTCCTCTGCAGTCCCCACAGCCACTACCTCGCCGCCATGAGCACCCGCTCCTGGTCCCAGATCCACGACATAATCCGCGCGACGGATGGTTTCTTCGTCATGCTCCACAACCAGTACCGTGTTGCCGAGATCGCGAAGCGCCGTCAAGGTGTCGAGCAGTTTTTGATTGTCACGAGGGTGCAGCCCAATGGAAGGTTCGTCCAGAACATATAGTACGCCGCGAAGTTGCGATCCAATCTGTGTCGCCAAACGAATACGTTGTCCTTCGCCACCCGAAAGGGTCGCAGAGGGACGGTCGAGTGTTAGATACCCTAAGCCCACACTTTCCAGAAAACACAAGCGGTTTTTTATTTCCCGTAAGATCTGGCCGGCTATCTGCTCTTCGCGATCATTTAATTTGATTTCTTCAAAAGCGGAAACAGAATCCTCAATCGGCAAGGTCGTGTAGTCTGCGATACCTCGACCGCTAAGGCGAACCGATAGCGAATCAGACCGTAGACGCTTCCCCTTGCAATCAGGACACACTGATGGAGAAACGAGTTCTTCTAATGCGATTCTGACTTTTTCAGAAGGCGCTTCGTTTAGTCGATCACGAAGCCAACGCAGAGAGCCTTTCCATGGGCTTTGATATGAGTAAAGTCCCTGACGAAAAGTTAAATGGGTCTTAACCCCGTCGAAGAATCCATCACAAACCTCCCTGGGCAGTTCAGCGAAGGGCAGCTTCGCATCCGCATTGCAATGTTTGACCACAGCCAGTAGTGCACTCTTCAAATACGCCGATCCTTGTCGGTCCAAGGCCCCCATAAACGGGAGTTTATCCGCTGCAATCGTTGCGTCGGGAATCAGCTTAGCCGGGTCGACTTCCAGGACTGTGCCGAGTCCATGACAACGTTTGCAGGCCCCGTAAGCTGAGTTGAAAGAAAAGGAGCGTGGCTCGAGAGGAGGAACGTTAATACCGCAAATTACGCACGCCATCCGTTCCGAATAAAGCTTCTCTTCGCCGTCCACGACCGACACGAGCACCGCACCACCTGTAAGTTTCAGCGCCGTGCGAACAGATTCCGAAAGACGTTCCTTGATTCCTGGTTTGATCAATAGCCGATCCACTACGGCTTCAATCGTGTGATTCCGGCGCTTGTCCAGGTTGATCTCTTCATCGAGAGACAAGAGTTCACCATCAACGCGCGCCCGCAGGAAACCAACCTTCGCCAATTTTTCAAGCTCTTTCTTAAACTCGCCCTTTCGACCGCGTACTATTGGCGCGAGAATCATTACCCGTTCACCTTCTGCGAGACCGAGAACATTCTGAACAATCTGTTCGACACTTTGTCTTGTGATTGCAGCGCCGCACCTGGGGCAATGTGGTTGACCAATTGAAGAAAACAGCAGCCGCATGTAGTCATAAATCTCCGTAACCGTGCCAACGGTCGAACGCGGGCTGCGAGAAACTGTCTTTTGTTCAATGGAAATGGCGGGCGAGAGACCGTCAACAGAATCGACGTCAGGCTTTTCCAGTTGATCGAGGAACTGGCGGGCGTAAGCCGACAAAGATTCAACGTAACGCCGTTGCCCCTCAGCATAGATGGTATCAAAAGCAAGCGAGGACTTGCCTGAGCCCGATAGTCCTGTGATGACTGTAAAACGATCGCGCGGGATTTCGACGTTGATATTTTTGAGGTTGTGCTGGCGTGCGCCTCTGACGGTGATGCGATCTATTGCCATGGATGAAAACAAAGCAGGTTGCTACGGATGCGAATACTGGCCACTAGAGAACCAGTCATTCTAGCCGAGACTCTTAACACTAGGCAAGTTGGTCTTGCGTGAAGCAATCGGCAGAAGTGTCGGCCCTTAGAAGGGGAGAGTAAGTTAGGCAGAGGTGTCCGGCGGATGAATTGAGAGACATGGCAGTCTCGGCAGGCTGACAGCTAGTCCAATCAGCGTACTGTTTCACCGGCGAGGAAGTTAATTATTTGGAGCGATTGATCGTGAGCTTCGCGCTGGTTTTGCCTTTGAAGTAGTTTTCCCCTGTCCCAATCAGCGTCAAACTGCCCCCGTTGAAAATAAACTCCGGATTACATTTCCATGCGTTCAAATCAACATCTCGGATGAGAAAGATTTGAGTTAGCACGTTGCCGGCGCTGTCGGGATTCAAAGTTTGCACGTCCGTTGTCTGGTCTACAGAAGTGTTCTGGCCGAGACCGCCGCCGATGCAAGAGTAGGAGCCGCCACCGCCAAGTGTTATTTCATGCATACCTTCAGGGTCGACGGCGATGAAGGTGACGGCCAAGCTTTCATCAGGCTTTTGATTGACCGTCCCGTCGCCCACAATCTCCTGCTGCTGGTTGCTGGGTTTGTGCAGGATGGCCCACTTCACAATCGGCGCAGTCGAGTCGGAAGTAGGTTTGTTTGTCTTACAGTTGGAAAATGATAAGGCTTCGGCGAAAACCACCAGAGTGAGAAGTCCAAGTTTTAGAAACATGATGATTATTATCCTCCATATGCCAGTCCGGATCTGCCAGACGTTGTAAAGTCTGGATAATATATTGGAAGCTAAACGAAAGTCCGGCACTCGTTAGCGAAAGTGCGAGGAATGAAGCGGGGCCACGATATTCCTCAAGGAGGATGAAGTCAATGCCGGGTTTTGGTAATGGGTCAGGTTGGGAATTTTCCGAGCGACTTCCTAGTGGGAGCGCGGGCGCCCTCGCCCGCAAGGTGGAATACAGATCTCTTTACGGAAAGGCGTGCTCGCTATGTGGCGTAGCGGGCAGGGGCGCCCGCGTTCCCAGTGTAACGATAAGTAATTGAGCGGTACTTCAAACTGACCACTACTCAGGTTTTAGTCATCTTGACACTGTTCGCAAGCGAGTCCTACACTCCTCGCATCACACCATAATCCCAGGGCTTGGGCGACTAAGGCCGAAACGTAAGGGAAGTGAAGTTGAGTGAATCTTCCAAACGCACTAACACTCCTGCGTATCTTCATTATTCCCCTCCTGGTCGTTGTTCTGCTCACCCCGTTTTCCGAAAACTGGTTTGGCCTGCCGCGCCATATTTTTGGGGTGGCGCTTTTTCTTGGCGCAGCACTAACTGACTATCTTGATGGGCATTTTGCACGCAGGCGAAATCAGGTTACGCGTTTAGGCCAACTCCTGGATCCAATCGCCGACAAGCTACTAATATCCGCTGCCTTGATTTCGCTGGTAGAGAACCAGCTCGCGCCCGCGTGGGCCGTGGTAATTATCATCGGTCGCGAGTTTGCCGTGACGGGATTGCGCTCAATTGCTGTCGCTGAAGGCGTAGTGATCGCAGCGTCGAAGATGGGAAAGTTTAAGATGCTGGTGCAAGTTTTGACTGTGGCGTTGCTAATTGTTTCCAGCGTTGCAGGCAAGCCTCCAGTGGGCAACTTCGGCCGACCTTTCCCCGCAATCGAATTTTGGTCAGTACCGGAATTGCGCACAGCCTGGCAACATCTTTTTGGAAGCGGAACAACTACTGCCAGTGACTGGCAAGTGCTCCTTTACACAGCTGGTCGAGCGATGCTTTGGTTGGTAGTAATCTCGGCGTGTATTTCGATGTACGGGTATTTCAGATCATTCTATCGATCGGTTCTCTCAGACAGCCGAGCGGACTACACGACAAAGCCGCTGGGCATACCTGACGGGCCTCCGATTCGCGATTGATTTCACCTTCCCGAGCCTTTTTGTGTTGGTAGCGTCTCTCAATATTCTCAATCGGAAAACTTTTCATTTATCTTCGCTGGAACACTGTTTCGCCGTGCAAGTGTTAAGATATCTGTAATTCTGACTGCGACTTGCGTTTTCGAATGCGGGTTGGTAGTATCCGCATTTTGTCGGAATGCGCTATTTGTACTCTATCGCGGGCCGGCGTAGCTCAGTTGGTAGAGCATCTGATTTGTAATCAGAGGGTCGGGGGTTCAAGTCCCTTCGCCGGCTCCACTAAGCACTTGAC
>JBHEMV010000052.1:0-1257 GCA_046262375.1 Pyrinomonadaceae bacterium
ATCTCGAGCTTTGCGCCGATGACTGAGACCACTTCGTCCTCGATTAGTATGTCGCCTCGGTAATCGTCGGTGGCAGTAATGACTCGGCCGTTCTTAATTAGTGTTTTCATAAGGCCTCATTAGTGTTGCGGGTTCTGGTGATGCCAAGCATCCTAAAGATCAACTCGCAGAGATCTGGCCAGCATCGCGCCTAAGCTTGAGGTGATGAAGCCGACTGGTAAGGCCACTAACCCAGCTTTCCAACCCGATAGAACAAAGATAAGAATCAGAGCCAGGAATCCGATTAACTTTGACGCGAAATCAAAAGTTAGTAGACCTTTGATAGTGAAAAGATGCGATGCAGCATAGCAGAAGGAGAAGATCAGAAGGAATAGTATCCCCCACCAATTAAAGAAAAGTATCGCGTTGTCAGCCATAGTGGATACGACGAAATCAACGGGCGCGGCTATGCCGTCTGATGTGCGGAAAGGCTATGCCTTTCCGTTAGCTCCTTTTTGAAGAGGCTGCGCCTCCCCTCCAGCGGATCCGATCAATATCTACCTTGAGCGGCTCGTTTTCAAGGGGACAGCGATTCCAGAAACGGACACTTGACCAACGATAATCTTCGGCTTTTTCAACCAGCCCAGCCCTCACTGGGTTTTGGTGAATGTAATCCACTTTCTGCATCAGCATATCTTCGCTCGTGATTGAAAACACATTGCTGTGGTGATCCCAAAGCGAGTAGCGATAGGCGCGCTCCTTCGTTTCGTGCTTGAGCTTCTGGAGAGACGCATTATGGCCGCGCTGTTTCAGATGGTCAATAACGCGACGGCTTGTAATGCCGTTGATGTATCGAAGGACTATAGAAAGTTTTAAAATTCTGTCCGTGATCATGTGCAAATGGTCGGGCATGATAACGTAGGCATAGATAAAAAAGCCTGCGGACTTCCGGGCTTCGTCGAGGGCCGCACAGGTTATCACTTTGATAGCATCCGTTCGAAAGACGGGTAGGCGGTCTTTGGCTACCGCGGTCAGGTAGAGAGCGGGAGAGTCTCTTGAGATGGTATGCATGAGGCGTAGCCTCATGATTCTAGATTCAGCGCTAACGGAAAGGCGAAGCCTTTCCGCACATCAGGCGGCAGAGCCGCAAGCAAAATCTATTGCATGAGGCGTAGCCTCATGATTCTAGGTTCAGCGCTAACGGAAAGGCGAAGCCATTCCGCACATCAGGCGGCGGAGCCGAGAGCAAAATATCTTGCACCCTGAGAGTCTGGCCAC
>JBHEMV010000052.1:1358-24459 GCA_046262375.1 Pyrinomonadaceae bacterium
GGCTAAGCCTTTCCGCAATCAAGCGGCGGAGCCGAAAGCAAGATCTAATGCATTGGCGCGAGGATCTGTGAGCCCTGAAACAGCAAAGCCGCAGGAGTGGACATGGTTGTTAACCAATCCTTCCCTGCGGCCCTACTGTCCTTATCAGAATGCGGTTTACTACTAGAGCGTAGCCCCCACTCACCCTCAGTTACAGCTCTGTCAACTACTGCAGTAGCTCGGACGTGAGTATCGCGCCATTGAGTTGTGCCAGAACTGCGCTGATCTTTACTACACTGCGCGAGTCCCTGGCAATCCAGACGGTAGTTTTGCTCGCTTCATTGTCAGCAGATGTTATTTCCACCTTGTACGCGTCAAATGTACCGCCGGGCACGGTGACACTTTCTCTGCCTACTACCTTCAACTGCTTTAGTTGTAGCTTCTGCTTTTGCACATCAAAGTTGCGGAAGCCTGTGCTATAGCCCTCCGCCAGCGGCAGGCGCGCAATCGCATCGTAGCCGCCGGCGCCATCACCGAAAAGCGCACCTCCGAGATCAACCGCGATTGGCCGCGATTGCCCGTTCATCGTCATAGTCCCGCCAGCCTTTCCGTCCTTAAAGTCGAGCTCAATTTCCATTGGACCCTGCTTGATGGATCGATGCTTTAAAACAAGCGTCCCCTTCTCAAGCGTGGATATGTCAACGATGTTTCCCTGCGGAGTGACCGCCGTTTCATTGACGAGCCAATCGCCATTGTGCTCTTTGATTTCAGTTTTCACAGTGAGCGGAATCGTCTGGCCGCCAATCGCAATTGAGGCCCTGTAGTTGAACGTCCCTGCTTGCAGATCCGTCGTCGCCTTTGGCGCAGATGCCGCAACTGCTTCCATTTTCTTAGGCAGAGTCACGGTTGTTACATCGACCGTGATTTCCTTAAGCCGTTGCGCAACTTCCGGCGTCATGCTTTCCTGATAACGGCCCCCAAGATGTTTGGCAAGAAACTTCTCGGCGGTCGCAAACATGGACATGTTGTTCACAGGACGCGCGAAGCCATGACCTTCGTCAGGTGCCACTATATATTCCACCGGATAGTTCCGATCTCGTAGCGCGATCACAATCTGATCAGCCTCACGTTTAGTAACACGGGGATCGTTCGCCCCTTGAACCACGAGCAGCGGGGTCTTGATTTTGCTGGCGTGAGTGAGCGGCGACTGACGTTCCAGTTGTTCCCTCCCTTCGGGTGTATTGGGATCGCCCATGCGTGCGTAGAACAGCTTTCGAATCTGTTCCCAATAGGGCGGAATATTTTCCAGAAGGGTTATCAGATTTGAAGGCCCGACGATATCGACAGCAGCGGCGTAAAGATCTGGAGTAAACGTCACGCCTGCCAGGGTGGCATAACCGCCGTAGGAGCCTCCCATAATTCCAATACGTTTCGGATCGGCAATGCCCTCCGCGATTAGGTATTTGGCGCCCCAGGTGACGTCGTCCTGCATCTTCTGGCCCCACTCTTTATTGCCGGCATCAAGAAACTTTTTGCCGAACCCTGTGGAAGCCCTAAAGTTCGGTGACAGCACGGCATACCCACGATTGGCAAGAAACTGCGCCAACCCGTTATAGCCCCAGGAGTCGCGGCCCCAGGGACCTCCATGTGGCACTATGACGGCCGGGAGATTCTTCGCGGGCACGCCTTTCGGCAGCGTTAGATAAGAGGGAATCTCGAGTCCGTCAGACGACTTGTAGCGGACAGCCGTCATCGGAGCAAGATAGGAACGGTCCAGCTTCTCGCGAATCTTATATTGAAAAGTTAGATTTTTCGTCTTGCGATCAAAGAGATAACGCTCGCCCGGCTCAGTATCGCTGAAGGCGCTAATCAACCAAAGACGCTCGTCTTTGGTCGAATCAGAGAAACTAAGTTCCTTACCGGGGAGCTTCTTTTCCAGAAGCTTGTAATCATTTTCGAAAGACTTGTCTTTCCAGTACCGTCGCACACGATCGTCGTTATAGGTAGTGGCGATGAGTTCGTCGCTGAGCTCCGAGAAGGAGGCTCCACCAAAGTCGACGCGATTTAGCGGATCAGCCTCAACCAACTCCTCTTTGCCGGTGGTCGGATTGAAGAGTATCAAGCGTGACAGGTCGATTCCTGTGCCCTTGTTGGTAAGGAAGTAAGCCCTCTGTCCGTCCTTGTGATAACGAATTGGGGCGCAGCTTTCAAACACATTGCACGAATAGACCTTGGTAAAGCCGTTGGCGTCCACGCGCAAGACTTCCGTATCGCCATTTTCGGCTGCGCGTGTTGCAAGCTTCAGTTGATCTTTGAGATCGAATATCCACCCCGTGAGGCGTTCGGTATTCTTTCTGACCAGCGTTCGCTCGCCGGTTGAGATCTTCACCTTGTAGAGGTCGTGCCAGGTTTTGTCGCGATCGTTAAGGCCTATATACAGGGCATCCGGTTCACTGCGCGGAACTGCATAGATGGCGGCTCGAATACCCTTTGCATCAGTCAGATTGCGCGCGGCCGGCACATCTTCCCCGGCAGCGGGACTGTCAGCAGGGTTTACGGCGTAAACGTTATAATTTTCGTCGCCGGCCTTATCCTGGGCAAATAGGATGTACTTACCATCGCGGCTCCAAAAATATTGGGTGACAGGCCGGCTCTTGTCGGCGGTAATGGGTTTCGCGGCATTGAAGGGTTCCTCGGTCTTTTTTACCCAGACGTTGCGTGTGCCTTTCAAAGGCTTAACAAATGCTATGTACTTCCCGTCAGGAGAAATTTGCGCGCCTGAGATCTCCGGGTCGCCGAAGAATAGTTCGCGATCGATTAAGGGTGGTTGTGCGCCTGTTTGACCGAGCGCCAGACTGGGCGATGCCGCAGTCAACAGGCTGATCAATAGAAGAGCAAACACAAATAGCCATGATTTGCGGTAAAAACTTGTCATAGAACCTCTTTCGTTGAATACAGGGATTAGCGAAACTGGTAATCGAAAAACTCTTACGTGCAGCGTGCACGTCAAGTTTCATTGTTATTACTGCAAGCTTTGCAGCTGATTGGCGGAACTGATTAGTTTACATCGTTCAGTTGAGGCTAGCAAACGCGGCATCGAGGGCCTCAATCATCTGGTCGACGTGATCTTGGACGACTTCAGCTCATTTAAGCTGTTAAGACGTTTTTTACCTGTCGCCAGTTGCGAGTCTCTGTCACTCGTCACCGTCGCTTTCAGTACAAGTTACCCTCGCGCTTGCGACCTGTGTAGTCGACATACACCACTTTCAACTCAGTGTAAAAATCGAGCGCTGTTGATCCTTGTTCACGATCGCCGATGCCTGTGCCTTTTATTCCGCCAAACGGAATATGCGCTTCGCCACCCGTGGTCGGCGAGTTGATATGGGTCATACCCGTCTCGATCTCATCAACAAAACGAAAGATACGCGCCGCATCGTTAGTGAAGATCGAAGACGAAAGGCCATATTCAGTATCATTAGCCACTAACATCGCTTCCTCGAAATCCTTAACGCGAAGCACCGAAAGTACCGGACCAAATATCTCTTCACGCGCAATGCGCATATCGGAAGTAACGTGATCGAAGACAGTTGGCTTCACAAAGTAGCCCTTTTCCAGGCCCTTGCCGTTTGCAGCCGAGCCGCCGCAGACAAGAGTTGCGCCGTCCTCGAGTCCGATATCAATGTACTTCAGCACGGTTTTAAACTGGCTTCCATCCACGCTGGGGCCCATCTCAGTGTTCGGATCCATACCGTCACCTATACGCATTGAGCCGGCACGTTTTGCAATGCGGTCAACAAACTCGTCTGCAATATTATTAACGATAACCGCCCGGCTGGTCGCGGTGCAACGCTGTCCGGACGATCCAAACGCACCTTGCGCCGTTGATTCGACAGCTAGATTGAGATCCGCGTCTTCCAGAATGATCACCGGATTCTTACCACCCATTTCGCATTGAACCTTCGCGCCGCGTCTGGACACTTCTTCATACAAACGGATTCCCACCTCGTTTGAGCCGGTAAAAGAAACGGCTTTTACTGCCGGGTGATTGATAATCTCATCGCCGGCTTCCGATCCCGATCCCAACACTAGATTCAGGACGCCGGGGGGAACTCCTGCTTCTGCAAATATCTCAACTATTCGCACCGCGGTGGCCGGGGTAAGAGTCGCCGGTTTGAACACGACTGTATTTCCGGCAACCAGCGCGGGCGCAATTTTCCAAACAGGAATGGCGACGGGAAAATTCCACGGAGTGACGCAAGCAACAACACCTAACGGCTGTTTTATTGTGTACGCGAAATTCGAGGGCAGCTCAGACTGGATGGTTTCCCCATTCATTCGCCGCGACTCGCCGGCGCAAAATTCCGCGACGTTGATCGAGCGTTGCAGTTCGCCGCGCGATTCAGCCACCGTCTTGCCCTCTTCACGAGTCAGAATTTGCGCCAACTCTTCCTTATGTTCCTCCAATAGGCGGGCAGCGCGCGCGACAATTCTTCCGCGCGATGGAACGGGGGTTGCGCGCCAGGTGCGAAAATTTTCGGCTGCCGATTCAACGGCCCGTTTGGCTTCCTCCCGAGAGGCTTGTTTCACCGATCCAATCACGTCGTCAGTGTTTGCGGGATTAATGTTGGAGACGGTTCGCGACGAGGTGGATTCAACCCATTTGCCGTCGATAAAGTTACGATAGGTATCCATCAGTTTTGAGCTTAGTTGCTCGACATTAAGTTAAAAGATTGAGATTTTCGTCGATTGCACCAAGATAGGAAACCTCTCGCCTGTCGCTTTGGGCGTCAGCGGGCGACCGAATGCAAGTGGATGACTCTTGTAAGACCGTAATATACCATAGGCCGAACATGCCCGCCGACCTTAAGCAACTCAAGGCTAATCCTGCGCAGGATGTCCCGCGAAATCTCGGGCAACTACTGGAGCAACGCGTGCGCGTGGTGCCGGAAAAACAGTTTCTCTTTTCAGAAGCTGATGGGCGGCGCTTTACGTTCGCGGAATTTGATAACGCGGTGAATAGGGCGTTCCGAATGTTGAAATCCAACGGTGTTAACACCGGCGACGTAGTGAGCCTGTTCCTGCCAAACAGCGCCGACTACATCATCGCCTATTTTGCCTGTTGGAAGCTGGGGGCGATTGCGGGGCCGGTAAACTCTTTGTTGAAAGCTGACGAAGTGGCTTTTGTGATCTCGGATTCCGACGCGAAGGCCCTGTTGGTCCATCCCGACTTCCTGCCGACCATCGATAGCATTCGAAAAGAAGTGCCGGCTTTGCGAGCTGTTATCCAATTCGATGATGAGGCGACAACTACAAGTGATTTCGATGTAGAAACAGGCCGCCCGAGTCCGACAAACTTAAGTTTGTCGGACATCAATCTTGATAGTGAAGCAATCATCATTTACACATCGGGAACCACAGGGAAACCGAAAGGATGTTTGCTAACGCACGGGAACCTGATTGCTAATGCCAGGCAAATAAGCCAGTGGCTGGGATTCACCAAAGACGATCGGCTCTTGACGATTATGCCGCTCTTCCACATGAATGCCGTTTCGGTCACGACAATATCAGCTCTGTACTCGGGCGGCTCGACCGTTATCAGTCCGAAATTCTCAACCTCACGCTTTTGGCAGATTATTTCCGATTACGAAGTCACGTCATTCGGTTCGGTGGCAACGATGCTTTCGATGCTCCTGCGTACGTATCCCGACGGTGTTCCTAAAGGTCTCAAGACGGATCAGTTGCGCTTCGCAATGTGCGGCTCTGCTCCGGTTCCTACCGAAGTGTTGCAGCAATTTGAAGAGACGTTCAATTGCCTTGTCATTGAAGGATACGGGCTTTCCGAATCGACTTGTCGTTCAACTTTCAACCCGCCCGACGAGCGACGAAGGCCGGGTTCATGTGGCATGGCAATTGGAAATGAGATGAAAATCGTCGATGAAGAAGGCAGGGAAGTGGCCACTGGAGAACTGGGTGAGATTGTCATGCGCGGCGAAAACATCCTCAAGGGCTACTACAAAAACGAAGAAGCGACAGCGAACGCTTTTCGCAACGGTTGGTTTCATACGGGCGACATCGGTTATCGCGACGCGGATGGATTCTTTTACATCATAGATCGCAAGAGCGACATGATTATTCGCGCAGGCGAAAACATTTACCCGCGCGAGATTGACGAAGTCTTGTACCAGCATCGGGCAGTCGCAGCCGCCGCCACAATTGGAATTTCTGACCCGCTTTACGGCGAAGAGGTTACGGCTTTTGTTGTACTCAAGGAAGGAATGGAAGCAACCGAAGAAGAGATCATCTCTTTTTGTCGCACGCGTCTTGCGGATTTCAAATGTCCTAAAACTGTTCGGTTTGTTAACGAGATCCCTAAAGGGCCTACCGGAAAATTGCTGAAGCGTGAGTTAGCCCGGCAGCTCACCAACCATAAATAAATGCTTACACACTTCAGGGACGGGACTGACGCAAACTGCACGCTAACTTCACTTTCAGCGGAACGACTCAGGCCGATCAGTACAAGAACGGTGGATACAATGGCGTGAAGCGCGCTGACGGCTCTTCATTCAAGAACCAGGGCGATTGCATACAGTACGTCAATACTGGCAAGTAGTCTTCTTGTCATTCAGTTAGGCGGTCAAAAATGATCGGCCTGAATAACAAACAAAAGGGCGGGCCATTGTGGCTCGCCCTTTCGTTTGAATCGTTCAACGATCGCTCCGGTCTATACCTCTCCCAGGCTCACGGTACTTTGGCCAGTCGGTTTCCAACGATCCCTCAGCCAACCACCCAACAACCAGAGCGCACAAAGTGAGAGCATTACGACCGAAAACCACTTGCCATAGAGACCATCGGGTGAAAACTTCTCAGTAGCCGCGTGGAGTACCTCGCTATTCGGCAGCAGCCCAGCTTCTGAAAACTCGTGGAAAGAATAAATGCCTACCTGGACCATGAAGAGCAGTAGAAAAATTCCGGTCACCTGAAAGAATCTCTTGACGTTTATCAGGTGACCGAAGCTAACCCATGCCCAGGCAAACCCTCCCACCGCGCAAAGTCCCAACAACGCTCCCGTAATCATTTGCGAATCGTGCACCTGCAGCAGCATGAGCGCCGTTTCCATTCCTTCCCGAGTGATCATCAGAAACGTGAACAAAAAAACTCCCGCGGCGGCGGCGATTCGCGAAGTTCGCGATGACACAGCGCGGAGGCGGTTCCGCATTCTTTCCTGAACCTTTGGACCCGTTCGCCACATGTAAATCACTAAACTTCCGACCATTAATATCGCGACGACTCCCAGAACGCCTTCGCGAAGCGCTTCGTTCGCGAAAAATTGACTGACCTGAGGGCCCAGAGTGGTTCCGAAGATTCTTTGCGCAACTGACTCGTCAACTCCCTCCCGGAGTACGTAGCCGAGCGCCGCACTCGCGGAAAGAGCCAAAACTATTGCGACGTAGACGGCCGGTGTAAGCCACCTTTGGCCAGCTTTGCGCAAGTAAGAAAGAATCACCGCCACCAGCAGGAAGGATTCGAATCCCTCGCGGAAGATAATGATGAAGGAATTAAGCATGGAAGTGTCTATCCAAATCTAAAGCTTGTATCGAATGAGGAGAACAGGCGGGCATTCCGGCTCAACTCGCCCCGATTGTAACCTAATTGAAAATAGTTTTCAATTTCAACTTGACCTTGCTTTGGGGAAGCCAGGAGAACAAGCAAAAGGGTGTCTACTGGTTGGTGACGGGAATAATTGCCAGATCTGCGCGGACAGGACCCAGTTGTGTCACGGCGGTCAAACGGAGAGGTAAACGGCGCTTATCGTCGCTAATCCAGGCTCTCAATTGAAACTTGTCGCTCTGCGCATCATCAGTGGTAAGCGAGACCTGAATCGCGGGAATCGACTGTGAACCCAGTTGCACGGTTTCTCGGTTCAAGGCGCCGATGAAAAGCGTTTTGGGTTTATTGTTTACGAGGATCGAGATTGCAGTGCGCCGAGGAGGTCGGAGATTAAAGGTGCGCAGAGCATAAAAGAATGAAAGGTAATCGTGCGTGCCAACAGGGATTTCGATTTTTGCGCCTTTGTCCGTCGTCGCCGTCCCGTAATCCTGATTTATTACAAGCTTACTGCCGAGATGCCGGCGACCCTCAGTGAAACTGAATTCCGTGTGGAAGGGAAGAAGGGTTTTCGGGTCAACGTAGGAACTCATGCTGTCGTTTGCAACGAAGAGCGCCTGCAGTGCGTTGGTTGTTTGGGCGCTAACGGTAAACAACAAACCATCGTGATCGAAATATTTCGAACGCGCGCGCACCTGAAATGTAGCCATTCCCACCGAGGCAGCAATACTCGGTAAAAACACCTGATAGTTCAACTGTTCGCCCACCTTGAAGGGCAACCCTTCTAATGGTTCGTCGCTTGCTGCGGCCTGTGAGGGAATGGTGATAGGCGCTTGCTTCGGCGGGGTGGCCGCAACTGGTGTCGGCACCGGCGTAGCGACAACGGCAGTCGTCACAACAAAATCTGAGCCTGCCAGTTCGGCACGTATCTCGCCAGCTGAAAGCTTCGCGGTGAGTAAAACAGGCAGGTGCCTTTCATCATCACTGAAGTAAACCCTCGTGTCGTAATCATTCGCCTGCGAGTTGTTTCTTACATGAATCTGGGAAACGATTGTATTAAATGATCCAACGTTCGTTTTGATCACTCGCCGGCCCGTAGCCTTAACCTCAATCTGATAGTTGACATTTTCACCGTGGACGGTCAGGTAGTATGTCGCACCTTCTCTCAGCGGAAGTGCCCGAAGATGATAGATTGCAGACAGGAAATCGTACGTACCCGAAAACTCTCCGGTCCTCGTCGGCTGAAGCGGCCCTGTTTCCACAGGCTGGTTGAAATCAGCCGATGTCTCTGAAGAGCGGGCAGCTGAGCGGATGACTCGTTGTACGCGAAATGGCAAACCAGTCGCTGGATCAACGTATGTAAGGTAGTCGTTGTTTATGGCGTACAACGCAGCGTTCACAACGCCGGTAGTTTCGACATGCCCCTTTAACAGGATGCCGTCACGCCCAAAAAAAGTGCCACGTGCAGCCACGAGCAGCTCAACGTGAGCGGCACTAATGAAGTTTGAAAAGGAAACGTTGAAAGTGAGACGTTCACCCACGCGGTAAGGGGCGGGCAAGGACGCATGAGAAACCACCTCGTTTGGGAGTTGGGCGGAGGAGGGTATGACAAACGCCCCAAAGACCAATAAAAGACAGGCAGCCGCGAGTTTCAACCTTTGGTTCACCTTTGAATCATAATTCAAAATAGGATCACAGCAAATCCTGCAGCTGCCTGCTCAATTGTACACGCATCCAGGACCTTTCCGTTCCTTCGGATCAGAAAGCGCTGTTTGCGGCGCGATTTCCATGTCATAAAGGACCTGCTGGGCAGCTCGCGCCGGATCATTAGCCTCGAGAATCGGACGGCCCACCACGACGTAATCGGCGCCGGCGATAATTGCCTCGCGAGCGGTCATCACGCGCTTTTGGTCGCCTGGGGCTGATCCCGTTTGGCGAATTCCCGGAGTGACAATGATGAAGCCAGGCTTCTTCACGGCGGAGCGGATAAGACTGACTTCGCGCGGTGAAGCAACTACGCCGTCCATTCCACTCGTTTCGGCGAGCAAAGATAGTCGCCAAACCAACTGGTCCGGATTAGTACTCCACCCAGCTTCTGCAAGCGTCATTTCGGTTGCGCTGGTGAGAACTGTGACCGCGATGATTAGAGGTCGCGTAAAGCCTGCGGCATCGGCCGACTCAGCAACAGCCTCCGCCGTGCGTCGCATCATTTCGCTGCCACCTGAAGCGTGGACATTCAGGATAGAGACACCGAGGCGCGCAGCCTCGACGCCCGCCGCAGCTACTGTATTTGGAATGTCGTGATATTTCAGATCCAAAAAAACTCGGGCGCCCGAGCTCACGATTTCGCGAACCAAAGAGGGCCCAGCCGCAGTGAATAGCTGCGAACCGACTTTGAACATGCCCGCGATTCCGCGTAACGTGCTCACAAGGTGCAACGCTTCCTGGGCAGTTTCGACATCAAGCGCAACAATCAATTTGTTCTTCGCCATTGTTTTTTTAATCCGTAACTGGTTCCCGGCTACGCCGTCTGATGTGCGGAAAGGCTTCGCCTTTCCGTGGCGAAACGAACTAAACTGAGGCTATGCCTCCAAGACTTGTGTGGGGAATAGCCCCATAACTCAGGAGTCGACTGTCGGAAGGTCACGGACCTTCCGCACATCAGGCGGCATAGCCAACGCTCCGCACATTCAAGGACATGGCCCACAGAAAATCAACGCGCGAGATGTTTCGCGCGAGCGCCCACTGCCTCGTCCAGCGAGACAAAGCCTTCTCTCGAGATAATTTGGCGCAGGCCTTCATTTATTTTCCTAACAACTGACGGCCCTTCGTAAATAAATCCGGTATAGATTTGAATCAAACTCGCACCGGCACTAATCATCTCCCACGCATCCTCCGCGTTGAAAATTCCGCCGACGCCAATCAGTGGCATCGAGCCGTTAGTTAGACCGTAGAGTCTTGCAATCATCTGCGTAGACCGACGTTTGAGTGGAGCACCACTTAGCCCTCCTGCGCCAAAGACACTCAGTTTTTCTGGTTGCGTTTTAAGACCAACTCGTTCGGTGGTGGTATTAGTTGCAATTAGACCACCAACCTTGTTGTTTTCCGCTACTTTCACAACCGCTTCCAGGTCACCACGGTCGAGATCGGGAGAAAGCTTTATCAAAATGGGAAGAACCCGGCTCCGCTCGCTTTGCTCCGCCAGCTCTCTATTGCGTTTCTGAAGCGCCCGCAACAATTCGTCGAGCTGATCGGCCTTCTGAAGTTCTCGCAAGCCCGGGGTATTTGGCGAGCTAACGTTGATAGCCACGTAGTCTGCAACCGGATAGACCAACTCAAAACTTCTCAGGTAGTCGTCTGTCGCTTCTCCTAAGGGAACTTCCTTGCTTTTTCCGATGCTTACACCCAAAACGTAATCGGTTTTGTTGTGCTCAACGCGCTCGGCAAATACAGCCGCGCCCTCATTGTTGAAGCCGGCACAATTAATCAGGGCTTTGTCCTCGGGGAGCCTGAAAAGGCGAGGCCGTTCGTTACCAGGTTGCGGATGATAAGTGACTGTTCCTGCCTCAATGAAACCGAAACCGAGAGCGGCGAGGGAATCGAGGGCAATTCCGTCCTTGTCAAAACCTGCGGCCAGACCAACGGGATTGGAAAACGTTAAGCCAAAACGCCGGAGTTTACCGAAAGGGCTGCGCTGGAAACGATCACCCAGCAGGCGTTTGGTTAGGTTTGGAGCGAAAGAAAGGGAATGCAATGCGAGTTCGTGGGCAGTCTCAGCAGGCAAGCGAAAGAGTAGAGGTCGCAGCAATGAACGATAGAGCATGAACGGCTCTGATTATGCGTCGGTACGAAAATGGAGACTAACAGAGCCGCGGAGCACTGACAAGGCTTACTCGCGATGCAATGAGAAACATTAAACAATAGCGGGTTGGCGGTTTACTTGTATCGCAAGATTCTTCTTGTTAGTATCCCGCGAAATGGATTTCGTCGAGAAAGCGCGGATCATGGATAGCCCGCGAATCAATCGCGCGCTTGCCCGTCTTGCTTCCGAAGTTGTGGAAGAAAATCACGGCGCCGACGATCTTTATCTGGTGGGAATTCGGCGCAGAGGAGTACCTCTCGCGGAACGGATGGCGGATAAGATTGCAGATCTTGAAGGCGAGCGTCCCCCTGTAGGTATTGTTGACATAACACTTTATCGCGATGACCTTTCGACCGTGGGAGCCAAGCCGATCGTTAACCGAACCGACCTGCCCGGCGATATTGAAAATCGCAATATTGTCCTCATTGATGACGTACTCTACACCGGACGCACGATTAGAGCGGCGCTGGACCAATTGATTGATTTTGGCCGGCCGCGCCGTGTTCAGCTTGCTGTCCTAATTGATCGCGGCAAGGAGCATCGTGAGCTTCCTATTCAGGCGGATTACATCGGAAAATTAGTGCCCACGAAAAAGAGCGAGATTATCAAGGTGATGCTCCAGGAGTTTGATGAGGAAGAAGGCGTAGTAATAGTGGAGCGACCACCGGAACAGCAGGGTTGAATGATAGCGGCCAGCGATGGCCGCTTTTTTGTGCGAATAGCAAACAGCAAACAGCAATCAGCAATCAGCAAACAGCAAGTAGCGAACACAACCGGGTTGAAGGGTCTAAGGGATGGTTACTGTCAACTAAGGGACATTCAGGCTGACTGCTGAGCGCTGATTGCTGATTGCTAGAGTTTATGAAAACTACTTTCAATCGTAAACATCTACTAGGCATCCGGGAACTGGAAGCCGGCGAGATAACGCATCTGCTTGATACCGCTGAAAACTTCCGCGATATCTCTCGCCGCGAGATCAAGAAAGTACCTGCCCTTCGTGGCCGCACTGTCATCAATCTCTTCTTTGAACCCTCAACGCGAACCAGGACTTCTTTTGAGATCGCAGCCAAGAGACTGTCTGCCGACGCAATTAACATCAGCGTTCCCACGTCCAGCGTGAGCAAGGGCGAGACTTTGCTCGACACCGCGCGAAATCTGGAAGCTATGGCGCCCGACTGTATTGTCGTGCGTCATTCAATGGCCGGAGCTCCGCAACAGCTGGCCAGGATGGGTAACGCACCTATAGTGAATGCCGGCGATGGTTCGCATGAACACCCGACCCAGGCGCTGTTGGACGCCTTAACAATTCGCGAATACAAAGGGCGAATTGACGGGCTCAAGGTGGCAATCCTTGGCGATGTCCTTCACTCGCGCGTTGCTCGTTCAAACATTCACCTGCTCACAAAGCTCGGCGCACTGGTTAGTGTTGCGGGCCCTGGGACGCTTGTACCTGCCGAATTTGGGGAACTGGTAGAACAAGGGCTCACGGTTGAGAAGCGAATCGAGGACGCCATCGAAGGCGCAGATGTGGTTATGATTTTGAGAATTCAGCGCGAGCGCCAGGACGCTGCATTTTTCCCGTCGCTGCGTGAGTACGCCGTCCATTTTGGACTTCACCCGAATCATCTGGAGCGTGCGGCACCCGACGCGATAGTGATGCATCCCGGCCCCATTAACCGGGGCATCGAGATCGCGTCGGAAATTGCCGACGGCAGTCGCTCACTTATTCTGGACCAGGTGACAAACGGAGTGGCGGTGCGAATGGCCGTACTTTACCTGCTGGCCGGTGGAACGCGCGCCGAAGTGGAAGACGACAAAAGCGACCCCATGGAGAAGGGAACCAGGAAGCGGAAGGCAAGCGTAAGATGAAACTCCTTATTGCAAACGGCTATGTGATCGATCCTGCGCAAGGGATCAATGCCGGCAGAGATCTTCTAATTGAAGATGGACGTATTGCCGGGTTGCTTGATACGGGCAGGAAAGGTTCAAGCGGAGTAGAAGTTTTCGATGCGACGGGTCTTATCGTAGCGCCTGGCTTCATCGATCTTCACGCGCACCTTCGCGAGCCAGGCGCCGAATACAAAGAAACCATCGCGACGGGAGCTGCCGCGGCGGTGGCTGGGGGTTGGACCACAGTATGCGCGATGCCTAACACTGATCCGGTCAACGATAGTCCCGCGGTCACTCGATTCATCATCGAGCAAGCGCAGCGTGCGCAGCTGGCCAACATCTTTCCGATTGGCTCAATCACAAAAGGATGTGAGGGCAAATTGCTTTCCGAGATGGGCGAGATGAAGAGCGCGGGGATCGTGGCTGTTTCCGATGACGGTCGCCCCGTGCCGACGGCCGGGATTATGCGGCGAGCAATGGAGTATGCGCGCGGATTCGACTTGCCGGTTGTTGACCACTGCCAGGATGTCTCTTTGAGTGTGGGCGGCGTCATGCACGAAGGGCGCTGGTCACTGATATTGGGCCTGCGCGGAATGCCTGCTGCGGCCGAAGATGTACACGTCATTCGCGACTGCCTGCTGGCAAAACTAACGGGCGCCTCGATTCATATCGCTCATGTTTCGACACGAGGCGCCGTTGAGGCCATTCGCCGGGCTAAAGGAGAAGGACTACCCGTCACATGCGAAGTTGCACCGCACCACTGGACGCTGGGACATGAAAGCGTGTCGGACTATGACACCAACACAAAAATGAGCCCGCCTTTGCGAAGCCGAGATCATATAGACGCGCTACTCGAAGGCTTAAATGACGGAACGATCGATGCTATTGCTACGGATCACGCTCCTCATCACGCGGATGAAAAAGCGCTTGAGTTTGATCAAGCGCCATTTGGTATTACAGGACTCGAGACTGCGGTAGGCTTAGCTTTTGATCTCGTCAATCAAGGCGTGATTGATTTGGAACGAATGGTTGCGTTGTGCTCAACAAATCCCGCGCGCATTTTTGGTTTAAGAGACCGCGGAAAGTTATCGGAAAACGCCTATGCTGACGTAACGATACTCGATCCCACATACGAATGGGTTTTCGACGTCTCAAGTTCTAAATCCAAAAGCCGTAACACTCCGTTTCATGGCAGGCAGATGACCGGCGCGGCAGTAGCTACAATAGTTGGCGGGCGGCTGGTCCATCTTAATCCGGACTTCACGCGCATCACCGAGATGAAACACCGCGAGGCCGGCGCTTGATAATACGAAGAACCATCATCCACAACACGGAAACTAATGGGCTACAGCTCCAGGGATAAATGCGGATCTAAAACGGTACAGAAGTGGGAATGTCTATTTCCCTTTTTGCAGGATTCGTGTGATTAGCTCGGGGTTGGGAAGGGGGCATGCCCCCGCTCTTTAGCTTTTGGCTGAGATGATGTCTTAGTGAACCAGCGGGGGCATGCCCCCTTCCCAACCCTGAGATTCCTCAGAGACGACTCCGCGTGAGTCAGCGCGTCAGGCAGGGCGTTTCTAACAGAAAACCCGCCGCGCTCTCCCCTTCGCGACGGGTTTCCCTTTGGTCGCCTACTTACGTTATTACAGAAGCGACCGATCTGTTGGAAGCCCGCCCGCGCTCTCCCCTTCGCTTGCGGGCTTCCATCGCATCGGACAACCGCGAGGCCGCCGATACTTTTTGGTGTCCGTCCAAATTTTAGCTTGTCGCGTTCATGGCCAGGCTCGAACAAGACCACTCGCCAAAACTAAAGTTTGTCGGACATCGAAGACTTAGCGAACGTTCGCTGCCGGTAATGAAAGCGTCTGATTCAAGACCACACCAAATTCAGTACCAGACTTAACTACCGCCTCATTACCTTTTGAGAAGGCCGCACCTGCTGCTCCAAGTCCACCACCGACCAGGGCCCCGATGCCCGCACCTTTGCCTCCACCGGCAATGGCTCCGATAAGCGCGCCTGCTGCCGCGCCGCCGCCAATGAATACGACGTTGCGTTTCATGGCAGACCGGCCGGAAACTTCACCTTCGTTATCGGCAGTCACGGTAGTAGCTGTGACATCCGTCAAATCAGCATTGATCGCGCGGGCTATCCCTGTTGGTAAGCGAAGCGAAACAAAGTGGACACCGATACTACCGGCTTTGCTCTTGCGAGAAGCGCGGTTCACGCTAATTACCCGGCCAGTAATCTCGCTACCCGCAGGAATAATCTCAAGGCCACTCGAATAAACAGGATCCACCACCGTCGTTCTAAACTGATCCCCCACGCGCGCCGTCTGGGAAGTAATAGTTTGATTGATGCGCACGCGAATTATCTGACCCGCATTAACGTTGTAATAAACCGTAGTTGGAGCGACTGGTTTGACAACTCGACGCACTGGTGCACGTCGCCGTAAGCGCGGTCGGCGCCGCGTCTGGGCTAAAGTTGGGACCACAGTCGAAGCTATAAGCGCCAGTAGAATTAAGGCGCTTGTGAAACCACGTAAAAATCTACTGCTAATATTTGTTTTCATTTCCAGTCTCCGCATTTTTAACCTGCGCAACTTTAATCTTCGCATTCTCAACCGACATGGATCTGACCTACGCATTTTTCGACCTCAGCTGTTCTCCCGCCCGTTGGTGCTTCCAAATTCCGGGCGCTACATTCTTAAACGCGCCGCCGCTGCCAACTTCTCCGCAGTGTACGACGCGCTTGCCCGGTACTTCAGCAACGGCCGTGCCAAGTTATTTGGCTGACGATGCCGCGCGAAAGTCTAATTATTCGGCGAGTTAGGGAACAGTGATGTGAATGTTGAAAAGGTTGGCTGTGAGGCGATAGACCATGTGCGCTCTCAGGGCCCCGGCTTGCACGATTTGGAGTGCCTGCAATGTCCAGGGGTTACGAGCAATCACCGCCGTCAACCAATGAGGACGTATCGAGCAACGGAAATTAGGTTGTACTCTGAACTTCCTGAGGGTACCGGAACTTTTTTTAAGTCGTTTCAAACCCGAAGCGTATCCGCGCGCCACGTCTTGATAGTACGTTTGATCTCGGCGGGTTTGTTAAGTTTGCCGGCCAGCACGGCGCCCACTAGTTCTTCCAATTCGGCATCGTCCGCAAATCGCAGGGCAACTATTTGTCGCGGCGTTAATGATTTAGTCTGTTGGCAGAGCGAAGGGGAAAGGGTCTGTTGATAGCGAAGCTTTTCTTCGAGCCGAATAATTCGATCCTGGGCTTTGAGTGGATTCAACCGAACGAAAAAGGTTAGAACCATCAAGGCGAGTGAGACAACCGTCCACCGCCCTGAATCCCACCCGGGCGCCATGAGGAAAACCACAAGGGACCAGATGAAGTTAATAATCATTACCGGCGCGACAAAAAAGTGAAACGGTGGGTGCCAACGAGTGTGATTGGCAAAAGACTGTTGAGTCGGGGCCATCGTAGCTCCTTATTGAGAAGTGTCGAGATTGAGAAATGTCGAGTTTAGTGTCGGGCAAATTCCGGTTGTCTTTAGCCTGCTCTGCGGGCTCAGCAGTCCCACGTCGTTTCTCAAAGATTCGTCGGGAGCAACGGCCCGGAACCCGGCGCTGCTGAGGCCCGTGGCCGAGGCAGTTCGGGAGTGAAATCCTCTCCGGGATTGATGAACTGGTTTCGCTCAAACCTATATTGCTTGTCGTACAACTGCTTGTAACGCCCGCCGGCTGCTAACAATTCTTCATGGGTGCCGCGTTCGACGATCTCGCCGCTTTCGAGTACCAGAATCTGATCCGCGCTGCGTATCGTCGAGAGGCGATGCGCAATGACAAAGGTGGTACGACCACGTCGCAGCGATTGCAATCCGTCCTGAATCATGGCTTCACTCTCACTATCGAGGCTGGAGGTGGCTTCATCGAGAATCAGAATCCTGGGATTTGCCAAAATTGCTCTTGCTATAGCTACGCGCTGACGCTGGCCACCCGACAATTTGACGCCGCGCTCGCCGACGACCGTGTCATATCCATCAGCAAAGCCGTTGATGAATTCCTCACAGTGCGCGATGTGGCCGGCTTGGAGGATCTGCGCGCGAGTCGCGTGCGAATGAGAAAAGCCGATGTTCTCCGTGACAGTTCCATCGAAAAGAAAATTGTCCTGCAACACCACGCCTAGTTGCCGGCGATAATCTTTCAGCCGCACGGTCTCAAGGTCGCGCCCGTCGACAGTGACTCTTCCCGATATCGGCCGGTTAAACGCCATAACCAAACTAATCAGCGTCGACTTGCCGGAACCACTTGATCCCACCAGCGCGGTGGTAGCTCCGGCGGGTGCAGTGAAGGAAACGCGACGCAGCACCGGGGCGTCATCGTTGTATTCAAAGCTGACATCATCGAATGCTACCGCTCCCTCAATTTCACCCAGGGGCTCGCGGTCGGCCTCATCTGCATCTTCGGTCGCCATCCGCTTGATCTCGCGGATGCGGTCGAGACCGGCGAAAGCTTCCGTGATCTGCGTGCCGATTGAAGCAATCCCAACGAGGGGAGCAGCCACTAGCGCCGTGAAAAAGATGTACATGAAGAAGTCGCCGATAGTCATTTCCCCTGCGACTATGGAACGTCCACCCACGAGAATTAGAATGACACCGATAAGACCCACAACGATAGTCGAAAAGGCCGTGACGGCGGAAACTCCGGTCATCGAGCGCGCGACGTTGCGAAAAAGACGATGTGCCCCGCGGGCGAAGACGAGTTGCTCGCGCTTCTCCGCGGCGTAGGCCTTGACGATGCGGATACCGCCCAGCGACTCAGTTAGACGGCCGGTAACTTCCGCATTGATTTGGCCCCGCTCGCGAAACAGCGGGCGCAGGCGCTTAAAGGCCAGGGCCAAGGCGCCCCCAAAAGCTCCCAGCGCCAGAAGCGTAATCGAAGTTAGCCGCCAGTTAAGATAGAAAAGCACGCTGACCGCAATCGCCCCAGTAACGAAACCGCCGATCAGTTGGACGAGCCCGGTCCCGACGAGATTCCGAATTCCTTCAGCGTCTGACATGATGCGTGAGATAAGTACGCCCGTCTGAGTCGAATCGAAATATCTAATAGGGAGTCGTGCTACGTGTTCCTGAACGCTCTTGCGCATCTCGGTGATGGCGCGCTGCGCGGCTACGCCCAGCACTTGCGAAAGGGCGAAAGAACTCAGCGCCTGGATCAGGGTTGCCGCGCCCGCTGCCAGCGCCAAAGGTACCAGCAGCTCGCCGCGATGCTTGACGATGACGTCGTCGATCAGATATTTCGAACTGGCGGGCAGGACCAGCCCTGCCAGCCGGTTGATGATCATGAGCAACATCCCTAACGCCAGCCGATGGCGATGAGACCAAATCAGTTCTCGGGCGTCACGCCATGCCTCGGTAGGGTTAATACGCTTCTTCTTCTCTGTCTCTATGGTTGTGCTCATAGTGTTCTGGTTCGAACAATCGTCTCAGCAGAGTAACGAAAGGGCAAGCGCGGCCTCGTGATTTCGTATCTTGTAACGCAAACTGTTAGTTTGCGCAGCGAGATAGGTGTTACGATAGACCAAACTCACAGGAGGTGGTTTTATGGGATGGGACGGAGATGATTTGGCCGGCAAAATGGAGGAAGTGTTCGAACGCCAACAGGCGGCGGCTGACGCCAGGGCGAATCGGGGCACGTCGTCGGTTGAGGAGCGCGCCCGAAGCGCAAAGTTTGAGTCGCTCAGACTCTCCCGTTCCCGCATCATGAGTCAACTCGCCAGCGCCACCAACCCGTCACACCGCACCATGCTCGAACGCGCCTTGCAATCTATTAACGATCAGATGGAGAAGGGATAGGGGGCCTCCGCTTTTCAACGTCGGTAGCCGCCCGAGTCGCGCCGTCCTCCAGGATTGCTTCAGGCGGGGCTAATCGATCCTGATAGGCCTGATGGGCCCTGGATTCCAGCGCATATACAGCGTCTCTTTTCTCCCCCTCTCCTGCAAATGCGAGCAGGAACAATCCTGCGACGTAGAGCGACAGCGTGAAGAAAGAAATGTAGCCAGTAGCCGGCGCAAAGGTCGGCGCATCAAGTGTGCCAAGCGAGACACCCTGTAACAGCGCTCCAGCTACCCGCTTCAGCCATCCGCCGTCGGTGCTATAGAGACTCGCCAGCAGCATATGTTTAAGGACAAAAGCGGTCCCGAACAGAACTGCGAGGCTCCGTAATAATCTGCGAGCATCAAACGACGAGAACTGATTGTTCCAGAGCGTCCATAAAAAAAAGAACGAGAATAGCCAATGGAGCAGGCCCCGCTCCGGGAGCACGGAGTTGAACGCCTGCGCCGACGCGAAAAAGAGTGTCAGTAACAACCAGATGTGCGAGATATTTCTGCCAGGCGGGTGATCGCTGGCCACCAATCGGTGAAACTCAACCAGTTGGCCGCGTACAAAGAGCAGCATCAACAAGACCGCGAGCACAAGGGTGATAAGCGGCGGCGCAATAAATATAAAAGCCTGGTCCCCTGCGTTTACCCGCAGCCCGCCCAGCAGCGCCACCGTCAAAAAGAGGAGTGGCAACACCACGAAACTTAAGAGCGCTTGATTTCTTGACCGATTATTCGCGGTCATGTTTTCTTAAACTCACCACTCACCATAGAATCCGCGTGTGAATGGCAGTCTTGGGTAATGGGTCGGGTCCATGGACGAAAGGGCAAGTCGGGCAGCCACTCGACATCAGAACCGAGAGCGGTAGCGACCGGCCATTGTGAGAGCAGGGTGCACGCTCCGATCCGAATATTGACTCACCCTTCGAAGTGAGCATCGAGCCGGTCGCTACCCGCTTCCGGTTCTGATGTCGAGTGCTATCAGCGTTATCGCTCCAAACTGACCCACTGCCCATTCTGCCTGTCCGCAGTCGTTTTTACTTCAAAGACATCCAGGAATGTCTGTCCTGCTCTTCATTTCCGGGTGTGCAGGATTTTAAGCGGATTGACGTCGCTCCAGCTTCTTTCCGTACCCTGTTCCAATTCTGTTTTTAACTCGGCAGCCGTGTGCATCTGCAAATTCGGGTCGTCGACCGTGAGCAAGCCGTTTGGGGCGATAGTGATGGCGCGGTTGACCACTTCTAAACCCTGCTTAAATAAATTCTGATCGTAATAAACGCGACCCCAGCCCTCGCGGTAAAACGAGTAGGCGATGTAAAACTGGGTTCGCGCGTCGCCTTGCGCCGGGTCCGCGAGCTGCCACTGGTCGCGCGCTGCGCGAAACTGTTCTCGAAGGAACAGGGAGTGAGCGGAATCGAATTGTTCCTGGTTGATCTGGTAGGTTCCAGCAGCGACCTCTGCGCCCGTTGCCACCTCTTTAAAAGTGCGCGGCTCTGTTGCGTAGATCCAAATGATGAACGCGGCATACGCGACAGTTAACACGAGACCTGCGACTTGAATGACCTTGGATTGCATTGTTTCTGTTGAGCGGGAGACCGCCCGCAAGTCAATTACTCATGGCTTTCTTATATGCGGCATACAAATCGGATAATCGATCGGCGGAGGCGGGGTCGCCTCGGGCAAGCAACGTGATGATTTCATCTCGTTGAATCGCGAGGGGCCGCACTCCTGCTTTTTGCGAAGTCGTAAAGTTTGAGTCATCCGCAATATCAACCTCCGCTTGGAGAGCCGTAAAGAATTGACTGGCGGCTTGGCGGGCTGGCTCATAATCGGCCCGCCGTGCATTAATTGCCGCTGACGCGAGATTACTCTCCATTCTGATGAGGACTAATTGATGTTCTGCCTCCGCCAGACTACTTGCGCATTGCCGATTCTTGAGCCACATGGGAACCAATCCCAGCAGGAAAGCTACGAGCAACACGAGACCGTAGATGGCGACGCGTTGCATAAACGAAGTTCGTTTGATTGGTTTAGACTCGACTTTTCGTTGCACTTCCTGTGGGACTTCCCGTGGAACATCGTCGCTCATTTGATACCTTCCTCTTTTTCTCAGTCGAATAATGTAATCCGCGGTCGCTGTTCTTAGTCATAAACCCCGACGTAAAACTATCCGCAGATTACACAGATTCCGCCGATTTAAAACCATCAGAAAACGTTCACGAGCTGCCTTGTCAACACGTAGCTTCTGAAGTTTTGATTCTGTAATCTGCGTAATCAGCGGAATCTGTGGTTGACTCTGTCACCCACGAGTTAGCTGCCGATACTTGATCCGATGTGGTTGATCCGCGGCCGCACCCAGACGCGCCTTTCGATCAGCTTC
This sequence comes from Pyrinomonadaceae bacterium, assembly GCA_046262375.1. Lineage (GTDB taxonomy): Bacteria > Acidobacteriota > Blastocatellia > Pyrinomonadales > Pyrinomonadaceae > PSRF01. The sequence goes on from JBHEMV010000052.1 coordinate 22,954, forward strand.
ATAGTCCGAATAGTTGCCGTCAAACCAAACGACCTTACTGTCACCTTCAAAAGCTAGAATGTGCGTGGCTATTCGATCCAAAAACCACCGGTCGTGCGAAATCACAACCGCGCAACCCGCGAAGTTTTCCAATGCCTCTTCGAGCGCGCGCAGTGTGTTTACATCGAGGTCGTTGGTGGGTTCGTCCAATAGCAAAACATTGGCACCCTCTTTCAACATCTTCGCCAGGTGCACGCGATTCCTTTCGCCACCCGACAACATGCCGACCTTCTTCTGTTGATCCGCGCCGGAAAAGTTGAATCGTCCTACGTAAGCCCGCGAGTTGACCTCCCGCTTGCCCAGCATCAACAGATCCGTGCCACCCGAAATCTCTTCCCAGATCGATTTCTCCGGATCAAGCGTGCGACTCTGATCGACGTAAGCCAGCACAACCGTTTCACCGGTGCGAATCCTCCCCGCGTCCGGTTGCTCCTGCCCGGTGATCATGCGAAACAACGTCGTCTTTCCGGCGCCATTCGGACCGATAACGCCAACGATGCCGCCCGGAGGGAGCTTAAAGGTCATATCCTCCACCAGGAGGTTGTCTCCGTAGGCTTTGCTTACGGCCTCAGCTTCAACTACCAGGTTGCCCAGCCTTGGGCCGGCGGGAATGTGAATCTCCAAATCGTCGCGTCGCTTGTCAGACTGTTGGCCCAGAAGTTCTTCATAAGCATTAATTCGTGCCTTACCCTTCGCTCGGCGCGCTTTCGGCGACATGCGAATCCATTCGAGTTCGCGTTGCAGCGTCTTCAGTCGTTCGCTTTCAGTTTTCTCCTCGCGACGAAGCCTTTCCTGTTTCTGCTCCAGCCACGACGTATAATTTCCTTTCCATGGAATGCCCGAGCCACGATCGAGTTCCAGAATCCACCCGGCTACGTTATCGAGAAAGTATCGATCATGAGTCACGGCGATGATCGTGCCAGGGTAACTCTGCTGGTGATGCTCCAGCCAGGCGACGGACTCCGCATCCAGGTGGTTTGTCGGTTCGTCCAATAAGAGTATGTCCGGCTTCTGCAACAACAAACGACACAACGCAACTCGGCGGCGTTCGCCGCCGGACAGCACCTTTACCGGCGTCTCTGGTGGAGGACACCGCAGCGCATCCATGGCCATCTCGAGTCGCACATCAAGATCCCAGCCATCCTGATGATCAAGTTTTTCCTGAACCTTGCCCTGCCGCTCCAGCAGCTCAGCCATCTCGCCGCCGGTCATTTCCTCCGCAAACTTCGCGTTGATCTCTTCAAACTCTTTGAGAAGATTGACCGTTTCCTGCACGGCCTCTTCCACCACCTGCCGCACGGTGCGCGAATCATCTATCAATGGCTCCTGTTCCAGATAGCCGACCGTAAAGCCCGGCGAGATAACGGTCTCGCCATTAATCTCCTTGTCCACCCTCGCCAGTATCCGTAGCAGGGATGATTTGCCGGATCCATTCAAGCCAATCACGCCAATCTTCGCGCCGTAGAA
>JBHEMV010000053.1:0-15366 GCA_046262375.1 Pyrinomonadaceae bacterium
GCTCTACCTGGTAAATCAGATCTATCGTGAAACTTTGGGAGCAGAACGCCTATCGACAGAAGTCCAAAGCCCGACATTCGACTCCAGCCGTGAAGGGAAACAGGTTCCTGTTCTTGACGCCACCGTTAGTCGATCGCCCGACGGTCGTCGAATCTTTATCAAGCTGGTGAATGTCGGCGGCGAGGGGCCGTTAATGACAACCTTCAAGGTTCCTGGGGTGAAGTTGGCGACCGGCGCCGAAATCGATGTGGTTTCATCCGCGAATGCCGCTTCATGGAATAGCTTTTCAACGCCGAATGCAGTCTCCCTTGCGCGAACCCGAATGCCGGTAAGCAACGAGTTTACTGTTGCTCTGCGCGGTCCTTCGGTGTCAGTAATAACGTTGCACGTTTTGTCTTGAAGATATGAGCATTAAAGATGTGGCCCGCGAGGCTGGTGTTTCCACTGCCACCGTCTCGCACGTCATCAACAACAGCAGGTTTGTATCAGAAGAAACGCGGGCTAAGGTGCTGCGCGCAATTGAGCGGTGCAACTACTATGCAAACGCCCACGCTCGCAGCCTGGCTTCGGGTCGCAGCCATATTCTCGGTCTACTCATTTCTGACATCATTAACCCGTTTTTCCCTGAACTTGTAAAAAGCATCGAGGCAGCCGCGTTCGAGCGCGGCTTTGAGCTGATGCTTTCAAATAGCAACTATGACCCGCAACGAACTTCCCACTATGTGAAGCGGTTTATTGAACGTGATGTGGCTGGCGTAGCATTGATGACCTCAGAGTTTGACATGGACCTGGTGGACCGGCTGGCGCGTCGTCACGTGCCGGTGGTCTTTCTTGATTTGGATGCGCCAGGCGTTAATCGGAGTAATCTTTGCGTTGATTACTCCGAAGGCATCCAAGAGGCTCTCAGGTATCTAATTTCTTTGGGCCACCGTGACATCGCGTTCGTTGGTGGGCCAGAGCACTTGCGTTCGGCTATTAAAAGACGGAACGCCTTTTGCGATGGGTTAATGAAATATCTGCCTCATCCAGTCGCACCAAAAATCTATGAAGGAAACTTTAAGCTTGAGGGCGGCAAGGGAGCTGCCAACCAGATTTTGTCTGCTGAGAAACTTCCTACGGCAGTGATGTTTGCAAACGACCTGATGGCGCTTGGGGCGATGCAGGAATTTCGCGAGGCAGGCCTCGAGATTCCTCGCGATATCTCCGTCGTAGGATTCGACGACATCGCGTTTGCATCGCTTGCCAACCTGACTACGGTTTGTTTACCCCGCTCAGTTCTGGGGAGCTCCGCGGTTGAAGCCCTCATGTTGACAGTTGAACATCCTGACCAGGAAGGAATGGAACTTCACGTGCCAACCTACTTGATAATGCGCGGCTCTACAGCGGCGGTGAGAAATAGTGAAGCGGAGGCTAAAACACAGGCCGGAATAGTGAATGCCAAGCGGCTCGCTCACAGCGCTTCTTCGGAGTTTGCCGGTGTACCACCTCGCTCGACTTAATGAATAAGGAAATAAGCCTATGACTACCTCGGTGTTCCTGAGAATCTATTTCACAATGATGCCAGAGGCGCACCGTTCGCAGTTTGCGCGAGGCAGGCCCGGGGTTCCCAGCGAGGCAGCCGGGCTGGGATGGAGGTGCATTCCACTCCGCGTGTTGGCGCTGGCGACGCTGATTTTCGCTTCAGTTCCTTTGGCTACGGCGCAGCGGCCAATTACATATAAGAATCCGGTGATGGCTGGTGATTATCCTGATCCTTCAGTGATTCGTATCGGCAAAGATTTCTGGGCGACTGCTACATCTTCCGAGTGGGGCCCCCAGTTCCCTCTGCTTCATTCACGAGATCTGGTCAACTGGAAGATCGCCGGGGTGGTATTTAGCAAACGGCCGGCGTGGGCCGTAGGAAATTTCTGGGCGCCTGAAATATGGCAGGAGAGAGGTCGTTACTTCATCTACTACGTTGCGCGGAAACAGAACGGCCCACTGTGCTCGGCCGTCGCCGTTGCGGCGCGCCCGTCGGGTCCTTACAAGGATTACGGGCCCCTAATCTGTCAGGAAGTGGGATCGATCGATCCCTTTCCAGTCAGAGATGAGCAAGGTCGCCTTTATTTGATCTGGAAGGAAGATGGTAACAGCGTAAACAAGCCAACACCGCTTTGGGCCCAGCCTTTATCGGAAGACGGCACGAAGCTCGAAGGGCAAAGAACCGAAATCCTCCGCAATACAGAACCCTGGGAAGCACAACTCATTGAAGGCCCCGCCATAGTGCGGCGGAATGGCTGGTTCTACCTTTTCTATTCCGGCAACGCCTGTTGCGGTCGCGAGTGTAACTATGCACTCGGCGTCGCGCGTGCGCGCAAATTGCTTGGTCCATGGGAGAAGCATCCGCTCAACCCTATTCTGCCGGCCAATGAGGATTGGAAATGCCCCGGACACGGCACGATCGTGAGTGATGCGCGCGGTCGCGATTACCTGCTTTATCACGCTTATGAGCCGAAGGACTTCGTCTATGTGGGGCGGCAGGGGTTGCTTGATGAAGTCAAATGGAATGACGGTTGGCCGGAGATCAATCAGCGTCGCGGTCCGTCCACCCGGGCGGCGTCTCCGTTTCGATCGTCACAAATGAGGGATCGGCACGAGTTCTTCGACAACTTCCGCACCCTCCGACTTATCGACGGTTGGCAGTGGCCGCAGTCAAACGAGCCGAACGTTCAGCTGTCACCTGCAGGACAAGGTTGGTTGGCGTTTGGACGATCAGGCACAGGCACTCAAGATCCCATCAATGCTGTGCTGGCGCGCTCAACCACTACGGGAGATTATGTAGCCACCACCTTGATCGATACGCGTGAACTAAACGCAGGAGCCACAGCCGGAATATCTGCTTTCGGCGACCCCGAAAACGCGCTCGGAGCCAGCGTCGGCGATGGCCAAGTCGTAGTATGGAAACGTGAACGAAACCAACAGACTAGGGTTAGCACTCCGTCTGCAACAGCGGGTTCGCCGCTGCTCTATATAAAAATGACTGCGAGAGAAGGCCACTTCTTCCGTTTTGCTTTCAGCACCGACGATCGCGTTTGGACAGATGTAGGTGAAGAGGTAGACGGCCACTACTTGCCGCCGTGGGACCGGGGCGTGCGAGTGGCGCTCGTCAGCGGAGGAACTGGCGGCGCTCGCGCCGTGTATGACTGGCTGCGCATTGTTCCTACTAAACGCTGATCGCTTTGGAGTGCCGAGACTTGTCACCGCTTTCGCTTTGTAGTGCGGGGGCCTTATCACCCCTTTCGACGTTCGCCAAAGACTAAAATTAGAAGTTAGTTGAATCAGGAGAACATAGATGACACGTTCAGATAAGCACCGAACTTTTTTGACTGCCATACTGGTCGCAATATTTTCATTCGCTCTGGTGGTCCCTACCGGGTGTAGAAAGGAGAGCGGCGGGGGCGGGGCCGGTCCAAAACAAGGCGGCAAACTACTTATAGGTTTTTCTCAAATGGAGAACAATGGGCCATGGCGGATTGCCGAAACGAAAAGTATGCGTGACGAAGCGGCCAAACACGCAGACAAGTACGATCTAATTGTGACAGACGCTCAAAACCAGACGGCGAAGCAAGTTTCGGATGTCGAGGACCTGGTGTCTCGCGGAGTGAACGCCATCTTTTTGGCTCCACGCGAGTTCGAAGGACTGGCGCCCGCGTTGCAATCGGCCAGAGAGGCAAACATTCCCGTCTTCTTGATCGATCGGGAAGCCGCCGGTAAGGCCGGCGAGGATTACGTCGCCTTCCTCGGTTCAAATTTTGTCGAACAGGGCAAACGAGCCGGCGAATGGCTCGTCAAGCAAACCAATGGTAAAGGGGGAATCATCGAGCTTACCGGCACTGCGGGCGCCTCCGTCGCTCGTGACCGCCACGACGGATTCATGCAGGCGATAAAGGACCAGCCTGACATGAAGATACTTGCGTCCCAGACCGGCGACTTTACACGTGCCGAGGGACAAAGAGTTATGGAAAACCTGATTCAGGCCCATGGAAAGCACATCACTGTCGTCTACACTCATAATGACGAGATGGCGCTCGGTGCAATTCAGGCGCTTAAAGCTGCGGGTATGCAACCTGGCAAAGATGTTTTGATAGTTTCCATTGACGGACAGAAATCGGCGCTCGAAGCCATCATGCGCGGTGACATGAATGTGACGGTTGAATCTAACCCGAGGTTTGGGCCCCTCGCGTTTGAGACGTTGGAAAAATTTCTTGCCGGGACGAAGATACCTGAGAAGATCATTCTTACCGATCGCTTTTTCGATGCCAGCAACGCGGCGCAGTTTGTCAACGAAGCGTACTGATGCGTGGTGGGTCAGTTTGATTGTGGCACGCGAGCTTGGAGGGGCAGGGCGCGAAATAATCTGTTGGCTTCGGTCTGAACTTCCTATTGTTGAAAACCGCGTTTTATTCCGCGCTTTCCGCGCTTGCGGGATTCTACGTTAACTTAAACCTGGGCCGTTGAGAGTGTGTGAAAACCCAAAAAGCGCGCAGAGTAATTTGCAGGTTAGGAAGGGTGGCTTGCCCCCGCTTGAGCGCCAACGGCGCGACTGGTCGGGCAATATCTAAACGGGATATCACTAAGAAGGGAAAATGGCTTCTAAGTGGAAACACTCTCGGGCTTGATCGGAGCGGCTGTAAGTTGAAGGGTGAAGTAACCAGTGGGGCAGTTGGCGCTCGAGCGGGGGCAAGCCACCCTTCCTAACCTGCAAATTGGCAGAGCTTGAGCCGTCCTTTGGGATCGCTGAGTTTTAACACAGTCTCGTTGGCCCAGGCTATTACATTTCGCGCCTTTGGCGCTTCGGATTAGACCCAGACTTTCATGCGCAGCGAACCAATCCTACGAATCGAGGGCATCACGAAAATATTTTCCGGCGTGACAGCGCTGGACGATGTTGGCTTAACGATCGAACGCGGCGAGGTTCATGCCCTGGTAGGTGAGAACGGCGCGGGAAAATCGACGCTCATTAAGATTGTCACCGGCGCCTACCGGCGCGATGGAGGGCGCATTTGGCTTGAGGGGCGTGAGGTAGACTTTAGCTCCCCCGAAGAGGCCCTCGACGCGGGCGTGGTTGCCGTTTATCAGGAGGTCAATCTTCTAACCTACCGTACGGTTGCCGAGAATATTTTTCTCGGTCGAGAGCCGCGGCGCTTTGGCCTAATTGATTGGAAACGGATGAACGCCGAGAGCGAAACTCTGTTAACGAGACTCGGCCTGAATATCGATGCTCGAGCAATTCTCGGCAGTCTTAACATCGCTCTCAGACAGATGGTGGCGATAGCTCGAGGAGTTTCGTTTGGGGCAAAAGTGGTCGTGCTGGATGAACCCACAAGTTCGCTGACTGAGCATGAGGTGTCGCTTCTTTACGGAGTTATCCGTCGTCTAAAAGCTGAAGGCACTGCGGTCGTCTACATCAGCCACCGCTTCGATGAACTTTATGCAGTGTGTGATCGAGTCACGATACTCCGTGATGGAAAGCTCGTAGGTACCAGGGAACTTGCTAACGTTGAGCGGCTGGATCTTGTGTGCCTGATGCTCGGAAAACAACGTGAAGAGCTTCGACAAAAAGGCGCGACTGCGTTTGGCCAAGCTCGTGATCTTCCGAAAGAGGAAGCGCCGCTGCTGCGCGCTGAAAACCTGAGACGTGGGCGCAAGCTGAATGGAGTGTCGTTAGAGGTTGGCCGCGGCGAAATTGTGGGTGTTGCGGGTTTGCTCGGTTCGGGGCGCACCGAGACCGCCCGCGCTATCTTTGGCGCCGACAATGTGGAGGCCGGAGATGTTTACCTGGATGGGCGTTTGCTGGATTTGCGCTCGCCCACTGACGCGATTCAGTCGGGTATAGCTTTCTTGTCGGAAGATCGTAAGGCTGAGGGCATCATCCCCGAACTGTCGGTACGTGAAAATCTAACACTCGCTGTCCTACCGGCGCTCGCTAAGCTGGGCGTGGTTTCGCGTGCGCGCCAGCAAGAGATCGTCGAGCGATTTATAAAGCGTCTGGCTATCAAAGCTTCCAGTCCCGAGCAAAAGATCAGGGAGCTTTCCGGTGGCAACCAGCAGAAAGTGCTACTCGCGCGCTGGCTCTGCAAGAACCCAAAATTTCTGATTCTCGATGAGCCTACGCGAGGCATCGATATTGGCGCCAAGGGAGAAATCCAATCTTTGATCAACGAGCTCGCCGCTTCAGGTTTGGGAGTGCTGATGATCTCATCAGAGTTGGAAGAGTTGGTGGAAGGCAGCGCTCGCGTAGTTGTGATGCGTGACGGCCAATGTGTTGCTCAACTGAAAGGTTCTGCGATTTCACAAAATGCCATTATTCACGCTATGGCCGAAGGCGCCGCCGCTGATAACTCTGTTAGTGAAGTACCAGGCCAGACTGTTTAGCCGATACAACGATGGCTGATGCAACTAGCGCAGGTCGTGTGGGACCGGGCAGATTACCGGCGAGGGCGGGACTTGCTTCACACGCTCCCACTTATGGCGCTTTGGTGGCCCTCGTAGTTTTGCTCGTGGCCAATGCCATCTTCACGCCAAACTTTTTCGATCCGAATAATTTTCGCAATATCCTACTCCAGGTTTCGCCAACCGTTCTGGTCGCCGTAGGCATGACGTTCGTCATCGCTACGGGTGGAATCGATCTTTCAGTTGGCTCGATCATGGCCATCGCTTCGGCCACCGCGGCTGTCTCACTCGACCAGGGCGTTTTGTTCGCTGTCGCGTTAGGACTGGTCGTAGCCCTCTCCGTCGGTACTCTAAATGGAGCGCTAATTTCTGGTTTTCGCATTCAGCCAATCATTGTCACCCTCGCCTTACTCATTACTGGACGTGGGGTGGCGCAGGTAATCAGTAAAGGGGGCCAGTTAATTCCCTTCACCAGTCCAGGATTTGAGTACCTCGGTAAAGGATATCTTGGTCCAGTGCCGATCCAGGTTTTGGTCATGGTGTTGGTAGTAATAGCCGGCATATTTGTTTTGCGCATGACCAGTTTTGGTCGTTATGTTGCGGCCATTGGCGGCAACGAAGCAGCCGCCAGGCTGGCAGGCGTTCGGGTTCGTCGCACAAAAACGGCCGTTTACGCGATCAGTGGTTTGCTTGCTGGAATTGCAGGTCTGATTGAAACTGCGCGGCTCGGTGCCAGCGATGCCCAGAAGGTTGGGCTCAACATCGAGCTGGATGCAATCGCCGCCGTCGTTGTGGGCGGCACACCATTGACGGGCGGGAGAGCAACCGTTGTTGGAACTCTGATTGGAGCGCTGATCATGCAGGTGATTACCACCAGCTTCAACATGAACGGAATCAGCTTCTCGTGGGCACTGGTAATCAAGGCCGCGATTATCATTGTGGCGGTTTATATTCAGAGGCCGAAGCTTGCATGACAGTGGTAATAGCAGTGTCGAGCTCTTGGGAAGGCGATCCAAGCTTGCGAAGCCGGTGCCACATAAAGGCTGTGAAGCGCCAAAAGCGCGAAAGGTAACAGTCTCGCACCCCAGCCCAGTTGCTCCGCTGGGGACCCCCCCTGGCCCAACCAGACTGTGAAAACCTAAAAGGAGGACACTATCCTGAGATTATGCAAGTTGAATTCAGTTAGTTTGCGACGCTGTTATTGGATTCGGTTTTCAGCGTGTTCGCTCCTGCTAAGTCTGCTGGCGTTCGTTGCTGCCGGCGCCTATCAGCGCCCAACAACTTACAGCAATCCAGTTATACCCGGCGACTTTCCGGATCCTTCAGTCGTCCGTGTTGGAGAAGAATACTGGGCAACGGCAACAAGCGGCGGCTGGGCACCGCACTTCCCCATTCTTCGCTCGCGCAACCTGGTGCATTGGGAGGTGGTGGGGGCGGTATTTATGAAGGCGCCCGCCTGGACCAAGGGTGACTTCTGGGCGCCAGAGCTGAGTGAGGACCGGGGACGGTTTTACATTTACTATACAGCCCGCAGAAACGATGGTCCCGGGAAAAAAGGAACGTTGTGTGTGGCCGTTGCTACCGCGACTGCTCCGGACGCTGCTTACACCGATCACGGCCCACTGGTTTGTCAGGATATCGGCTCAATTGACGCCATGACTCTCCGCGACGAGAAGAACCAGCGCTACCTGATCTGGAAAGAAGATGGCAACGACCGAAAGCAACCCACTCCTATCTGGGCTCAACGACTGTCAGAAGATGGTCTGAAACTAATTGGCAAACGCAGAGAGATCCTGCGTAACAATTCAGCCTGGGAGGGACATGTTGTAGAAGGATCCTTCATTCTGAGGCATGGCGACTGGTTCTATCATTTTTATTCCGGCAATGCCTGTTGCGGACGCGGATGCAATTATGCGCTGGGCGTGGCGCGCTCACGCAAACTGCTGGGTGACTGGGAAAGGAATCCGGGGAATCCTATTTTAGCTGCCAACGAAACCTGGCAGTGTCCGGGACATGGCAGCATCGTTACCACTCCCGATGGCCGGGCCTTTATGCTTTACCATTCGTATCGACGGCGTGTTGATACGTTCAACGTTGGTCGCGAAGCTTTACTTGATGAAATCAAGTGGAACTCCGATGGTTGGCCCATCATAAATAACGGCAAGGGCCCGAGCAACGTTGCCGCCTCGCCAGTTGAAGTTATGCAAGTAAACCAAACCGCGTTTATGGCTGAGTTCCTATCGACTGGAGACGACGGCTGGCAGTGGCCCATGTACAGTCGCCAGAATTCACGCACGGAAGATGGGTTTCTTCGATTGGAAGTCGGAGCGACTGCTAATGCTGACAACTGGACTGGAGCGGTGTTCGCGCGACGGACCACTTCAGGTGATTACGTCGCGACGACGTCGATCGATTTGGGAACGCTGCCGCAGCGTACTCGTGCAGGCCTTGCAGCCTTTAGCTGGCGAAATTGGGCAGTCGGAATCGCGGTGGGCGAAGGCAAGCTTTTCGTCTGGCGCCGCGAAGGTGATAAGGAAGAAGTGTTAGCTACCAAAGGCACTTCACCGTCGAGATTAATATACCTTCGTATGAGTGTCAGAGGCGGGGAGAAGTATGATTTTGCTTTCAGCAACGATGGGCAGAGCTGGCAAGAGCTGGGTCCGACTGTAAATGGAAGTTATATCGAAGGTGCTCGCGTCGCTTTAACGGTGGGTGGGCCGGCACATAGCGTCGCTCGCTTCGACTGGCTAAGGATTGAAGACAAGCAAAGTCCAAACTTAACGTTGCATGCTCATGCGATCAAGTTCGGAGGGATCTATGGCACGGGCGAGTAGCGCAACCATCGATGAAACCGGGTCGTCAGGCGGTTGGCGCGCGCGCGCGAAGTTGGCCGGGTTCGTGCAGCAACAGGGGGCCCTCGTGGCTCTCGTCCTCGTCTGCATTTTCGCGACAGTTCGTTACTCACAGTTCTTGAACGAGAACAACCTGACCAACGTGCTGCGGCAGAACAGCATGCTCGGTCTGGTCGCACTCGGCATGACTTTTGTAATCCTGACCGGCGGGATTGATCTATCGGTGGGCTCAATTCTGGCCGTGGCTGGAGTAATTGCCGCAAACCTTGCTGATCGTGGTTTGATTGTCGCACTTGTGGCTGCGGTAGCATTTGCCACGTTACTGGGTTTGATTAACGGTGCGATTATTGCCAGGGCGCGTATTCAACCCTTTATCACCACTTTGGCAATGATGATTGCCGCGCGCGGCCTGGCGTTGCTCTATACAGGCGAGCAGTCGGTGCGGGTGGGGCGGCTGTCGCAAACCTTTACCGAGCTCGGTCGCGGCAAACTTGATTTACACATTATATCGATCCCGTATCCGGTATTAATCCTGATTGCCGCCTACGGTATGGGATGGGTAGTTTTGAATAACACGCGTTTCGGACGTCACGTCTATGCCATAGGTGATAACGAGGAAGCGGCGCGGTTAATGGGCTTAAATGTTGGCCGCGTGACCATGGGGGTCTACGCGATCAGCGGCGCATTGGCGGGTCTTGCCGGCGTGATTCTCGCTTCCAGGCTTGGAACTGGTCAGCCCGTTGCTGGGGTTGGATGGGAACTTGATGCCATTGCCGCAGTGGTGGTCGGCGGTACCCTTCTTACCGGTGGACAGGGGAGCGTTATCTTTACACTTGTAGGCGTTATGTTGTTGGGAGTGATCTTCAACATCTTCAACCTGGAGGGCAGTATAAGTCCCTGGTGGCAGCAAGTGCTGCGTGGGATTATTCTCCTGCTCGTGGTCATCGTGCAGAACCGCCTGAGTAAGAAACGCTGAGTTCTTTCGAAGGATCTTGGGAGCCTCCCAACTCAAGGCCTATGTATCAACTCAGGTAGTCTCAAGGTTGGGAAGGGGGCATGCCCCCGCTCCGGAGCGCTCGATCGCTCAGTTCTGATTATCAATAACGAGAATGGCTCGCTATACCAGGGAACAAGTTCAGGAATTCATCGAGGCAGTGCTCTCTCACGGTTTCTGCATTCTGCCGGAACATTTCGCCGGGGAAAAAATGCAAACCTGGGCCGAAGCATTTGCTCCTTTGCTGGAGAATCACATTCGGCGTGCGGGTGACCTCCAGAACCGCGGGCCGGGTCGCTATTATGTGACGCTCCCCTTTACGACACCTTTTGCTGACCCCAGCTTTTTTGAAGACGACGACCTGCTTCAGATCATCTGGGGGTTGGTAGGCACTGACGCGGTAATGTGCCAACTCGCTACCGACACTCCTGTTCTTGGCTCTGCATACCAGGACATCCACCGTGACGCCCTTCCACTCTTTCCGGAGCTGGGAAAAGAAACGCCACCGTTTCAACTGGCCGTGAATTTTCCGTTGGTTGCTGTGTACGAGGAGAATGGTCCATTCGAAATTGCTCGCCACACACACATGATGACGAAGGAAGAAGGTTTGGCTCGTATTGAAGCTGGCGAGGTCCGGTTGGAACCGTTGATTATGCAATTGGGCGACGTGATGATTCGCGACGTAAGATGCCTGCATAGAGGCACGCCGAATCGTACAGCAACGCCAAGGCCGATGGTTGTGTTCGGCTACAGCCGGCGTTGGCTTTACCGGCCTGAGGTGTCGATAAAGATTCCACAAAACGCGCTTGATTCCTTATCCGAGCGAGCCCGGCATCTGTTGCGCTTCAACCCAATTGTCCAATGCCTCACTGATGAAACGGAAGAGGTCTATCAATCCTTCGCTTATTAACTGTTTTGCCCAAAACGTCCTCCGTTGTGCTTCTTCGGCTTTGCCGAACTGACATGGTTCGTGACTTTGTGGCAAAGATCTTATTAATAGCCAGGAGCGCCGTTACAGCACGACGCGCTTTCGTAGCGGAAGGCAATCCCACCAGTACAAACGCCCGGGACCTCGAATAGAAAAGCCGATTTTATAGTTGAACAGAAGAGGCGTTTAGGAAGCCAAAATTGCTTGACAAGTGACGTCGGCGGTTATATACCTACTGGTAGGTCGTGAGTCACGGCCAACGTATTTATGACTGAGACACGAAATCACATTTTGGACGTAGCACGGAGCCAGTTTTTCAAGACGGGGTACGCCGGTACGTCCATTAACTCCATTGTTGACGCGACGAAGTTCACTAAACCCACCGTCTATTACCACTTTAAAAATAAGGCTGAACTCTTCGGCTCCTTAGTGCACGATGCCTATGACCGGTGTTTTGAACATCGCCAGAATGCCGTCGGCGTGCACTTGCCGGCCGCGGAGCAGCTCCACCAGGTGATCGCCGCTGACTTCGCCTTCTGCGTCGCAACCCCGGATCTGGTGCGCTTTGTCGTCGCGCTTACCTTCCCACTTCCGGAAGATCACACGATCGACCTCTCTGCGATTCATAGTCGGGACCATGAGTTCTTTCGCGCACTTATTGAACGCGGGATGAGCAGTGGTGAATTCGATTGTGAGAACGCCGGAGACGCGGCGATAGCGCTGCAAGGGCTCATCGCGATCAACATCATGTCCTATTTGAAGATGGGACACCCGCCCGAGTTTCTTTCCTGCGCACGAGCGCATGATGTCGCCAATATTTTACTTCAGGGAATCACAGGGAAAGGAAAAAGAAAGGGCCATAAGAAAGCGAAAAGTGTAGGTGTCTGATGATCAGGCAGGACTGGAAGCAATTTACCTCCTTTTACTTCTACGCGCTGCTCTCACTCGTTTTGGGCGTGGCGGCAATTATCAGCGAAAGGCGCTCGATAACCAGCATCTTATTTCTGTGTCTCACCGGCGTTCTGATATGGGGCCTATTCGAATATTGGCTGCATCGGTTCGTTTTTCACTCTGATGGGCCAAGCGACAAAGGGCACAATTTTGTTTATGCATTCCATCTCTTCCATCATGCGAACCCGAAGAATACGGACGATCTTTTCGTGAGTTTGCGGCTAAGCTTGCCGATCACGCTTTGTTATTGCTTGTTGGCCTGGGCGCTCATGAGAAGCTGGCAGGCGATGGTTTACCTGTTCATAGGTCTGATGGCAGGTTACTTCAGCTACGAATTCTTGCATTATCAGGCTCATCATCGCACGCCCCGTTTACGCGTCTTTCGCTATCTTAAGGTGTATCATCTGCTACACCATCACAAGACTTCGGCCCTGCGGTTTGGTGTCACTTCGCCGCTGTTTGACTACCTGTTCGGAACCTTTCAATCAATCTACCGAAACCGAACTGTAAGGTGGCCTCGGTATGTGTTTTTGGACGTGACAGGTGGGAGCATGAGGGCGCCTGATGGGCACAGTCAACGTCGCTGGCTTCGATTCCGGTGAGTTTTCCCATGTTCATTTCTCCTTTCTGTTGAGCCAAGTGGACGTTTCCGAGGTAATCATTTACGACCGGTGTGATAGCGGCTTTGCCGCCGTCCTTGCGGAAAGGCTGCGCCTTTCCGTAGGTCAGATGCAATAATTAATCGAGGCTATTTGCCTCGTCGTCCGAGGCAGATAGCCTCGACTAACATCAAGTTTGCCGTTACGGAAAGCCAGAGGCTTTCCGCAAGGAAAGCGGCAAGCCGCGATTTCACCACTTGTTCAGAGCTTACCAATGGACGCCCTGACGAAGTACTTTCTAAAAGGAGGAATAGAATCATGAGCGCGCAGGAGGCAAATATCGCAGCTAAGAGGAAGGAGCGTCTGCGGACGATTGCCGAAAGGTATTTCGAAGCGTTGAGGAGGAAGGACTTCTCGGCAATTCCTTACGATGACAATGTGACTTTACGCGCACCGCTCGCCCCGGGTGGAGTACACCAACTGCTATCCGGTAAAGACGCATTGCTTACTCAATGGTGGCAACCGTTAGAGCCGGCCCTGGAAAAGGTGCAGATAACAGTTCTCGACCACTACATCAACGATTCGCTGACAGCCGTTATCACCGAAGCCGAGATCAAGATTAATGCCGTCAATCCTCCCGTTACCTTGCGCGTCGCCGACCGCTTCACGGTGAATGAAGAAGGAAAGATCGTTGAGCAGGAGAACCACTTCGACCCGCGCGACGTGACGAACCCAGGCTGGCAAAATGCCTGAGTTACGGAATCAAAGGACCTATGCACATTGCTGAGACTCGCTCATGGGCGGTGTGTCCCTCGAAGACGTTGCGCTGATCTTCCGTTCTTGGGGACAGCAGGGAAACGAGGACTACAAGGACAAGAAGCCGAGTCTGTCAAACCGTTACACATTCAAGAAATGGCGGTGTAGACTCCACTTACCAAAAACATGTGCCCCATTGAGCTCAGACAAAGAGCGCCCATTCAGAGCCGCTTCTTTGAGCTTTGGCCACCGCCCTTTGTTTTGTCTGCTATCACGCTGATGCGTCCGTCACCCTCGAGATAACACTTTTTGACTCCCGTCGTGTCCTCAACACCCTGTTGGCGTAGCTGACCAAGCAACTCTTCCTCCGTGATCATTTCCTGCCTCATGTTCTTGCGCAGCATTCGGCCATCTTTGATCAGCGGCAGTGGCGCCGGACGAACAAAGCGTTGAAAGCGTGGAAAGCGGTAACCCAAAAAATCCAGTGTGTAGTCCCAAAAGACAATTGTGACTACTAGAATGCCACCTTCGGTGATTGATTTGTAATCACTGGACATTGCGTTTTGCGAAGCGTCGGCAATGAGCACAATCACCAGCACGTCAGCAATACCTAAACCTCCGGCCTCCCGTCTTAGTAGGCGCAACACCACGAAAAGCAGGAGGTAAACTAAAGTGCCACGCAAAATGATTTCAAGTAAGGGTACTGTGGGAACGAATACCGCATTCCAGTCGATCTGAAAAAGTTTGTCCATATTATTAGTTCATTAACAGCTAGTTAGGTGGGCGCTCTTTTCACCCCTTGTTTTAGTTTGCCAGAGGGTCTTCCGGTACAGGTATGATGGTCCGTGGTCGGTGACGAACGAAGCTAATACACTCACCTTGACCGCTGAAACTGCTCCGAAAACATCCGGCATCCCACTGTTCAGCCGATTATCAATGCGAAACAGCTAGTCTTCACACGGCCTCTACCGCGCGGTGATACTGACCTCATCGGCCCACAGGTTGCTGATGTGCGTTGGGTTCAAAACGCATCCTCCAGCGAACGAACCTTTAAGTCTTTCTGAAAATCCGCCAGCTTAACTGCACCACTGGGACGGTATTCAACTTCGACCTTCTTTCCTGGAATCAGATCGAAATAGTTATCGACGAAGAAGCCCACGCGATTCGTCGCCGACAGGTACACGGCCCGTGCCAACTTGTCGGACGACAGAGTAATGATAAACCCTGAAGGCGTGCGCACTGCTTGCGCACTGATCTGCGGCCGCGGCAGCGAGAGATTTTTGAAGGGTCGGAAGAAATGTTCGTTGCTCGAGACGACTTTGCCGTCGACCACTAACTCTGAAGATAGAAACACGCCTTTCACGTCCTTGCCAGCGAGCAGTGTATCGATGGGAACGGTCAAATATGATTTGCTGTTGAGTCCAACGACCTCGACGTTTTCCTGTTTACTCCACAGCGTATGTCCTTCAAAGTCGAGGAGGCTCACGTTCAGTTGTGCTGGAGTGGACTTTAATCGATCCGAAACGACGTAAAAGTTGAGACTGCCATTCTCTTCGTGCGGGCTCAGCAGCAGGTCGTTGTAGAAGCGGCGCGCATAGTACTGCAATGCTTTCCATCGTCCCGTGTAGTCAATGCTCGACCAGGAAGCAACGGGCCAACAGTCGTCAATCTGCCAGAACAACGAGCCCATGTTGTGGGGCATTATGCGCCGCAGGTGCTCAGCTCCGATTTTGATGCCTTCAGCCTGTAAGACCTGACTTACGTATAAAAACGAATCAAAGTCTTTCGGCTCCGGATACTCCCGCAACATGTATTCGCGGACTAACTGGTTACCACGCGGATGTCGCTGGTGAG
>JBHEMV010000053.1:15463-23589 GCA_046262375.1 Pyrinomonadaceae bacterium
GGCCATCATGACGGGCGACTTGATGTCGCGATCCGCGGGCACCGTGTAAGTGTTAACCGTTTCAATTTGCGGAAAGGACTGAAAACCGTATTCGCTCATGAAACGCGGAAACTGTTTTTCATACTCGCGAAAGGGAGCTGCCGCGTGCCACACCTGCCAGTAGTGAACGTCACCCATCTTCTGCGAATCCGGATCGTCTTCAAGGTTGGAGCTCGGCGAACTGGGCCAGTAAGGGCGCGACGGATCCAGCGATGCGCACACTTCAGGCAGCACACCGTGAAAGAGTTTTAGGTAATCATCCCAGAGGGTGCTCGGAAGCTGATCCTTCCATCCCCAATGTTTCCAGGCTGTCTCTATTTCGTTGTTGCCGACCCAAATTACTATGCTGGGGTGATTGCGCAACCGAGTTACGTTATCGCTTGCCTCCTGCCTCACGTTTTCCAAAAATGCCGGATCGCCCGGGTACATGCTGCAACCGAACATGAAATCCTGCCAGACGAGGATTCCCAGCTCGTCACAGAGATCGTAGAAGTCGTCACTCTCGTAAATTCCGCCGCCCCAAACGCGCAGCATATTCATGTTAGTGTCGCGCACGGACGAAAGCAGTTGGCGATATTTGTCTTTGGTAATCCTGGTGGGAAAGCTGTCCGCCGGGATCCAATTGCCGCCCTTCGCAAAAACGGGCACACCATTGATTTCGAAGGTGAAGCTTTTACCAGCCTCGTCCGGTTGTTGCCGGAGTTTGAGCGCACGCACGCCGGTGCGCGCTGTTGATTGGTCAATCAGCCGTCCACCAATAATCAGGCGCGCTTTAAAAGTATAGAGCGGATGTGCGCCGAGGCCGTTGGGCCACCAAAGCGCCGGATGCGGAATAACGAAGTCAAGCTTTAGCCTGTTGCTGCCTGCTACCAGGCTCACATCTCGGCTTGCCGCAACCCTCTTGTCCCTCAGATTATCCACAATGATCCGAGCGCTCCTGTTGTCGCCGGCAATAATTTCAATTTCCGCGGTCAACTTTGCGGCATCAGTTGTAACCTGATTCGGCAAAATATGAAGGTCGTTCACGCGCGCGAGATTCCAGCCCTCGATATAGATTGGGCGCCAAATACCGCTCGTAACAAAGCGGGGACCCCAGTCCCAACCAAACTGATATGGTGCCTTACGCGTGTGCGGACTTGTTTTTTCGCCCTGGTCATTGCTGGCGGGGAGCTGATAACTCATCTTCGCCATGATGGGTAACACTTCGTTAATAGGCGAGCGAAAGCGGATACGCAAGGTGTTGACTCCCGCCTTAAGCAGCCGTTTGCAGTCGACCCGCCAGGTGCGAAACATGTTATCGGCGGCGAGCAGGGAAACATCGTTGAGAAGCACCTCGGCGTAAGTATCCAGCCCCTCAAAAATCAGCTCGACCCGATCACGTCCGAGCAGCGCCGGTCCGACTTTGAATGTCGTCTGGTATTCCCAATCGGTTTTTCCAATCCATTGCAACGTCTTTTCGTTGTCGCGATAGAAAGGATCGTTAATAAGTTTATTGTTCAGCAGATCAGTGTGCACACAGCCGGGCACGGTCGCCGTATGCCACGCAACTTTGGCAGCCTCGCGAAATTGCCAACCCGTCAATAACGGCATCTTGATTTTTGAGGTTCGGGTAGGTGCGGATCTGGTTTGTGATTGAGTGCTATGACCGGCAAAGGTGACCAGGATCACAATTGCGAAGAATAGTCTTGCGGTATTCATCTTTCGTTCACCGTAGGTGACGTAGTTTAGGCGTAAGCCACCCCTGAAGCTGGATGACAAGTTAAATTTCCTATGGAACTGTGTCCACTCAATGTCCGGGGGTGAATGTCTTCGAAAAACGATTTAATGCCAGACACGTCACCTTAATCCCAGAGCTTTGAGATAACCCTGATTAATCCGGCAGTTCGCCAATTTCATTCGCTCCAGATAGTCGCTCAGCGCCTTCTGCGCCTTCGCTTGCGGAGGACGATTTTTCCTCACTTCCTCGAACGTCTTTCGTGGACCTTCCGCAAACGTCATAATTGCATCCCAGTCAGGCGGCAGGTTTATCGAGACTACAGACGAAGTCGCGTCAAGTTTCTTGTAAGGCCAGAAGCACCAACCTACGTCACGCTCTTCAAGCAACGTCCGAAAAGAAGCGATCCACTCATCCGTATTTTCCCCGGATTCACCCATCCATACAGCGACGTTATTCTTGTCGCGAAAATCAAGGTATTCCTGAATGGCTTTTTGATTCACATCCATCCAATACTTATGAAAAGTATAAGCCAACTTATCATCAAATGGCGGACCAAAAACCTTGAAATTCGTGTCCCATTGCGCACCACCCAGAAAGATGATGTGGTTCCTATCTACCTCTCGAATCCCGGAAACGATTTTGCGATAGAGCGGCTCAAGCTTTGGGTTTAGATAGGCAGTGTCGAAGTAGTGCGCGATCGGCTCATTGAGCAAATCGTACCCGAGGAGGGCAGATTCGTTTCGATAACGCGCGGCCAGCTTGCGCCAGATCTTCACAGTCAGGTCCTGGCTCTCGTTGCTCGTGAAAAGAAACGGATAACCCCAGCTGTCGTCAATGTTGTCTCCGGTCTGGCCCCCAGGTGCGGCATGCATATCCAGAATTACATAGAGGTCTTCGTAGCTACACCAACTCACAACCTTGTCCAACAACTCATAGCCGGGGCCCTCCAACTTTTGCGGATCGGTATCCAACACAAACAACCGATAGCTGAAAGGAACCCTCACGGAATTGAATCCTGATTGCTTAATGAACCTAATATCGTCTCGAGTAATATATTTTTCACGAAAAGCTTTCCAGAACCGGCGCGCCTCGTCATCACCCACCAGCTCACTAATCACGTCGTTAATGAGCCGTGGTGAATTGGCGGTCTTGAACTTGAACATGTAGCCTTCGGGCAGCAACCAATTACCAAGGTTGATGCCCTTCAGCAGAAGCGGCTTACCACCAGGCGACGTAAAGCTCTTTCCTCGGGTCGTGACAAATCTTGATTGTCCATTGCTTATTGCGGCAAGCGCGAGGCTCAAAAGAATCGCGGCGGCGAACAGTCGCGTTTGCCTGATTGTCCGACATCGCTTCCTCATCGTTATTCAATACCGTTTCGTTTTGTACAGGTACAGGTTCAGCTTCAGTTTGATCTAAACTATTTTGAGTAGCAGCAGAGTAGCAAATATATATAGAAACTCGGATACCAATTTAATTGAACTTAGTAGGACTGTAGTGTTCCGCTTCTCTGCTTCTAATCCTTATTCGCGAATATCAATCATAAACACGGAACTCCTAAGCAGCCACCGACGGAAAGACTCGTGTTAAGATGCGCAACTTGAACCACCAGTGATTATGGCCGAAGTGAGGGTTCCAGGAAAGAACTAGTGCAAACTATTAATCCGCCTAACAACGATATCAAACCTTTCGCGCGCTTCAGTATCGGTTTCGAGTTGTTCTTAATAAGCCTTTTGATTTTGTTTCTGGAGCTGGCCTGTATTCGCTGGTTCCCGGCTCACGTGCTTTACCTAACCTTCTTTACCAACGTCGTACTCCTGGCGTCTTTCCTGGGAATGTCGGTGGGATGTTTGGCTGCCGGGGATCGACACAACTATCTGACCTGGACTCCGCTACTGCTGGTCGTTGCGTTAGCGGCCGCTCATGCCGTCGAGATCAGCAGCGGTTCACTTATCAAGTTTGTTGATGTAGGCAATCAAGCCTCGCCGCAGCAGGTGTTCTTCGGCACCGAGTATCATAGCCAGGACCTCTCGCGATATGCCATTCCGGTCGAGGTGCTCTGTGGCTTCTTCTTCATCGTCATCGCAATAGCGTTTATTGGTCCGGGCCAGGAGTTGGGTCGGGCCTTTAAGCGTTGGCCCAATCGAGTCCAGGCTTACACGTTGAACATCGTCGGCAGCATCGCCGGGATCATTCTATTTGCGGCGTGTTCCTGGCTCGAGCTGCCTTCGTTATGGTGGTTCTTAATAGTCGCCATCGGACTGGGTTACTTCTATTTCATTTCACCCCGACATCGTTTTCGGCGAAGGCTATTAAGTTTAAGCCCCGTCAATGCTTTGCTGCTTGGGTTGATCGTTTGGTTAGCTGCCTTCGTTCCAGGCCACGACCGCAACCAGGGACAACGTCAGGCCCAGCAACTTTGGTCGCCTTATTACAGGATAGACTTTAAGCAGGAAGGCTTGTCGCTTTCAGTTAACCTGATCTACCACCAGCAGATGGTGGCCCGCAATGAACACTTCCCGGCATATGCGCTGCCACACCTGTTAAATCGAGATGCCGGCAGGGCAGCCTTTGGAGACGTGCTGATAATCGGGGCCGGTTCAGGAAATGATGTCAGCCGCGCGCTGCAATGGGGGGCGCAACATGTCGATGCGGTCGAAATCGATCCGGCCATAAATCGACTCGGGCGCCAATATCATCCCGACCATCCGTATCAGGACCCGCGCGTCGAGATTCATCTCGATGATGGGCGAAACTTTCTCCGCTCCAGCAAGCGGAAGTACGATTTGATCGTTTATGCTTTAGTCGACTCGCTGGTCTTACACAGCGGCTATAGCAACATTCGACTTGAGAGTTTTCTATTCACTCGACAAGCATTTGAAGACGTGCGCCGTCATCTCAAACCGAATGGCAACTTCGTAATCTATAATTACTTTCGTCAGGGGTGGCTCGCCGCGCGCCTGCAAAAGGGGCTGGAAGAGGTCTTCGGCGCCGGTAATCCCATAGTGCTCACGCTGCCTTACCGGAAAATTATCGAGCCTGACCAGGCGACCTTTGGCGACTTCACGGTGTTCTTCGCCGGGTCAACTGGAGAATTGCGAAACGCGTTTGCGCGGCAGCCTGACTATTGGTTGCGCGACGACGAACCGCCTGGACCAGACTCACCAAACGGTTTTCAGCAATCCGGATCGGAAGCGACCGCGATGGCGGGACAGCTGCCGGACAAAGCAATAACCCCCACATCTCAATGGCTACACTTTGGTTTGGCTACGGTGTCACCGCCTGCGGGCGAAGCGCTGCGCACGGCAACCGATGACTGGCCGTTTCTATATCTGCGCAAGCCCATGTTGCCGACACTAAGCTGGCGCGGAATGCTGATCATGGGTGGGCTTGGCCTGCTGCTGATCTTCCTATTCCTGCGGCGCGTGGGAAAAGCAGCAAATGTCAGTAGCGATATCGGCCCCAGAAACCGGGGCGAGAGTGTCGCCCTTAACGTTCAACTTTTCTTTCTTGGTGCAGGATTTATGCTGGTCGAGACCAAGGCCGTGGTAACGATGGCCCTGCTGTTCGGTAGCACCTGGACAGTGAATTCCGTGGTGTTCTTTGCTGTGCTGTTGATGATCCTGCTGGCCAATCGCTGGACGATAGTGTTTCGACCGGAACGCTTATGGCCCTACTACGCTGGTCTATTGATCACACTGATAATGAATACAATTGTGCCACTCGATTTCTTTCTCGGAATGAGCCGGACCATACAGGTAATCGGTTCATGCCTCCTGGTGTTCGCGCCGATCCTCTTCGCAGGCGTCATCTTTGCCGCCTCATTCAAACGGACTGCCTTTCCTGATCGCGCCTTTGGTATCAATATAGCGGGCGCAATGGTTGGTGGCCTGGCTGAGTACAGCTCGATGCTCCTCGGCTTCCAACACGTGGTGCTGGTTGCGATTGTGTTCTACTTACTTTCTGCAATCGGGCTGAGACAGAAAGAGTCCGATGCGATCGCCGAGACTTCCGCCGATCCACTCGCCGCTGAGATATGACTGACAATCGTTCCAGGCAGGATACGTTTATAACAACCCGCACTACCTCATGAAAACGGAGCTGTGAACTTCAGGCAAACTGGAGACGGCACCAGGGCCATATGTCCGGTGGGGCTCAGTCGTTTTCAGGTTAAGAACATTGACCGGCCGCAGTCATCATCATACAATTTCTTACCCGCAAGAGTTCTATTAGTCCAACAAGATAAGGAGCGAACGCACCGCCCGTAATGCAGAGCGCAGCTCCGGAAACCGATGGGCCGTTGGAACACCATGCTAAAACTTGTCTCAGTGGTTGCCCTTCTAACACTTCCAGCATTAGGTGTCACTAATGGACTTGCGCAGGTGGCTGCCCCCGGCAACGCCTCCGATACGGCCGCAGTTGAACGACGCGTCGAATCAATCCTCAACAAAATGACGCTCGAGGAAAAGATCGACATGCTTGGCGGAGTTGACGGCTTCTTTATTCGGGACATTTCGCGGCTCGGCCTACCACGACTAAAAATGGCCGACGGTCCGATGGGCGTTCGTAATTTCGGACGCGCCACGGCCATGCCTGGCGGAATCGGGCTGGCGGCTACATGGAATGTCGCGCTGGCAGAACGCGTCGGGACTGAACTTGGTCGCGACGCGAGAGAAGGAGTGCACTTTCTGCTGGGCCCGGGCGTGAACATTTATCGCGCGCCAATGAATGGGCGAAATTTCGAATACTTCGGCGAAGATCCGTATCTAGCCTCGCGTGTTGCGGTCGGTTATATCAAAGGAGTTCAGAGTCAGGGCGTTAGCGCCACGATCAAACATTTTATGGCTAACAATGACAATCGTGCGTTCTCTTATTACGACGTTAATGGAAAACAATGGCGGGCCGATTCTGGCGACTATGATGTCTTCGTTGGTCGCTCGTCTGAACAGATCGAATTGCGCGGGAAAGTAACACTTGGTGCCGTGGCCTCGGTCAACGCGAGACGCCAATAAACGATCCGGCATCAATGACAAATATTTGTATACGAACTGATCGGCTTGTACCACTTCGTCGTCTTCGTATGGTTCTGTCCCTACAGCACTAAGCCAGTTAGAACTCTCGCTAAGACTGTGACATCTCGATCTTGAAAAGCCTGACTTAACGTCGCAACGTAAACTAACTGGGTTTAACGTCTAGGTGGAAACATGGTACGAAAACTTTTTGTAGCAATCGCCGCGTTGGTATTACTCGCTTACCCGGCTGTAGCTCAACAACCACAGTCGAAAACTCTGGCCGAACGCCTTGGTTACCCACGCGACGCCAAACTCCTAATCGTACATGCTGATGATTTGGGCGCGGCACACTCCATCAATAGGGCTTCGATAAGAGGATTGGAGAGTGGGCTAGTCACTTCTGGAAGCATTATGGTCCCCTGTCCGTGGCTCCCCGAAATTGCAGCTTACGCCCGCGCGCACCCAACCGCCGATCTCGGTTTGCATCTGACGCTTACCAGCGAATGGCCTCTTTATCGTTGGGGTCCGGTGTTATCAAAAGATCGCGTGCCGTCGCTCCTGGACACTAGCGGTTATCTCTATCACCTGGAAAACGATGCAGCGGCACACATGGACGTAAAAGAAGCTGAAGCAGAAGTTCGCGCTCAGATAGCGAGAGCCAGGACCCTCGGTATTCAACCCACCCATCTGGACTCTCATATGGGCACGCTCTACCAGACCAGGGCTTTGTTCGAAGTCCTGCTGCGCGTGGCGCGCGAAAACAAGCTGCCTATACGAGTTTCCAAAGAATGGTTTAACCGTGCCGCATTCATGCCTGCCCTTCTTGGTCCAGATGACATCGTGCTTGATAGGACGATCAGTATTGAGCCCGATGTTACTCCCGCTAACTGGGCCAAGTTCTACACCGACGCCATCAACGGTCTGCAACCCGGTGTCACAGACATGATCGTGCATCTGGCGTACGCCGACGATGAAATGAAAGGCGTCACATTTGGGAAGCCTGACTGGGGAGCCGACTGGCGTCAACGCGATTTCGAGTTTGTGACCAGCGATACGTTTAGAAAATTGCTTCAGGAGAACAATGTCAAACTCATTACCTGGCGTGAAATCGGTAAACTGACGGCGAAGAATTAAGCACTGACCTGGCTGGAATCGCTGGCAGACCAGCGCCAGGGCCGAAAGCAATCTCAACGGCGGATTCGCACGGGCGCAGATGTCGAAACTTGAACTCGGCATCAGCATCTGTTCACCTTGTATATCCCCATCCAATAGACGAAAATAATCTTGCAGCTCGTTCGATCCATTCCCAAAGGAAACAACAAAACAATGAGAATAGCGGCCCTCCTGCTAGCGGCTAG
>JBHEMV010000054.1:0-19305 GCA_046262375.1 Pyrinomonadaceae bacterium
CATTCGCGGAGGCGGCCTGGCTTGCGCCAACATCAGACATCTGGGAATTAAATCTGAAAATGAAGACCTCCGGCTGGTCCTTAGCTCGAGCGGTACACCGAGTTGGATCTCGCGAGGAGACAAGCGCGGAAGTGGCTCGGAAATCCACGAGGCAGATATTAGAGATCACCTTGCAATCCTTCTGGATGACTCGCGAACCGAGTCGAAGCCTTCCTGACCATTTCCGGTAACCGGTGCACGTTTTCGACCCACTTAAGTAATCAAAATAATCCAACCGGGCCCAAACATGGGCTAAACGTGGCTCAGTGTGGTGAATCATGCCAGGTTGAAGACCGAACCGCCTTGGGCACGGTGCTTGCGGTATAGGCGGCATGGCGCTCGACTTGATAGGTGTCCCCGAGGACGAGCGGCGAAACCGGTTGGCCAAAGTTGTCGGAAGAATTAAACGCATGTACGCAGAGTGAGGCCAGCACACGAGGAAATTTTAGGAGGATGCTAATGACGAACCGACGCACACTGAGACTTTCAATTTTCGCGGCTGCAATCCTGGCGCTGTGTTTGCCCGCACTGGCAGCCGCTCAGGGAACATACGATCCCTGGGGCCGCAACCCGGATTACCAGCGGGATAGAGATTACCGGCGCGATCGTAACCGCGACGATGATTATTACGGACGCAACGGACGTTACGATGAGCGATATCTTCGGAATTCGATTCATAGGCTGGATCGGTTGGCGAAAGATTTCGAGAAGGATCTTGACCGCGATCTGGATCGCAGTCGCGAGGATGGTACGCGGCATGAAGATAGAGTCAATAATGAAGCACGTGATTTTCGTAATGCAGTAGGAAATCTGAAATCGCGCTTCGGCAATGGTCGCGATTTAAACCGGAGTATTAACGAAGCGCAACGAGTGTTGCAGGAGGCTAGACGCACTGAGCGAGTGACCAGACACCATTTCGACAATCCACGATTGGCTTCAGAATGGTCGCAGATTCAACAGGAACTGCGTGTGATCTCCGATGCTTATCGCCTTGGCTACGGTGGTAACTATGGTGGTTATTTCCCGAACAATCGTCGTAACGATGATTACCGGAGGAACAACCCTAATAACCGCAACCAAAATAACAACGATTGGCGGCGGAGAATTCCGTGGCCTAACTAATCCGTAGCAGTTAATTACCTCGCGAAGCAAAGCCTCGTCCCTGCTTGAAAGAGTGGACGAGGCTTTTGCATGTCCAGGTCTTGATGACAGAATAGCCACATGGCGGGAACGCTTTATCTTGTTTCAACTCCCATTGGTAATCTCGAAGACATCACCCATCGCGCCCTCAGACTGCTTGGGGAGGTTGGGGTCATTGCCTGCGAAGACACTCGTCACACTCGCAAGTTGCTCAATCATTACGGCATCAATACGAAAACCATCAGCTACCACGAACACAACGAGCGCGAACGAGCCGCCGAACTGATCGAGCTTCTTAAGTCGGGATCCGACATCGCCATAGTTTCCGATGCAGGAACGCCGCTTATCAACGATCCGGGATTCCGGATTGCCCGGCTCGCAATCGAAGCTGGGGTGCTCGTCGTTCCTGTTCCCGGGCCCAGCGCGTTGATTACGGCTCTGGTAGCTTCCGGATTGCCCACTGATGAATTCTTTTTTGGGGGATTTCTTCCGGCTCGTTCAGGCGCGCGCCGCACGCGGCTGAGTGAGCTTCGTTCCCTCCCGGCCACATTGATCTTTTACGAAGCCCCGCATCGGATTGCGGCAACCCTCAAAGATGCGCATGAAATGCTTGGCGAACGTGAAGCTGTCGTAGCTAGAGAGTTGACGAAAATGCACGAAGAGCTGGCGCGAGGACGTTTAAGTGAGTTGGCGACTCGTTTTTCTTCTTCCCAAAGTGCGCGCGGGGAGATAGTGCTGATGATTGATCGCTCGGTAATTCAGGGAGCAGCTAGGAAGAGTGAGATGGTCAACAGTATCGCCGAGTTAATGACGGCTTTGGAGAAGGAAGGCTTGGATCACCGCGCAGCTCTGAAGAAAGCTGCCAGCGATCTTGGTCTCTCGCGCGCCGAGGCCTATCGCCGCCTCGTTGCCGAACGCGGGCAGAAAGAGATGTCCAAAGTCCAACGTCCAAAGTCCAACGTCTGAAGCTCAAAGTACAAAGTCTATATGAGGCCCACGCGGGTTCGGCTGACATTGGACATTGGACATTGGACATTCGACATTGGACGTTAAACATTCAGTTTTCAGACAACTGCTGCGGCAACTGCTTATCAACTGTCGGGCGAGTGGGCCGGTTTGCAACTTCCCACATCAGCATGTAAACAGTGCGCGCGACCTTCTGCATTTTTTGATAATCAATTTTGTCAGCCGAGTCGCCAAGACGGTGATAGTCTTCGTGCTCGCCATCGAAGAAGAAAACTATCGGAATGCCCTTCCGCGCGTAATGAATGTGGTCACTGCGGAAGAAAAAGCGATTGGGATCGTTCGGGTCATCATAGCGATAATCAAATGTCATATTCAGATACTGCTTGTTCACCCTGTCGGCCAGATCTCCCAGCTCTGTGCTCATCATCTTTGAGCCGATAACATAAATCTCGTTCGGACCTGATAGCTCCCTGTTTCTCGGATCGGTATCGCCTTCCTTTTTGCTGCGGCCAATCATGTCCATATTGAGTTGGGTCACGATCTTGTCGAGGGGAATGGTCGGATAAGTTGTGAAGTAGCGCGAGCCCCACAATCCTTTTTCTTCCCCCGCATGCCAGACAAAAAGAACCGAGCGTTTTGGTCTCGTGTTTGTCTTCGCCAGAGCCTCTGCCATTGCCAGCATGGCGGTCGTGCCCGAGGCATCATCATCAGCGCCGTTGTAGATCCCGTCACCGTTAACTGGTATGCCGATGCCAACATGATCGTAATGCGCACCGAGCGCTACGTATTCATTCTTTAAAACAGGATCGCTGCCTTCAAACACTGCCACCACGTTCTGTGTTGGCGCCACATCAGATCTTGTTTTGACCTTTATTGAGAGCTTCTTGGTGGGATTCAAGGCAAAAGGTTCCGGCTGTTGACCGCCGTAAATTGATTCGAAGATTAACGTCGCCGATTGTCTCTCTCCCTGGAACAGAATATTCGCCAGCCGTGGAGAGGCAATAATTCCCGGCAGTTGTATTGGCCCATCCGCGGCCTGAAACTTTTCGACCGTCATCATTCCCCGATCAGTAATTCGATTTCGGTTGCGCTCCCAATTTGCGATGAATTGAAAGTCGGGCACAATGACGATACCGATAACGCCTTGCTTTTGCGCGTAATCGCCTGCGTTCATCCAGTCTTCGCCACGCTTGCCTTGGAGATCCAAATTGGTAATGCCGCGCGGCAATCCGTCTGGCGGAGAAAAGATGACGGCAATCTTTCCCCTGGCATCTATTCCTTTGTAGGCATCGATATTCTTCGACTTGATGAGCCACCCGTTGCCTGCAAACACGAGGGGCGCAGCAGCAATATCAGCCGGTCGTGAAACAGGAATGTAGTCGTCGCCTAGTGACAACGTCTGACCGTTTAGCTGTGCGCTGGTCTCTGCCTTATCGATTAAACCTCGCCGCAGAGCGATCTTTTGGAAGAATGTTCCGTCGTCGCCTGCCGGTTTGAATCCCCAACGCGAAAGGTTCATCGCGAGGAACTGTGCTGTCGTATCCAGGCCGCGCGAAGGTGTATCGCGGCCCTCCATGACATCGGAGGCGATAAAGGAAAGGTAGTCCCTCAGTTGCGCTGCAGAGATTGTGTCCGCTCCTCTTTGCGAAGCAACTGAAACCGCCGCCTTCTTTCCTTTGTCGCTCTTTCGCTGTGCATGCACCGACGGCAGCGGGCTTGCAAACAAGCTGATCAATAGAAAAAAGACGAAAAGGCGTTTCATATATCCTCCAAATGATGGCTGATTCGGCATTATGGGACGAAAGATTTTGTGGCGATACGGACAACCAAAAGATAGATGTCGGGGAATGATTTCCTCTTGCGGTCCACATTTATCTTTGCGTTCCTTTGCGGTTTCTTAGCGTCCTTTGCGGTAAACCAACAGCGGAACCGCAAAGCGCGCAAAGTAAACGCAAAGAGTCGCAAAGAGAAAATGCGACTAAGTATTACACGTTCGGCCGCCAACGGAACAACGGACGCAGATTGTTGGGAGAGTCTAAGCTTGCTGTACTGCCTGCACCATTCTGGTCAACGTGTCTTTCGCATCGCCATAAAGCATGCCGGCCACGTCTTTGTAGAAGAGCGGATTTTCAAGGCCCGAAAATCCTTTTCCCTGTCCTCGCTTTAATATCACTACTGATTTTGCGCGATCGACTTCCAGGATCGGCATGCCCGCAATCGGGCTCGCCGGATTATCCCGCGCATCAGGATTTACTACATCGTTCGCTCCAATAACAACCGCCACATCAGTCGAGGGAAACTCCGGATTAATCTGCTCCAACTCGTAGAGTGATGAATAGGGAACGTTTGCTTCGGCCAGCAAAACGTTCATATGACCAGGCATGCGGCCAGCGACGGGATGAATCCCATATTTCACCGTGACGCCTCGCTTCTCGAGCGTATCTGCCAACTCGCGAACCGCATGTTGCGCCTGCGCCGTCGCCATGCCGTAGCCGGGCACGAACACGACCTGTTTCGCATAGGCTAGTTGCACGGCAATATCGTCCAAACTCACTTCACGCATCACACCTTGCTGTTCACCGGGTTTGCCGGATATTGCCGCGCTTCCGAAAGCTCCAAACAGCACGTTGGTCATGGACCGGTTCATTGCCCGGCACATCAGGATTGAAAGAATGAATCCGGAGAAGCCATCGAGTGTTCCCGCAATTATCAAAACATTGTTGGATAACACAAAGCCCGTGGCTGCCGATGCGAGTCCCGCATAAGAATTTAGGAGAGACATAACCACGGGCATGTCTGCCGCTCCGATCGGCATTACCAGCAGGATTCCAAAAACAAAAGCCAGGCCTGCCATGGTGAAAAAAAGCGGCATCGAACCGGGAACGACGATCAAATAAACAAAGATTCCAATCGTGGTGGCCAGCAGCGCCATGTTGAAAACGTTCTGGCCGCGGTAGGTTACGGGCGTGCCGCGAACGAGGCCCTGCAACTTCGCAAATGCCAGCAGGCTTCCTGTTGTTGTTAACGCGCCCAGCATCACCTCAAAACCAAGCGCAGCCATCGTTATGGTTTCGAGATGTCCACCGTGGCGATAAAATTCAGAGATTCCTACCAACGCCGCGGCGAAAGCGCCAAACGCGTGCGACAGCGCGGTCCGCTGCGGCATCGCAGTCATCGGCACCCAAAGACCCATCGCCAGACCAACTAGTGATCCCAACACCAGACCAATAAGGATCCAGGTGTAGGTGACGATCTCGTAATGCATCAGCGTGCCGATGATGGCCATCAGCATTCCAAACTCCGCCAGATGCATTCCGCGTTTAGCAGTTTCCGGGTGAGTCAATCCCTTGAGGCCGAGAATGAAAAGAATCGAAGCCAGCAGGTAACTCAGTTCGATGAAATAGGTGCGCATTGGCAGAGTGCAGATCGGCGGGGGCATGCCCCCTTCCTGACCTGTGAAGACTTTCAAGACTTAACCGGCTGAGACTTTAACCCTTGACGAGTTTCTTTATGACGTTGAAAGCCTTTTGTTCAGCAAGATCTGTTTCAAAGCCTTTCGTTCAGCAAGATGATTCAACCGAAAATTACCTCTAAGGTCGGGAAGGGGGCATGCCCCCGCTTCTATTCTTTACTTCTTACCTTCTTCTTTGGGAGTTGGTTTCCGCTTAAACATCTTCAGCATGCGATCCGTGATGACGAATCCGCCCACCACGTTTGTGGTCGAGCAAAACACGGCGGTGAAACCAAGAATAGTGCTTACAGTGTTGTAGTGTGCGCCGGCAGTAACAATTGAACCCACTAGCGAAATACCTGAGATAGCATTGGTTGCCGACATCAAGGGTGTATGCAGCAGCGGTGGAACTCGCGAGATGACCTGGTAGCCCAGAAAAGCCGCCAGGGCGAAAATGTAAAGAGCTTGAATTAATGTTTCTGCCGTCATCTCATCTCCAATCAGCCAGACACTACGTATTCATAGAGGTACGTTTCGATCGTTGATAACAAACGACTTACAGATTTACTCATGAGAATCTCTTTCCCAATTCACACGTTTTTCCGGTGCCACTTCAAGAATCTGTTCATCGTGCCTTCTGCCAAGTAGCGAGGCGCACCCACAGGCAGATTCAACCCCTCACTCACCCTGTTAGCTAGCTCGCGATGTGTCCACGGATACAACTTGATATTTGAGGATCAAAGCAAATCCTCCAGACTTATTCAGATCGTAAATCCAACTTTTCGGCAGCATCCTGCAAACGAAGACCGGCCTGATCCCCAGCCACTCACAGAGTCTAATCTTCAGCAAAAACTCGCCTCTATCCATGTACCCTAGAGTATTCTTTACTTCTATCCCATATGGGATCCCATCTCGTTCAAAGATGAAGTCGAGATTGTGTTCAGATTCCGCCCATACTTTCTCCCGATATGCGTTTGTATTCCTGCTAGCCATCACGAATTGACTCCGTGCAAACCCTTCTAGAACCATCGTCTCTCCGTGCAATCCAAGAGCTGCCCCGATATTCGGGTCCGAATACTCCTGAACGAGAGTAATAAGTTGACCGGCGCTTCTCCTATAAAACCGATAGCCTTTGTGCCAAACAAGCTTGATTGATGTCCCAGTGCTGAGCTTTCGCCATTCACTTCTAACCAATCCTTCTGCCTCTAAATCGCGAACCGCTCGATTTGTGATCCAATGAAAGTACTTATCCTCATTCTGAACTTCCAATTGCCTTGAGAAGAAAACTCGTTCTCGATTTCTATCGAAGAAGTCCCGTAACTGATCGCGTGCCTCAAGCTCCCGCTCGTCTGCCGCTGGGAGCCAATCCTCATAGACCTCATCCAAATCAGACACACTGTGTTCTCGCTATTCAGTTGGCCAACTTATCAAACGCTGCGGCCACGCGCTGGTTTACAAACTTCCCTTGATGTGTGACGCAGGCTGGGCCAACCACGTCGTCGTTCATGTCGATATTCAGTTCTCCGTCCTTTATCAACAAACTAAGAAAGGCCGTGACGTTTCTTGAATAGAGTTGACTCGCATGGACTGGAACAGTTGCCGGCAAGTTTGTGGGCGCCATGATTGTCACGCCATTGCGCTCAACGATTTCGTCCGCTTTGCTTAGCGCGCAGTTGCCGCCCGTTGCCCCGGCTAGATCGATAATCACAGAACCCCGTCTCATGCCGTTCACTGCTTCTTCGGTTACCAGCAACGGCGCGCGTCTGCCGGGCACCTGCGCTGTTGTAATCAGCACGTCCGCTGTTTTTGCGCGTTCCGCAATTAGATCTCGTCCACGCTGGATTGCTTCTTCCGACAATTCGACAGCGTAGCCCCCTGCGTCCTCTGTCTTGATTCCACCCAGATCAACTTCCAAAAACGTTGCACCAAGCGAACGTACCTGTTCCCCTGCGGCCGCGCGCACGTCATAGCCTTCAACGACGGCCCCAAGTCGCCGGGCTGTGGCAATCGCTTGCAACCCGGCTACACCTGCGCCCAACACCAGCACGCGCGCCGGAGGCACTGTGCCCGCTGCGGTCATTAACAAAGGAAACATCCTGGGAATCTTTGAAGCGCCAACAAGGACGGCTTTATAACCACTGACCGTGGCCATTGATGAAAGCGCATCCATGGCCTGAGCTCGTGTAATGCGAGGAATCAGTTCCATCGCAAATGTGGTCAGGCCCCGCGCCAGCGCCGGTTCTAAAGCTTCAGGCTCGTCGAGCGGACGCAGAAAACCAAGCACCACCGCTCCCTTTTTTAGTTCGGCAAAAATTTCGGCACCAGGGCGGTTTACCGTAACCAAAACGTCGGCTGATGCAAGCAGCTGTTTTCGATCCGCAGAAACGCCCGCGCCGGCCTCGACGTAGTCGTCATCCGATCGCGCCGCCGCGAGCCCTGCTTCGCTCTCCACTATTACCGACGTTTTAAGTGCTACGAGTTTTTTCACCGAGTCAGGCATAAGCGCCACGCGTGCCTCCTCGGCTTGTGCCTCTCGCAACACGACTATATTCATTCCGCTCTCCGAGCTGGTGAATCTCTTAATTTAGATTGAAGAGTGGATATGGGAATTAACAGGAGGGGAATTTTCGCTACGGGTCCATCCACGAGGTGTTTTGGCATACCCTTAAAGTTCAGGAATCTTGAGCGCGCCCTGCTTGTAAGATCAAAATCTTTGAAAGTTATTCGTACGAACAGCGGGAGTATAGCACCAGCCAGAAACAGGCTAAAAACTTTAAAGTGCGGATTTGCCATTTCTTCATTCGTGATATATGTCTGCTCAACGGAGACAATGGCGAATAATAATTGCGAGTTGACAAATGGAAATCTTTTGGCTTCCGGATTGCGAACATCGTAGGATGCGAATACGAAGCTCTTGAATCAGTTTGTGAGTTCCTGACACGCGCGCCCGTGTCCGGCTGCAGCTGATGGGGCTTGCGGAGTCTAACAGTGGGTCTTTATAATGCTACTTCATCCGGCGCATTGGTGTAGTTGGTTAACACGCTGCCCTCTCAAGGCAGAGATCACGGGTTCGAGTCCCGTATGCGCTACCAATTCTCAACGCTCTCGCATTTTCATCATCAACAGTCGCAGTCTGAACCTCAATCACTTGATTACCGCCGGGTAACCGTGAAATGTTTCTTTCTGGGGAGCATATAAATTAGCGAGCCCCTTTTACCAAAGACCATTTGGCCGCGTCGACTCGGCCGAGCAGGAGAAAACCTTATGCCTAAGAAACGGGAATCACATACGCTTGTCAGATCTTTTGTGCTCGTGCTGTTGATAGTTTCATTTGCACTGCCGAGTGAACCCGCAATCACCGGAAACTCAATGGTTGTACAGGCGAGCACACCTGCCAAAACGACAGGGCCGACCGCCAGTTTTAAGTGGAGCATGCCAAAACGTTTCGGGCCAAAGAATGCCCAGGGCCTCGTTGATTATCACTGGGACCAGAAAGCCAAAACTTACGAGCCAGCTTACGTTAATCCCGCCAGCTGGACTGTAAACTTCGACGCCTGCGTTCCTTCGGCTGTACCTGACAGCTCCTTCGAGTGGCAAATTGACGGACAGGTTCGTCCCAACCCGAATCCGAAAGCCTGCACGTTCACGCATCGGTTTACCGCCCAGAAAACTTGTCCAGTGAAACTCACGGTGACAGCGCCGGATGGTCAAACCAGCAGTGATGAGATGAACATAACCGTAAAGGATTTGCTCCTCGTCTCCATAGGCGACTCCGTTGCGTCTGGCGAGGGCAATCCAGACAAGCCGCGAAAAACCCGTCCGGCCCAATGGATAGATCGCCTGTGTCACCGCTCAGCTACAGCGGGCCCGGCTCAAGCCGCAATGAGAATTGAAAACTCCGATCCTCACACGTCAGTAACGTTCGTTTCTTTCGCCTGTTCAGGCGCGGGAATAGAGGAAGGTTTGCTGGGTGCGTATAAGGGACTCCCGCCGCAGTTAACCCAGTTAGTGAATGCAGTTAGCGGGCGGCCGATTGACGCTCTTTTAATCTCCATCGGGCTTAACGACGCCTACTTTTCTAAGCTGGTAACAAAAATGATCCAACTAAAGCACTGTGATCAGCACAGCCCTACAAAGGCGTTGTTAGAAAAAGGGCTGCAACAACTTCCCGGTAGGTATGCTAAATTGGCCAAACGAATAAATGACGCTCACCTGGTAACGAAAGTTTTAATAACTGAATATCCAGACGTGCTTCGCGACAAAAGTAAAAGCTTCTGCGACAACTCGCCAGCTATCCCGGACCTACTTTACGGAATCAACGCCGCCGAAGCAAAATGGGCTTTCGAGAGCATTATCATACCTATAAATGACGCGGTTAGGACGGCGGCGGGACTGTGGGGTTGGGTTTACGTCGGTGACATTGCCCTCAAAATTTGGGGGTGGGCAACCTGAGCTTCTCGTTGCTCACGGATACTGCGCAGATGCGCAGCGGTGGGCGCGAACATTTAACGACTCCTGGAAATTCCAGGCCAATGAGAAGGGCATGCTACATCCCAATTCCGAGGGTCATGATTGGTACGCGACACGCTTGGTTCAGGAACTGCAAAATGTCGGCGTCGTAATTCCGTAATTC
This sequence comes from Pyrinomonadaceae bacterium, assembly GCA_046262375.1. Classification (GTDB taxonomy): domain Bacteria; phylum Acidobacteriota; class Blastocatellia; order Pyrinomonadales; family Pyrinomonadaceae; genus PSRF01. The sequence continues at coordinate 10,230 of JBHEMV010000054.1, forward strand.
AATAACCGCGCCTCGTAGTTTGGCTCGACATCATCACTCAAGATTGCGCCTGCTGGGTCAGGCTGCTTCGCCTGGATGTTAGTAGTAACGGAATACATCCGGTAGAATCTTGCTGACAAAACTAATCCGATAACTATCAAATGAAAACGTCGCTAACTGCAGAGTCGGTAGCGGACCTCTCTGCCAAACTCCATCAGGCAAATAGCGATTTTGCCGCCAGGTATCCCGGCGAAACGGGGAGGCGCCAACCCGTTCATACAGTTTATGGCGGCGCCCACCTTTTCAAATCTGATTCGGCTACACGATTGGGAACTCTTGCGCGACGCTCCCTGGACCAGTTTGCTCCGGATTTTCTGAGCTTCGCCAGGGCTATTGGCCTGGCCGGCGCCGATCAATTGCCCGAATCGCTCGAACAAGATGATGGGCTAGCCGCACAACTGGAGGCCGATCGGGAACGGGTGCGCCAGGAAAACAAAGCTGCCTGGCTGGCTTACTCAATCTATAACAAGGTCGTTGAGAAGCTGCGCCGCGAGCCCGTGGAGGATTTTCGCATCGACTTTGAAGACGGCTATGGCAATCGACCTGATGAAGAGGAAGATGGACACGCCGCTTCGGCGGCAATTGAAGTGGCGCAGGGAATTCAAAGCGAAACGTTGCCGCCGTTCATAGGAATCCGTATAAAGCCTTTCACCGAAGACCTGCGCCAACGCAGCATGCGCACTCTCGATATCTTTGTTTCGACTCTGGTGGATAAATCCGGTGGCCGCCTGCCCGGTAATTTCGTGGTCACCCAGCCGAAGATCACGATTCCTGAGCAGGTGGGCGCGCTGGCTGATATTTTTGAGTTGCTGGAAAAGAAAACCAGATTGCCGGCGGGTTCGCTCAAACTCGAGATGATGATCGAGACCACGCAGTCGATCATCAACGCCCGTGGTGAAATCAATCTTCCGCTACTACTAGCGGCCGCTCGCGGGCGTTGCGTTGCCGCGCATTTCGGTACGTATGATTACACCGCGAGTTGCAGCATCACGGCTGCGCACCAGCACATGATGCATCCTGCATGCGACTTCGCGAAGCACATGATGCAGGTATCATTCGCCGGGACGGGCATCTGGCTTTCGGACGGTGCGACCAACATCATGCCGGTTGCGCCACATCGTTTTAATGAGGGCGGCGCGCGCTTGACTGCGGAACAGATCGCAGAAAACCGCATGGTGGTTCATCGCGCCTGGAAACTTCATTACGATCACATTCAACACTCGCTCAAGAACGCCTTTTACCAGGGTTGGGATTTGCATCCGGCGCAACTCCCCACGCGGTACGCTGCTATCTACGCCTTCTTTCTGGAGAGCCTTGATGCCGCGTCAGAACGATTGAAGAATTTCGTGGAGAAAGCGGCCAAGGCAACCCTGGTGGGTGATGTTTTCGACGACGCTGCGACGGGCCAGGGATTACTCAATTACTTTCTGCGCGCCACGAATTGCGGTGCGCTGACAGAAGAGGAGGCGGTCGAGCTGTCAGGGCTTACAATAGCGGAATTGCGTTCAGGTTCGTTTGTAAAGATCTTGAAGAATAGGCAAAACTTGTAGTCAGAGTCTGCACGTTCAGAGTACTAGCTATTAGCTTGATTGTTTAGCAACCAGCAACCTGAAGGTTGAATCTGTAGTTCAGAGTACAAGCTTTAGCTTGCGTGTTGCCAACCAGCAACCTGAAGGTTGGACTCTGAACTTCTTGAATTTATCTGAACTTCTTGAATTTATCGTGGGAGGTCCAAATGAAGTTAGTTGTTAGCTTTCTGCTGTTGATGACTATGTCGTTGGCAAACATTTCTGGAATGCAAAGGCGGGGGAGTAGGAAGGTGGCCGGTGATCCGGAGCTGGCGAAGAAAATTCGCCGCTTTGCCCCTACGGTGTTGACCGCTAACACCTCGCGTCTATCAGCCAACGACCGCAAAGCCCTGGACAAAATTATTGAAGCTGCAAAGTTGTTGGATCCGTTGTTTCTGCGCCAGGTTTGGAGCGGCAACGACGAGCTTCACGAGAAATTGAAGACGGACAAGACTGCCGCAGGAAAACAGCGTCTACATTATTTTCTGATCAATGACGGACCCTGGTCCCGTTTGGACAGCAACGAGCCGTTCATCGACGATGTGCCTCAGCAGAAACCTCCACACGCGAATTTCTATTCCGACGATATCACTAAAGATGAATTCAATTCATGGCTAAAGGGCTTGTCTGACTCGGAGAAAGAGAAAGCCACCGCCTACTTCTATACGATTCGCCGCGACGCCAACGGAAAGTTGATGACCGTGCCTTACAGCCAGGAATATCGCGAGTTCCTCGAACCCGCGGCTAAGTTGCTGCGCGAAGCTGCGGCTTTGACGACGAATAAAACCCTGAAGGATTTTCTCGCCAAGCGCGCCGACGCGTTTGCTTCGAATGACTATTATGCCAGCGATATAGCCTGGATGGATCTCGATGCGCCAATTCACGTGACCATCGGTCCTTACGAAACTTACGAAGACGAACTCTTCGGCTATAAAGCCGGGTTTGAAGCTTACGTTACGCTTCGAGATGCGGCGGAAAGCGCGAAGCTCGATAAGTTTGGGCAACACTTGCAGGAACTGGAGAATAACCTCCCGCTCGATGCGCGTTACCGCAATCCAAAACTTGGCGCGTCATCGCCCATGCGCGTAGTGAATGAAGTCTTTAGCTCCGGCGAAGGGAATAATGGCGTTCAGACCGCGGCTTTCAACCTGCCGAACGACGAACGGGTGGTAAAGGAAAAAGGCTCGGCGAGAATAATGTTGAAGAACGTTCAGGATGCGAAATTCAATAAGGTCCTCCTTCCTATTTCCCGCGTCGTCCTGACTCCTGCCCAGCAGCGCGCGGTTTCCTTTGATGCGTTTTTCACGCACATACTCATGCACGAGCTAATGCACGGACTCGGGCCTCACAACATCAAGGTCGACGGACAGGACACAACGGTTCGATTACAGCTCAAAGAAATGTATTCCCCAATCGAAGAAGCCAAGGCTGATGTGGCCGGGCTTTGGGCGTTGCAATATTTAATCGACAAAGGCGTCATTGAGAAGCGGATGCAGCGCACGCTCTACACCACTTATCTAGCAAGCATGTTTCGTTCAGTGCGTTTCGGACTTACGTCATCGCATGCGCGTGGCGTGGCAATGCAGTTCAACTACTTCACCGATGAAGGCGTGATTAATTTCGACGAACGCACGGGCAGATTCAGCGTCGACGGTGTGAAGATCAAAGACGCTGTGCGGAAGCTGACTCGCGAGCTCCTGACGATTGAGGCTGAAGGCTCTTACGACAAGGCAAAATCGATGCTGACGAAGTATTCCCTGGTTCGTCCGGCAATGAAGGGCGGGCTTGATCGGCTCAACAATGTGCCGGTAGATATCGAGCCAATTTTCCCCCTGGCGAAGTAGGTTCGACAGGCATTCCTGCCTGCCGGTTATTGAACTGCGCGAGCATCAGCTGCCGGGTCAGTTTGGCTGCGAGTGTCCGATAAACTTTAGTTTGTCGCGTCGCCACGACAAGCTAAAGCTTATCGGACATCAAACTGACCCACCACGAGCTGCCGGTGTCGCTTGACTTAAGAAGGTTCCGGGCTGTACAGTAACCCTGTACGGACTTATTATGGCACATCGAACCACTTACACTGCGGCGCGGGCTAATTTTGCTTCCCTCTGCGATAAAGCGGCGGATGACCGCGAAGTAATCATTATTAGCAGACGGAACTCCGGAGACGTTGCTCTTGTTGCAGCAAAAGAATTGTCAAGCCTGCTGGAAACAGCTCATCTTCTGAGATCACCAAAGAATGCACGACGCCTCCTCTCCGCTTTGAATCGTGCTACAGCCCGGAAAGGAAAAGCCCAGCCGCTGGACAAACTGCGTCGGGAGATGGGGCTTGACTCAAAAACATAAGGCAGGGCAAGCAAAAGCCTCAAAACGTGAACCTGTCTTTCAGCCTGAATCCAGAGAAGATCTTCGTTACTGGGTCAAGACTGATCGGAAAACTGCTTTGCGGGCGATTGACTTAGTTGAAGCGATCATGCGCGATCCCTTTGCCGGTATTGGCAAGCCGGAGCCACTTAAATATCTAATGTCCGGTGCTTGGTCAAGGCGCTTAACAGAGGAACATCGCATAGTATACGTGGTGAGCAACGATCGGATTGATTTCCTGCAGGCTAGGTATCACTACTAATTGGATCCTACTACGCCCTCCGGATGAATTTTGCCGCAATCCAGCCGGCCAGTATCAGGACTGCAAGGACGGCCCAGTTGTAACGGTCGCCGTAGGTAGCGCCAGGAAAGTGACTGCTAATCATTAGGAAAACTACAGGCACGGCCATAAACGTATTTTGTTTCGAGCGAAGCTTGGCTTGAGCGCTCAAAGCGTCATCAGGCTTTCGCCCTTCATTGATTGACGCAATCATTTTCTTCTGAGCAGGCAGAATTCGCATCCAGACATTGGCAGCCATGATGGTGCCAAACATTGCACCAACATGAATGTAAGCAGCGCGACCACTGAACATGCGTGTTAGCTGGTAGGTAATGCCGACCACAAGCAGGTAAGCGATTAAAGCAAACGCCTTCTCATTTTTTCCTAACGGCGAGATCATCATCAAGTCGTAAACAATCCAGCCAACGATTAATAATCCGATTCCCAACGCGGTTGCAGCGCCTACACTGATATCGCGCACGTCTTGATCAACGAGGGCACCGCCGCCGAGGTAATAGACCGTTATCAGCAGGGCCATGCCGCTCAGCCACGTCGTTCCCGCTTCCCAGCGAAACCAATGAAGCTTGCGCGAAAGTAGATCCGGCACCTTACGTTTCTCCACTACATAAAAGCCGCCGCTGTGGACCATCCAGATCTGTGCAGGAGTTCCGGTGTTGGCTACAGCCTTCTCTTCTTCGCTCAAGCGCGCGTCGAGCCAGGTAAAGTAGTAGGTGGTCCCCACCCACATGATGCCCGCAAAAACATGCACCCAGCGAAAGACAAGATTCAGCCACTCGCTTAGAGTTGGATTGATCATAGCTCGTAAGTAACGCATTTCGGTCTGCGATGTCTGGAATCAGGGAACCCAGACCGAAAAGTCTGATTTGAGCCGTGCAGTTTTCCTATCTCATTAGCGCCGTCGCTTTAGCGCGGTGAATTTATGTCCAACACGTCCGAAAACCGTTTATGCCTAGCTTCCGCGATACGTGGAGTAGCCATAGGGACTGATCAAAAGTGGAACGTGATAGTGCTGCGCTTCGTCATCAATCTTGAATACGACTGTAACTTGCGGATAAAAAAATTCTATGTTAAGCCCCGCAAAATAGGGCTCCGTATCAAACACGAGCCGGTAGGTGCCGCCCGGAAGTGGTTCCTCAACCAGGAAAAAAGGCTTGACCCTGCCGTCATCGTCGGTCCACGCATGACTGAGTTCGGTCCAGCTTTCGTCCGTGTTCTGCGCTTCCAGGAAAACTGCAACGCCGCCGGCAGGCGCGCCACGGGAGAGGTCAAGGATGTGCGTTGAGATCGTGCTCATGATTCCAAGTCAGCAGTAAGTGGTCAGTAGTTGAAGTTGAACGGTCCGGGGGAAGTTTATCAGACCACTGACAACGGACTAAATTGTTATCAATTTCATTAATCTTAGCTCGGTGATCCTGGCCTGCTCAGCTGCAGCGTTGCGCAACTCTTCATCCGGATTGTTGCCCAGGCGGTGACGCAGGATATCGAGCATCTCTTCGGAGGTCTTCCCGGTAGCGCACACAATGAAGATGTAACCAAACTTTTCTTCATATACGTCATTTAATGCAGCCAGCGCTTGCTTAGTCTTCTGAGTGGCATTGCGAGCCACTGATTGTTCCTCTTCCGACCACGCTTGAGCTTCAGCAGACGTTTGCTGATCAGGTTTCTTCTGGCCAATCTTAGGGTGACTCTGAAATGCTTCCAACCAATCGTGGGGCTCGAGCAACCACCATACGTGATCTGCTTTGGCAATCAGGTCATCAAAGTCCTCAAATGGTCTTTCCACGATCATTCGCTTAGCCCATTCTCCGGAGCCACAGCATTTCAGAAATTCCTTTTCGGCCTGGCCCGGGTCCAAAGAATTCAATCGATTAACAGCTGATTGCAGATGAGTTGACATCCCGGTCAATTGAAATTAGCGAGTTGGATTCCGATTGATTCAAGAAGTTCAGAGTCCAACCCGGGGAGCGCCGCAGCCCCGCGTGGGGTGGTAGCCTTCAGGTTGCTGCTTGGTAACAATGAAGGTAAAGCTTGTACTCTCAACTACTGCTATTTTAAGTTTAATGAACCCGGCAGATGTTCAACCCGTCCATAAACCCGCAAGCGGCTAACGCCGCCGTCCGGAAAGATGTTGAACCTTAAATGGGCAACAGTGCCGGCATCCATGATTTCACTTTCGAATAAGTGACGAGTATGGGCCCGCAACTTTGTGCGCGGCAAGATACTGGACCAGGAAGCCGATAAGTCCGTCACGCTATCAGGTGGCAAATCCAGCGCACTCGACGCTTCAAGCGAACAACTATCGGGAAAATTCCCTTTGAAGTAAGAAGTATCAACTTCAACACGACGAACCTTGCCGGGAGTGCCGAGCTTAATAATGACCCAGTCGTGACCCGGTCCACGCCGTCGCTTTGTTTCCCAGCCGTCACTCATGCTTGCGGCTCGTCCCGGCATGATCAAATTGTGCCGTTGACCGAAAAACATGTCGCTGCACGAAAGCACGAGCCCGCCATTCTCGACCGCCGCCAGATCGACATCACCGCCGCTACGCTTGAGCCGATCCCAATCCGGAACCACTTTCCCGTAGACTCTTAACCTCGCCACGCCGCCATCAGGGTAAATCTTGAAACGAAGATGCGTGAAGCGTTGGTCACTCTCGATAGGGAAAGGGTTCTGCGTGTCACCGGCGAGCGGCAATTGCGGAAGGATTTCAGTCCATTGGATGGTTTCACTCGCTAATTCGTCAGGCGCTGGTTGACCTTCGAGCGCACACGCCTCGAGCGAGCAATGTTCTGGATAATTGCCTCTGAAGTAGCTTGTATCGACCACCACGCCGCGAATGATGCCGGGCAACCCGAGACGAATAATGCACCAGTCAAATCCCGGCGTGCGACGGCGGCGCGTCTCCCATCCGTCCATCCACTTTCCTAAATCCGTATATTTGCCTTCGATGAAGATCGGAGCGCTGGCTTTGAGCAGATTCTCCCTGCGCGCAAAAAATTCGTCATTTGCGACGAGCACTGCGCCGCCAAGTTTTTCCGACGCGAGATCGACCAGATCAGTAAAGTCCATGTGCGCGGCTAGCCTTCGGGATAAAAAACAAAGAGCGTGCAACAGATTATGTTAGAAGCAATCCCTGGGGTTGATTAATCACTTCGCCCTCATCATATATCTTCCTGCCGCGAAGAAAGGTTTTCTCGACGACACCTTGAAGTACTCGGTCCTGATACGGGGTCAACTTGTGCCGATGATGAAGGGCACTGCCGTCAACCCGGAATTGCTTCGCCGGATTCCAAATCACTAAATCAGCGTCGTAGCCAATCTTAATTAGACCCTTTCGTTCATTCAACCCGACAAGTTTTGCGGGAGCGCTACATAACCAACGGCTAAGATCCTGGATAGAGAAGCCGCGGCGACATGCTTCTGTCCACACGATTGGCAACCGAAGTTGAAGAGAAGATATACCACCCCAGGCGCCAAGAAAATCCCCAGTCTCCCGCAACTTGAGCTCCGGCGGGCAGGGCGAATGATCAGAAACGATCATATCGATAGTTCCATTCGCGAGAGCGCTCCAAAGCTGTTCACGGTTCTCGCTCTCACGGATCGGTGGGCAGCATTTGAATTCGGTGGCGCCGTCAGGAATGTCCTCGGCGGCGAAGGCAAGGTAATGCGGGCAAGTCTCCGCGGTAATCTTCAGCCCTCCGGTCTTCGCTTCGTGCAGCATCGGAAGCGCATCGGCCGATGAATGATGGACAATGTGGACTCGCGTTCCAAACGCGCGGCCTAATTTGATCATCAAGTCCACGGCCTCGTTTTCAGCCGCGCGAGGGCGAGAAGCAAGAAAGGTGGCGTACTGGGTAGGACAGAAATTCTTGTCTGGCGAGATAGGACGGACACCGTTTTCGATCGCCTGCGAATGACAGGCAGGAATGCCTGTCCTGCTTATTGGTCCGGGAACCTCAGCATGAACTATCAATACTGCGCCCAGCCTCGCGAGCTCGGGCATTGCTGCGCGGAGATCCTCCTCCAACACATTTGGAAATTCATCGACGCCTGAGTGAATGAGAAAACACTTGAAGCCCACAACACCGGCTCTAAAGAGCGAAGCGAGCTCCGCAGTATTCCCAGGAACGACTCCGCCCCAAAAACCGACGTCAACGTAACACTGTCCTCGTGCAGCTTCTAACTTCGCCTTCAAGCCTGCGACAGTCGTTGTCGCCGGAATCGAGTTGAGCGGCATATCGACGAGCGTAGTCACGCCGCCGGCAGCCGCTGCCTTCGTCGCCGTGGCAAAACCTTCCCACTCGGTGCGACCCGGCTCGTTAATGTGGACGTGCGTGTCCACCAGGCCGGGCATCAAAATCGATTCCTCGCTTACTTCGATTAGTTCGACACCCGGCGGAATCGACTCGTACGACTCAATTGAGGTAATAACACCCTCGGCGACGTGGATCGATGCCGGTGCAATTGACTCAGGCAAGACAACTTGTTTCGAACGAATGACGAAACTAGTAGCGGACATGATTTACCGGGCTTTGACTACACAGGGTCCACACGAAAGTATCCAGAAGGAAAGTGTTCACCTGAATGAGGGTGGAGGAGGTGGCAAATTCGGTTGCACCTCGCCAAGACCAAACACTTGTTCATAGGCCACTGCGATCGCGGCAAAACTTATCGGTAGCACTAAGAATATTCCGACGTAGCACAAAAGCACGCCGGCGAAACTCAAAAGGCCCGACATCAGAAGGAGTCCCAGCAGTCGCCAGAAGTTTGCCATTGCCGCTTTCATGCTTAACTTCACTGCATCCAG
>JBHEMV010000054.1:19405-22606 GCA_046262375.1 Pyrinomonadaceae bacterium
CCCGACATCAGAAGGAGTCCCAGCAGTCGCCAGAAGTTTGCCATTGCCGCTTTCATGCTTAACTTCACTGCATCCAGTCCGGATAAGCGGCGATCGACAATCAACGGATATGCAAAAGTAAAAGCGACCGAAACCACAATCAGAATCACCATCATTACGAGCCAGAAGATGGCAAAAAATCCGAAGAACCCGAGCATAGTTCGAGCGTCGGGCTCGCCACCCCGCTGGGAAAGAACCACAAAGAATCCTATGTAAAAAATTATGTAGGCGGGAACAAAGATCACAACCATCGGAATCATGTGTAGGAGGGTGGCAATGAGACTATCGCCAAAGTAGTCAAAACCCTTAAAAAGAGTGCCAAACTCTACCGGCTGGTTTCGTCTGACCTGAAACAGGGATAGATAGATTCCGCACATCATTGGGCCCATGAGTATTCCTAAAGGCACAAAGCTGCCAATTATGAAACCCACTGCAGTCATGCCGACAAAGAGCCAGTATTGGCTCCTTATCAAATCCCAACCGCCTTTTAAACATTCGATAGGCTCGACAACGTTTCGTCTGAATTCGATTGTGGAGGATGGGGGGTTCATTGTTTCCGGTCCTTTCACCGGGCCGTCTGCAAGCTGTCAGTTCGTTTCCAACCTGCCTTATCTATCAGCCATTGCAAGCGTCCCTTAATCGCTTCCGCATAAATCAAGGATCCCATTTTATTGGGATGGCCCAGCGAAGCATACTTGCAAATAAGCAGGCTGTCCTTACGAAATCTCTTTTCCGCTTCATTTTCCTTCCCCTCTTTGGGAGGTTTGAATGTCTCGTTACAACTCTTGATTCTGTTTTCTCTAACATCATCGTTTGGTTTGTAAGCGGCTGTTCCAAAAGAAAGGGCGGCGATGACTTGTCTAAAGCCTGAAAGATTTGTTGAGCCAAACATGAAATTCCACAATAGCGTATTAGCAGCTGAGAATGAATGTTCGGGCCAAAAGTCAATTTCAACGAACATCGCTCTCGGGGACAAACTTCTTTCTCCCAGCTCCGTATTAACTTTACTCACTGCGTCGCTAAGGCTGGCTGTAGAAACTTTGTACCATAACTCCGAGAGTGTTATAAGGCGCGACCGCATTTCCTTGTCAGTCATGTGCCGCGCTTCAGGTCTTTCGTTATTTAGTTTTTTTACCAACAGCCGAATGAAAGCGTTGTCAGCCGTACTTGAAGAAATGATACGGTAGTAGCCGGTCACGATTACATAGGCTCGGGGGAAGCCTTCAGTAATGCGCCGTAAAAGGTCATGCATGCCGGCGCCGCACCGCTGGGAAATTTGTTGGCGCAACCCGTCAGGCACAGCGGCGGCGTTCAAGAGGTTGCTGACGTCTATGTCATTTATGCAGCCATTGACGAGAATCAGATTTACCTTTGAGCGGTTTTCACCATAGATCTCCAGTGCGTGATCGAGTTCCTCATTGACCGTAGGAAACGGGAGGTTGACTTCGCCGTCATTCGACTTGAATCTTGAGCGCGCTCTCGATGAAGCTGCGATGACGGCACCCGAATGTGCCTCGATTCTTTCCTTAACTTCTCTTCCGGTTTTGTCCTGGAGCCAGCACTTAACTCGCCACCAGGCTTTTTGCTCCAGCTTTAGGCCCTGGCCCCACATAATTGAATCGCCGAGCACAAGCATGTGCAACGGATCTTCTGCCGAAGGTCTAATTTCATTGGGACACTCTGCAAAGGCTCTGCTTGCTGTAAGAAAGAAGAAGAGGCTAAGGCCGGCGGCAATAAAGAATGCTTTGCTTAGCGGTCTGTGTGTCATGTGCGAACTGGCGCAAGCCCTCGTAAGAAGTCCTCAAGTAAATTAAAACCAACCCTAAGACGATAGTTCCTGGTAGAGCGAATGTCGTCTATGGGAACGATTTCCTGGGCGAACTCCGCTTTCGCTTTCTCAATAGTACTTTCATCGATCTTGACTCCTCGCAAGGCTTTTTCGGTTTTGATGCAACGAAGCGGAACCGGGGCAACACTACCTAACGCAATGCGCGCGTCTTCCACTACTCCATCTCTCATTCGTGCCGTCCCGGCGAAACAAACCTTCGATATCGCCTGCGCTTTTCGAGTGCCCACCTTGCGATAGTACTGAATCATCCCCGCAGTCTTGCGTGGAAGCCGTATGCGCGCAAGCAATTCTTCAGGCCCAATGACCGCTAGCTTGTAGCCGGTATGAAACTCGTGGTACGGCACCCACCGCGCGGCATTCGAAGAAATCAGTTCCACCTCCGCATCATATGCGAGCAGGGCGGGAGGCGAGTCGGCGGCCGGCGACGCGTTTACAATATTGCCGCCCAGCGTGCCACGATTCTGAATTGCCAAACCACCCGTTTCGCTCGCCGCCTGACAGAGCATGGCAAACTCTTCGCGAAGGATCGGATTCGCCTGAACTTCTGTGTAAGTCGTAAGTGCGCCAAGCGTGACATGCTCAGCGGAAATTTCGATGCCACGAAGCTCTGGAAGACTCCAAATGTTGAGATAATTTTTGTGAGGGAGTTTGCCGGCCTCGAGCAGCACCATTAGGTCGGTGCCGCCCGCAAAGGGCTGCCACACGCCTGGCTCGCGCGCGAGTAACTCCAAAGCTTTACCGAGATTTCGAGGAGTCGTGAGTTGGTAGGACGGGAGGTAGGCTCTCATTTGGCTCCGCGCTTATTAGGTCTTACTACTCCCCCTCTTGGTCTTTTCGCTTCCTTTTCCGCAGACACAGCATTGATTTTGCCAGTACCCAGCGATAAACACAGCCGGCGTAGTTGCGATACTCGCTTAAGGCGAGCCTTGATCGCCTTAGAAGACATGTCAACCTTCGGCATTAGCCTCTCCCTCTTCTAATGCTTTTATGTCGTCAAGATCCTGCCCGCTAGCTCGCAACAACTTTAGCGAAATCAACCCACTCTGCGAAACGACTGATAGTTTGCCGCCCTCCCAACTGGCTTCGGTACGAGACTCCCATACCGACAGAAGTTCTGGTGTCACCAGAAGTAAATCGAGTGATAGAAGGTCGCCGGATTCTGAGTCGATCTTCGATACCCGGCGTATCTCAATGGCCCCTTTTGCGAAACTCAAGTCATTTCCACGAATGTTGTAACCCAGGTTTGCGACCAGGGGTAACAACTTCTGGAGCGATTCGGAGAGAATCAACATATCGATATCGATGGTGGCGCG
>JBHEMV010000055.1:0-21717 GCA_046262375.1 Pyrinomonadaceae bacterium
GTGTCGCGCTTTCTCAACACGATCTCTACGGGAGCGCTCGGCGCGGGAAAGCGAAGCGACTCGTTGAACGTGCGCATCATCACTTTGGCTTCGTCGATCGTTTCCCACTCGCCATAGATGGAAGCGAAGCCGCGTGAGTAAAGAACGCGTTTGGTTTTCTGGTCGCGCACCTCGAAGAAGTATTTGCCCAGGTTTGTGTTGTCGATAGTCTTGCTCATGTCGCCCGGCCAGGGGAGCGGCTCTATTACGACGCGATCCAGGCTGAACAGCTCCTGCGTAGCGTTGCCGGTATGGTAGTAGTCGAGGCGCATCGTGGCTGGGGCCGCAAACATTTCAGGAGCTTGGGCAATGAGCAGGAACGCAAGAGCGAGAAGCCGGAGGGCTAAAACAATATTTGTAGTCATATATCTGTTGTACCGCGGAGCCAAAGATGTGGTTATATCGTCTGTTGCAAACCTCGCAGACTATCGTGATCCATGAATTCTTTTATTTTGCCCTGATAAGCTCGTTAAGTCGTTTTTGATCGGCCTCCGAGATTTTCGTAAAGCGTACTCCAAAGCCCGCGCGGGGCAACTCATACGTCACCTCGCCCTGCACTTCGATCCATTCGTCGCCGGTCAGGCATAACTTGAAATTGATCGTCTCGCCGAGCGCTACCTGTCCCATGGTGTCAATGAAACATCCGCCCTCGCTGATGTCCGTTGTACGCGCCTCATACTTACCCGTCCCTGCCTCCCAGACTACCTCGATCAGAAGAGGTAGACGCGTGTGTCTTCTTTTATCATCGTTAGCCAAGCGCAACCTCCCGCCTATCAGTTCCGTCGGAGAATAATACCGTTCGTCCGTTAGCTCAAGTATTTGTTTATGGATGAAAGGGGAACGCCTGAGCTAAAAAAGGCGCAGAACCGACGCCTGCGCCCTAGCCCGGCCTTTCTCAGTTCGCTGGTGAGATGTGAGACCCCGCTCACCGAATTGGCCGTTGGCGTGCCGGGGAACCTCACCGCTGTCACGAATCGTCGGAACACTTAGCGCTTTGCTATTGAGGTCGTCTGCCAGGCGACCAGTTGCCAACGCCCGGCCACCTTTGAATAAGCTCTAATGAACCGTTCTTGATCGACGGTGACCGGATTCTGAGAATGGGTCTGCGAGGACGAGGTTTGATATTCCATAAACTGGTAACGTATGGTGGTGCGCCCAATTACCAGCGCGTTGTCTCCGTGCAAACGGATGGTGAGATCGTCGACGGTCTTGTCCGGGCCGAGCGTTATCCCGCGTGGCCCCGCGCTCATGGCGCGCGCGACTGCGATCAAATCTGCCTTTTTCTTAACGCCGCCTTGAGCATTTATCTCGATGTAATCGTCCGCAAGTATGCGATCAAGCGTAACGTTGTCGCCTTTCAATAAAGCGGCTTCGAGTTCGCGTTCCAGCTTTTTGATTACCAGCTCGCTCTTATTTCCCTGTTTCTGAGCATAGGGGGGAGATAAAGTTAGAAATAAGCCCAGCACCGCGACTATGATTTTGCTTGTCATTAAAGAACTCCTGTCAGCTGTGATTCACCTGTAGCATACTTGGCTGCATCTGCGGACGTAAAGCGGGCATGCTATACTGTGCTGCTTGTTTAGCCCCGCGATTGCTGCACGAAAGTACAGCACGACCAATGTCCCCGGAGAGTGAGTAATAGTCAAAAGTGAGTAGTGTCTTAGAGATCATCCCACTCGGCGGTATCGGCGAGTTTGGGATGAATTGTATGGCCGTGCGTTACGAGGATGAGATGCTCATCCTGGATGCGGGCATGGGTTTTCCCGAGGAGAGCGCCTACGGGGTCGACGTTTGTATTCCCAACTTCGATTTTCTTGAAGAGTATCGCGATAACATCACGGCTATCGTTCTCACTCACGGGCATGAAGATCACCTGGGGGCGCTACCCTATGTCCTGAAAAAATTCAACGTTCCTGTTTATTGTTCCCACTTCACCGCCGGATTGGCTGAAAGCAAGCTGGAAGAACATGATTTGCTCGACGACACTTTGCTGCATCGCGTCGAACCGCGAGACGTAGTCGAAGTTGGGGTCTTCAGTGTTGAATTCATTCGGGTTTCTCACTCCTTAGTCGATTGCTTCTCGCTGGCAATTAAAACGCCGGTGGGCACAATCATTCACACCGGCGATTACAAGGTCGACGAGACACCGGTGATCGGCGAGCCGATTGACCTTCGTTCATTCCGTCGCTACGGACAGGAGGGCGTGCTTGCGCTGCTTTCGGACTCTACCAACGCAACTGTGCCTGGCCGCACTCCATCTGAACGTGCAGTAATCCCAGCTTTTGAAGAAATCTTTGCCGAAGCCCGGGGCCGCATAGTTGTCGCAGCATTCGCATCGTCGATTCATCGCCTTCAAATTGTGCTCGATATCGCCCAGCAGTTTAATCGCAAAGTCTGCGTGCTTGGGCGATCGATGCAGAAGAACGTAGAGATTTCGGATCGGCTTGGTTATCTGGATATTCCTGATGGCTTGCTTGTTTCGCTCAACGAAGCGAAGCAAATGCGCGACCACGAGATCGTGTTTCTTGTGACGGGCTCTCAAGGCGAGGCGCGTGCGGCGCTTTCGCAAATGGCATCGCAAAGCTACAAAGGGCTGACGATCGATGAAGGCGATACCGTCGTGCTTTCAGCCCGCATCATTCCTGGCAATGAGCGTCTGATTTCCAGGATGATCGGGATGATTTATAAGCGGGGCGCGAATATTATTGAAGAGAAGCGGCGGCTGGTTCACGTAAGCGGCCACGCTTCGCAGGAAGATATTCGCATCATGACCGAAGCAGTGCGGCCAAAGTTTGTCGTGCCCATCCATGGCGAGTATCGAATGCTGTTTCGGCATAAGGAGTTTGTGAAAAACCATCTGGGGTACGCGGAAGAAAATATTATCCTGATTGAAAATGGCGATGTGCTCGAGCTTGATGGCGAGCGCGCGGTCGTGATTGGCAAGCGTGAAATCGGACGAACGTTCATCGACGACACAGGGTTTGACGAAATCACGAGCGAAACCGTGCGCCAGCGCCGCCAGATGGCGTATGAAGGGATGGTGACGTTGATTGTCACGGTAGACGCCGAGACAGGCGTTGTCCAGGGTGAGCCGGAGATTGTTGCGCGCGGAGTGCGCGGATTTGAATCAACTAATGGTTCCTTGAAAGATGCGCAGCGCATTGTTGCCGCCGCGATTGCCGGCGCATCCCGCCAGACGCTTGCGGATGAGAGCCTGCTGAAAGAACACGTGCGCGTGGAGTTGAAGCGATTCATTCAGAAACTTACGGGAGCAAAGCCCGTAATCATGCCGGTTGTCCTCCAGGTGTAGTTTCAGGTTTCAAGTTTCAGGTTTAAAGTTCGAGACAATTCAATAGACACCGCTCAAAAACCCTCCGCTTCTTGAGGTGAATTATGGCAACTTTCAAGACATTTGAAGAGATAGGTGCCTGGTAAAAATCACGGCAACTCACAAAGAGATATACCGCATAACAGGTCAAGGGACGTTTGCGCGCGATTATGGTTTGAAGGATCAGATTCGGCGAGTGTGTGTTTCGGTAATGTCGAACATCGCCGAGGGATTTGAACGAAGCGGTACAGGAGAATTTACGCAGTTCTTAGCAACCGCGACCTGAAACCTAAACTTGAAACTCCCTTTGAATTACTGGTCCAACAAAGTGGTTATGATCACGGGCGCGTCATCCGGCATCGGTCGCGGGCTGGCGGTACAGCTGGCACGCCGCGGAGCGAAGTTAGGACTGGTGGCGAGGCGAGCCGCCGCCCTTGAGGAAGTCGTTCGAGAAATTGAGGGCGCTGGAGGTGAAGCGCTTGCCTCACCGGCTGACGTACAGAATCCGGATTCCATCGCTCGCGCGGCGGAGCAGTTGCGCGGCGGCCTTGGGCCCATCAATGTACTGATAGCGAATGCGGGAATCGGCCCCACTAAAGACGCCGCGGAATTGCGCGGTCAAGAAGTCGCAGACGTAATGAATGTTAACGTTATCGGGGTCGCAAATAGCGTGGCAGCTGTTGTGCCCCAAATGGTAGCGTCAGGGGAGGGACATCTGGTCGCAATCTCGAGCCTTGCGGCGTATCGCGGTTTACCAAAGTCGGCGGCCTACTGCGCCAGCAAAGCCGCAGTTTCCGCGTTCTTCGAAAGTTTGCGGCTCGATCTCGAGCCGAAAGGTATAGACGTTACGATAATTCATCCCGGGTTTATCAAGACTCCGCTCACGGCTGACAGAGACGTGCAGATGCCATTCCTAATGGAACTCGACGATGCAGTAAAGAAAATGGTGCGGGCGATTGAAAAGCGACGTAAGCGGTATTCATTCCCGTGGCAACTCGCCACCATTGCTCGTGTCGGCCTGATCATGCCTATCTTCATGTACGACCGGCTATCACGTAAGAATTCATTCCGCGAATAAAGACGGTCTTTGGTCTTGGGCCTTTGAAGGAGTTCTGACTCGCGCGACGTGAGTCAGAGACTACGGCCAAGGTCGAAATTCAAAGACCAAAGACCAAAAACCAAAGACCTAAAACAAAAGCGCGCTCGAAAATCTAAAATCAAAACTTAAACCTTCATGACCATTCTTCAGGCCATCATCCTGGGCATTGTTCAAGGATTAACCGAATTCATTCCGGTAAGTTCAACTGCACATCTGATTTTCGCCGCGCGTCTAATTGGGCTTTATACCGGAATGGAGGCGACGCTTAAGGCTGAGCAGACCACGGCGACAATCGCTGTCATGCAACTTGGCACTCTCCTGGCCGTCCTTATTTATTTTGCTCGCGATATCGTTGACATCACACGCGCTTTCGTAGGCGATCATCTTGCTCTGGCGCTCAGGAAAAACAACTCAGCTTTGGCGGACCCTCCTTCCGCATCAGGACTGCCTAACCGGAGAGCCGAAAGTCAGGCCGCAGGCAAACTGTCTCAAGAGGCGTGGCTCGGATGGCTTGTCATCATTGGCTCAATTCCGGTGGCAGTGGTTGGCGTTTTG
Organism: Pyrinomonadaceae bacterium; assembly: GCA_046262375.1. Classification (GTDB taxonomy): domain Bacteria; phylum Acidobacteriota; class Blastocatellia; order Pyrinomonadales; family Pyrinomonadaceae; genus PSRF01. Next base: position 5,022 of record JBHEMV010000055.1, read on the forward strand.
TTTAAGAAGCAGATCGAAGGTACTTTTACCAAGAATCTTTGGATAATCGCGTCGATGATGATTGTCGTCGCGCTTTTATTGGCGTTGGCCGAATGGATTGGCAAACGAAACCGTTCCATTGAAGAGCTGGGCATCAGTGACGCGCTGGCAGTCGGGTTTGCTCAGGTGCTGGCATTGATTCCCGGATCGAGTCGCTCGGGATCGACGATAATGGGGGGGCTTTTGGTCGGCCAAACTCGTGAAACGGCGGCGAGGTTTTCGTTCTTACTATCCATTCCCGCAATCGCCGCCAGCGGAGTCCTGGAACTTAGGGAAGCAATACACAAGCTGCCTGACGGTAGTTATCTTCCGTTGATTATAGCGACAATCGTGTCGGGCCTGGTGGGATATGCGTCGATTTGGTTTTTGCTTCGATTTCTTCGAACGCACTCCACAGGGATTTTCATTGGCTACCGGTTAATCGTTGGCGCGCTCATAATTTTAGCGTTACTCGGTGGCTATGTATCCGCCGCCGCCGGTTAGATGTTGACCGAATCGCAGTTTCGTAGCATTTCTCTTCGTGCTTTTCGCGGATGTTTTGCGCACTATGCATTTGACTTCCTTTATGAGCAGAGACTAACCGCCAGGATTTCAGAGTTAATCGCAAAGGCCCGCAAAGAAAGCACGTAACGCAACCATGCAGGACAGCAAAGCCGATTGGGAAATTTCTCTGGAATCTTTGCATAGCTCTTCCAGAATCAAAACGCTAACAAACTATTTCCGGATTCAGGTAAACTAGGTTTGCCCCTCATCCTCCACGACCCGAAGTGCAGGGCCAATTTCATTAATTTTTAAAAGGGCGGTGAGTTTATGAGAGAAAAAGACCCCCGAGGTGCGCCTTTGCCCTCGCAACGGCCACGCAGTCCGCGAGTTCCTGTGGAGTTTGCCCTTGAAGTGGAAGGCAAGACGCCGGCAGGTGACATCTTCCGCGTTAGTGCGCAAGCTATTAAGATTAGCCGCGGCGGAGCCACAATCATCTTAGACGTCGATGTCGCCATGGGATCTATTGTCAAATTGATGCCACCTTATGGACACGAGATCCAGGGTGAAATCAATGGAGTTTGGACCGATAGCATTGATGGTCGGCGGCGGATTGGTGTTAAGCTAATGGCCGATGGTGGCTGGTTTGCCGAATAATGCTGGCTGAATAATTCAAACAATCGATGAACCTCACATGAACGCCAAACGTTGGATTGTGCGGGGGCAGAACTCACCGCAATCTGCCTCGCTCGCTCGCGTTTTGGGTGTTTCGCCAACAATAGCTGCCCTCCTAATTTCACGCGGTTGCCACGATGAGCTTTCCGCTCGAAGTTTTCTTCAACCCTCCTCCAATCAACTGCACGACCCCTCTCTCATGCTGGGCATGAAAAAGGCTGTTTTTCGGTTAATGCAGGCCATCGAAAAGTCCGAACCGATACTCGTCTACGGCGACTACGACGTGGATGGAACAACCGGAACGGCAGTTCTCCTGCGCGCTTTGAATCTCCTGGGCGCGCGCACAGGATTTCACGTGCCACATCGATTCACCGAAGGCTACGGAATTCAGCAGGCCGCACTTCAAACAGCCGTAATCGAAGGATACAAGCTTGCTATCAGCGTGGACTGCGGCATGCGCGCGCACGAGCCGCTCTACTGGGCCCGCCATAATGGACTCGATGTAATCATTACGGATCACCATCTTCCCGATGAAGGCGAAGGCGTTCCGCCTGCATATGCTGTCCTTAACCCCAATCAGAGGGGTTGCGATTATCCAGATAAGAACCTGGCGGGCGTAGGAGTCGCATTTAAACTGGTTCACGCGTTGTTTCGAGAGCAGGGACGCGAGTCGCAAGTCGAAGCGTTCTTGAAGATAGTAGCCATCGGTACCGTGGCGGACGTTGCGAAGTTGACGGGCGAAAATCGAACTATTGTTTCGCTCGGGTTGAAAGATCTCTCCAAGGCGACCAATCCGGGGCTGCGTGCGTTGATGGAAGTGGCAGGCTGCGGGGCTGGAGCAGGCATGACAGCTTACGATCTTGGATTTCGCATTGGGCCAAGAATTAATGCGGCGGGCCGGATGGATGCGGCACGGGCAGTCGTTGAGCTCTTTAGCACGAAGGACAGGAAAGAGGCGCAACGGCTCGCACAACACCTCGACACTCGCAACCAGGAACGAAAAGAGGTGCAGCAACAGATAGTCGAGCTGGCAATTGCTGAACTGGAGAGAGCAGGAAGCGACCCTGCCAATTCTTATGTGGCGGTCATAGCAGGGGAAGGTTGGCACCGGGGAGTGATTGGGATTGCCGCATCGAAGATTTCTGAACGCATCAATCGTCCTTGCGTTGTGCTCTCGATTGATGGCGACGTGGCACACGGGTCGGCGCGCAGTATCGAACCCTACCATTTACTTAACGGACTGACGTCGTGTGCCGATCTTTTCGAGAAATTCGGCGGCCACTCTCACGCGGCCGGAATCACGTTAAAGTCCAATCGTATTGGAGAACTTCGCCGCCGGCTGAATGAACACGCCGCCTCCTGCTTGAGCGATGAAGACTTGCGACCCTGCGTTTACATTGATGCCGAATTACCTACGGAAGAGATCACATTTGAGTTAGTTGGCGAGCTGCAAACGCTGGAACCGTATGGCGCCGGTAATCCTCGCCCGACCTTCCTGGCTCGCAACTTGTGCATCCTTACAGAACCACGTTTAATTGGAGAACGGCATCTGAAGATGAATGTTGCCGGGCCGAAAGGCCGACCGCTTGAAGTGATTTGGTGGCAGGGAGCGGAACAGGGGAACATCTTGAAAAATGGTATGGAGATGGCTTACACAATTGAAACCAGCAATTGGAAAGGGGAAACATTTTTGCAGTTGGCAGTACAGGATGTTCGAACGAAGCAAACAGCACACAGCAAACAGCAAACAGCCGGCAGCGGCTGAACATCTGTGCGTTTCATCGTTTCTTGCCGTGCAAGACTTCTGACCTGATGGGCGGCTAAGTGTTCCGGCTGTTGGCTGCCTACTGTTTACTGTTTGCTGTTAACTGATTTCTAAGATGCAGGAGATCACCAGAAAAAGGTCAATCGGGATCGGGTTGCGCGCGCGCGCCCCACGGGTGGTGCGTGTGGCCGCTTTGTTGATTCTCGTTGCAGCCATCGTCTTTGTCGCTGTTTCTTACTATCGGCTTCGCAATAACAAACCGTTTCGACTCAAATCAGAGTCGCCCGAACTCTCAAAAGAAATTACTGGGATCATCGAGGGGTATGAGCAACGAGTAATGAAGGGCGACCGGCTTTACCTGCTTCTGCGCGCCTCACGCGACGTCACATTTTCTGACGGTCATCATGAACTCGACCAGGTAAATCTCGCTGTTTATCCTCCCGTGGGCGAGAAGCCCGATCAAATCGCAGCCAATAAAGCCATCTACGATCAGAAAAACTCGGTCATCACCTTCCTGGGAAATGTAAAGGTCGAAACGAAAGACGGCTTAAAGGTGAACACAGAGTCGCTAGCCTATGATCAGAACAATGAAGTGGGCCAAACCGATGCGCCGGTTTCTTTTGATCGTGAGAATGTCTCCGGGCACTCGACCGGCGCCATTGTTTTTGCGAAAAGCAAGAAGCTCGACTTGAAGAAAGACGTTGTAATCACGGTAGCGCCCGAGGTATTAAAGGACCCAAAGGCAAAACCGTCCTCCACGCGATCGCGACCCGTAACAATTCGTTCGGGACACGCATCATTTCAGCAAGACACAATGACGCTCAGCTTCGTCGGTGGAGTCACAGCCGAGCAGGAACACGATCTCATGAGTGGTGATAATCTTTATGCCACCCTCAACGAGCAAAAACACGTTCAAAAGTTGGAGGTAAGGGGCAATTCCTATCTGCGCTCGATGGAGCCGGGCCGGTCTGCTGAGGTTCATTCTATAGACATGGATTTTTTTCTGGACAAGGATCAGCGCCTCGAGCGCGCTGTGGCCATGCGTAATGCGGGCGGTAGAACTCTAGACGCTGATTCCGAGTTGCAACTGACAGGTGCCAATCTGATCGAGGTGTTATTTCAGGCACAGGGCGACCGGAGTCTCCTGAAACAAATGCGCACCGAAGGCCGCTCGGTAATAAACTTATCCGCTCCCAAGTCGAAGGCAAACGATCAACGGGCCGCGAACAAGCGCCTCACAGCCGACACGGTAAAGCTTATTTGGCGCGTCACGGGACGTGACCTGGAAAAGGCAGAGGCAGTTGGTAACGCAGAGTTATTTGTTGACCCCGTAATCAAGAGCGCTAGCGCCGACACACAAACGCTTACCGCTCCCCGCATCGATTGCGATTTCTTCGAAACCGGAAATCTCGCGCAACGCTTCACGGCCACGGGGGGAGCCAAAGCTGTGATTGCGCCCGTACAACAAGTCGACGACCGGGGAACTCGCGTCCTGACTTCGCAGAAAATGACTGCGGTTTTCGTAAAAGATACGCAGGATGTTGAACGTATGGATGCGCAGGGAGATGCGAAGTTCAACGAAAATGATCGCAACGGGGTTGCCTCTACCATATCCTACACGGCGGCGGACAACACTGTGCGTTTCCGTGGAGGCGAACCAACAGTTTGGGATTCACGCGCACGGACCAAGGGAATCGAGCTGGATTCCGACTTAACCAGGCATGTCTCTTATAGCCGTGGGAAAACTGCCACAACCTATTACAGCCAGGAGCAAACGAACGGTGCCACTCCCTTTTCAAAGGTGAAAAGCCCGGTTTACATTGTCAGTGATCGAGGCGAGTTTCACCGCGACAGCGGAGTCGCGATTTACATTGGCAACGCGCGCGCCTGGCAAGACGACAATTTTGTGCGTGGTGACAAACTTACAATCTTTGTGAGCGAGAAAAAGATGGAGGCTAGTGGCCACGTACAAAGCGCAATTTATAGCGCCCGGCGACGAGTTGAAGGAACGAGCAGCATAATACCAGTGTTTGCTTCAGCCGATTCAATGTCTTATTCGGATCAGAACCGAACTCTACATTACGAGGGCAGTGTTGACATTCGCCAGGCAACTGATCGCATTACAAGCGGCGTAGCGGATGTCTATCTTCTTAAAGATTCGAGCGAGGTTGAAAAGACGATCGCGCAGAACAAGGTGGTGCTGACTCAACCGAACCGCAAAGGCACCGGCGACTGGGTTCAGTATACGAGTACGGACGAGGTTGCGGTCCTAAAAGGGAGTCCGGCGAGGGTTGAAGACGCGGAGAAGGGAAGTACTGAAGGCGGCCGTTTGACCGTCAATATGCGAGACGGTAGAGTGGCCGCCGATGACGTAAGAGGCCCACAATCTCCCGGACGCGTAAGATCGATACATAAGGTAAAAAAGCAATAGTTCCAAAAAGTTCATCCAATAATTGCCGAGATTGATGACCACCCGGGCTGAAAGCGTAGAGATTGTTGAGCAACCTAATGAACGGTTGGTCGTCGATAACACGAATGTAGCGCGACACTCGACCGAGCACGTTTCTACTTCCGCACTGGCAGGCATTAATCTGCAAAAGACCTATGGGAAGCGTCGGGTGGTAGATGCTGTCAGTCTGCACGTGGAAAAGGGCGAGGTCGTAGGGTTGTTGGGCGCGAACGGCGCGGGAAAGACGACAACTTTTTACATGATGGTGGGTCTCGAGCGTCCTGATTCAGGAGTAGTCAGTCTTGGCGGTCGCGACCTCACAAAACTTCCGATGTACCTCAGGGCCCGTTTGGGCCTCGGTTATCTCCCTCAGGAGCCCTCCATCTTTCGCAAGATGACCGCGGCGCAAAACATTCTTGCAGTGCTTGAGACCATGGGACTCAGAAGACGCGAGCGACTCACTCGCCTCGAAGAGTTGTTGGAAGAGTTTGGTATCGCACACGTTCGCAACACGCGCGGCGATGCGCTTTCCGGCGGCGAGAGACGACGAACGGAAATCGCACGTGCTCTGGCAACCGAGCCAAAATATATCCTGCTAGACGAACCCTTCGCGGGAATTGATCCCAAAGCTGTCGATGACATTCAAAATGTCATACTTTATTTACGTAATCGTAGCATCGGCATATTGGTTACAGACCACAATGTTCGCGAGACGCTGGGAGTTACAGACCGGGCCTACATTATGGCCGATGGTCGTATTTTCCGCTCCGGCGTTCCGAGGGAATTGACGGAAGATGCTGAGGTGCGACGGCTTTATCTTGGCGAGAAATTCCGCATGTGATAATCAAAAGCGAATTGGTGCGCGCAATGCACTCCAATCGAGTATAATCTCCCTGCGCGTTCAGTCGCAAAACAACAAATAAAGTGCTCTTTTTGCCCTGATAAATGTCTCTTAAACTAACTACCAGCCTCTCCCAACGACTTGTGCTCACACCGCAATTGCGGCAGCGCATTGAGATGTTGCAGATGACGACCCTGGAGCTGACTGATCTGATTCAGCAGCAGCTGCTGGAGAACCCGGTTCTTGAAGAGGTCGTCACCCAGGAAGAGGCGCATGAGCTGGCTGAGAAGATCCTCGATCATCTCGCCAGTGCCGATCCGGGCGCCGCTCCCGATCAGCCGCAGATGGAAGTCACCGAGCCGGAGCTCGGCAGCCCCTCTTCCAACGGATCGGGCGAATTAGAAGGTTTGTCGGCTGCGTATGCTGAGGGCGAGGGCGGCGACAGTGAAGCGCACGAAACGGTGACTCCTGATTTGAGTGAGGACTCGGTTGGTGACGAAATTGTAGGTGAGGAAGTAGCCCGTGATGCCTTTGAAGAGATCGACTTCGGCCGTGAGTTTCAGGATTATCTTGATCCCGGCTATAAGACGCAGGAGATCGAGTATAAGGAAGACGCACCTACCTTCGAGCAGTTTTTGACGAGGCCGCCGTCTCTTGCAGATCATCTCGAGTGGCAACTTCATATGAGCCCCGTCGAGCCCGAAGTTTGCGAGGCCGCAATCAGTGTTATCGGCAACCTTGACGCGGATGGCCGGCTCAATGCCACCAATGAAGAAATCGCGGCGATGGGTGGCTGGAACGAGCAGACGGTGGAGCAGGCCAGGGGGGCGATCATGCGTCTGGACCCGATAGGGTGTGGCACCAGGGATGTCAGAGAATGCTTGCTTGTGCAACTGGAAGTGAAAGGCGCGGGTGACCGTCTTGCGTCCAGGTTGATCAGTGACCACCTTGCGGACTTACAACAACACAAACTGCCTCATCTGGCGAAGCAGATCGGAATTGATGTAGACACATTGCTGAACGAGCTGCAATTCATTCGCACGCTCGATCCTTATCCCGGGCGTCGTTACTCCTCGGAAGAGCCGATCCTAATTTCTCCGGAAATCTACATCGAAAAACTTGATCAAGACGACGAGGACTACGTTATCTATTTCGCAGACGACGGGAGCCCGCGATTACGGGTTAGTCAGCAATACCAAAAGATGCTCGGTAAGACGGACGTGAGCAACGAAACTAAAAGTTTTATTCGCGAGAAGATGCGTTCCGCGATAGATCTTTTGCGCAACATAGAGCACCGGCGGCAGACCATTTACAAGGTAGTAGAGTCGATTGTGAACCGTCAGAAAGCCTTTCTTGATCATGGTGTTCAGCATATCAAGCCGATGATGTTGAAAGATATTGCCGAGGATATCGGCATGCATCTTTCGACTGTTTCGAGGGTAGTCAATCGGAAATATGCGCATACGCCCCAGGGCGTAATCGAGCTGCGCCGATTTTTTACCGAAGGGATGTTGAATGAAGACGGCGAAGAAATTTCCACGCGCATTATTAAACTGAAGATAAAGAAGCTTATAGAAGAGGAAGATACACATAGCCCTATTACTGATGATCAAGTAGTGAAGATTTTAGCCAAGGACGGAATCAAGTTATCCCGGCGAACGGTCGCAAAGTATCGGGACCAGATGAGTATTCCAGGCTCGCGCGAGCGTCGCGCGGTGGTGTAGCCCAAAATTGTATTGCGGCAAGTGTACGTCAGGCCAGTTTGGCGCGCACCAAAGTGCGCCTACAGCCTGTTAGCAAGACGCCTAGTAGTGGTTTAATTTTGGTTTCTCTGTGTAACCTCCGTGTTCTCTGTGCCTCTGTGGTAAACAATTCGTCAGCAGTATTCACCACTGAGACAGAAAACACAGAGAACGCACAGAGATCGGTTCAGACCAGGACACCACCGACGCGTAACCTGGAATTTGCTTTCGAGTTTTTGATAATTCATCAAACGTGATCTGAATTTGGCAGCGGTACTATGTTCATCAAGGTTGAGAAGGGAACCGCATTCATGAGGTTTGAGTATACAGGTCGTCACGTTGAAGTTTCCCCCGCCATCCGCAAGCACGTGGAAGACCACTTCAAGAAATTTGAGCATGTTTTTAACGGCACAACTGCAGCGTGGACCCACGTCATTATTGACGTTGAAAAGAATCGGCATATCGGCGAGCTAATCGTTCACTGGCGCGATCATACTTTGACGGCGAAAGACATCAACGCCGACATGTACATGGCATTGACGCGGGCAATGGCGAAGATCGAAAAGCAGGCCCTCAAGCTTAAAACAAAGATGATTGACCGAAAACAAGGGGCGCAACGCACCGCCGCGGTAGCCCCAACGCCTGACGGACAACTCGAAGCGGCGCCGCGGCCCCCTCGAATAATCGCCGCCCGCCGCTATTCGATTAAGCCGATGACAGCCGAGGAGGCAGCACTGCAGTTATCGTCTGAGCCAGATCAATTTATCGTGTTTCGAGATGCTGACACGGAGCGAATAGGCGTGCTCTATAAGCGGGCAGATGGAAATTTTGGGCTGATCGAACCCTAAGTTCCGCTGGCGGCTATTGTGGTGTCGCTACTCATAAGATCACACCTTCGCGCACGCGGACACGCCCTGTCCCTGGAAGAGGATCGACGTGCACTGTCGTTCTTTCGGCCTTCCAACTCTGCGCCCACGACTTCCCATGACACAAACGGCAGACACGAATCAGGAAACTAACGGGGCGACTCCTGACATCATCGTCATCACTGGACTGAGCGGTTCCGGTATGTCCTCGGCGACTAACGCCTTCGAGGATCTCGGTTACTTTTGCGTGGACAATCTTCCGATCACGCTGTTGCCCACGTTTACGCGTCTCGTCAAGGCTGGCACAACTGAACAGGGCATCGAGCGCGCAGCCCTGGTGATCGACATCCGTGAAGGCAGCTTTCTGGCTGATTTTGAAAAACAATTAATGGCGCTGCGGGCTGCCGGGTTAGGTGTTTATGTTTTGTTTCTCGAAGCTTCTGATGACGTTTTGCAGCACCGCTTCAGCGAGACACGCCGCCCGCATCCCACCGACAAAGGGCAAGGATTGCTACAGGCAATTGACGCCGAGCGTGCGGCGATGGCGCGCATTCGTTCCCTGGCTGACCAAATTATAGATACGTCTGAACATACGGTTCACACGCTTCGCCGTCACTTGTTGGAACGATTCAGTCCCGATCGCAAGGGTGGACCAATGCGCGTTCAGGTCTTGAGCTTCGGCCATAAGTTCGGCAATCCCGGTGACCTGGAATTACTGTTCGACGTCAGGCACCTGCCGAATCCTCACTTTGTTCCCGACTTAAAACCACTTTCAGGCCATGATAAACGGGTCGTTAAATACCTTAGGTCGCAGCCGGAGGTTGAAGAGACATTGAGTCGCTTCAGCGACCTGCTCGACTATCTTTTGCCTCTATATAAACGTGAAGGAAAATCATATGTGACCGTAGGAATTGGTTGCACCGGTGGGCGTCACCGTTCCGTAGTTGTCGCTAACGCCCTCGGGCGAAGACTGCGGAGTGCCGGCTTCGATGCCCACGTGGTACACCGCGACGTGAGGAAATCTAAACGTCAACGTTAGGCGCGCCAATGTACAGGGCTAGCCGGCTTTCCAATATACAGAGAAGGAGCGTTCGATGAGCAGCAACCCACAGCAGCCTGCAAACAAAGACGAGACACACATGATAGCGGGCGTAATTGTGACGCACGGTCACCTTGCCGGCGAACTGTTGGCAGCGGCTGAAATGATTGTTGGTCCAATCTCATTCATTACAGCTGTTTCAATCGGATGGCACGATGATGTCGATGCGGCACGCGATGAGGTCCAGCGCGCTATCACTCGCGTATCTCAAGGCGCGGGCGTGTTGCTGTTGACTGATATGTTTGGCGGTACGCCTACAAATATTGCATCGATGTTCCTGGACGATGGCAAGTTTGAAGTAGTAACGGGCGTTAATCTGCCGATGATAATCAAGTTGGCCAGCCAATCAGGGAATCTGTCACTTGTGGAGACTGCTCGCCGCGTTTGTGATCTTGGACGACAGGGAATCTACCTGGCCGGCGATCTTCTCGCGCCTCCTGAAAAAAGCGGCGCAAGCTGATGGTAGAGCGCACCCTTCTCGTCAAAGCACCTCTCGGATTGCACGCCAGGGCGGCGGCAAAACTTGTGCGTGTGGCAAGGGGGTTCCACAGCGAAGTGCTATTGCGACGCCAGGATGGCACGGCGAGCGCAGATGCCAAGTCGATTCTCAGCGTTCTGATGCTGGCCGCCGCCCGCGGCACTCAGCTTCAGGCAAGCGCCGAGGGAATCGACGAAGACGCAGCGATGAATGCGGTGGCCAAGCTTTTTGCTGAAGGCTTTGGCGAAATCGAATTGGGGACCTCGAGATGATGGAACAGCCTCAAGAGCTCCGCTTCAATGGCCTGGGTGTCTCTGAAGGGGTCGTGATTGGTCAAGTCCTGCGAATGCATGATGGCACGCAGCATATTTATCACTGGAGGATTAACGATGCGGATGTTGAGGCCGAGCGCCAACGTTTTCGCGCTGCTGTCGGCCTGGCGAGCCAACAGGTCGTCGCAATAAGAGAACAAGCCGAGGAGCGTCTGGGAAAAGACCATGCCTATATTTTCGATGCCCACCTTCTTTTGCTTGAGGATGAGAAACTCCTTAGTGATATCGATGGGCATATAGCCCAGGCTCATGCCAATGCAGAGTGGGCCGTAAAGGTAGTTGGCGATCGGCTGCTGTCCCTCTATTCCGAAATAAAGGATGAATATCTTCGCGAACGCGGCTCTGACATTGAAGACGTCATGCGGCGTTTGCTCGTAGCCCTGAGCGGCGCACAGCCTAAACACCGCATTCTTTCGGAAGACGCCGTAATCGTTTCTCAGGATCTCGTTCCTTCCGCAGTAGCCGAATTGGATCTCGACCACGCGCGCGCTCTCGCCACTGATACGGGCGGCTGGACGTCTCACACTGCAATTCTTGCACGGGGAATAGGCATTCCTGCTGTTGTTGGTCTCCGCGACTTCTACCGCCGCGCTAAGACCGGTGACCGGATCATTGTTGACTCAAACCGCAATGAAGTGATTCTGCATCCTTCGGCTCCAACGCTTGAGTTTCACAAAGTCGAGTCCACGCAAGTGAAACCGCATGGCGGCCTCGAGCCGAAAGAAGCGGGCCCTCTTCAAACCAGGGATGGGGTGGAAATAACATTGCGGGCCAACGTCGAGGTGCCCGCGGAATTTGAGGGAGTGGAGAAATATGGCGCACGCGGGGTCGGGCTTTACCGATCTGAATTTTTGCTTGGGCGCCGCGGCGTTATGGTGTCGGAGGACGAGCAACGCTTAGCCTACGAAGAAATAGCCAGGCTCGCGGGCGAGGATGGAGCCATTATTCGACTGTTCGATCTGGGGGGCGGAAATCTGGGTGCCCCATTCCCCGATACGGAAAAAAATCCGGCACTCGGCCTTCGCGCAATTCGCTTTGGGCTGCGAAACGAAGAGGTAATGCGTACTCAAGTTCGCGCGATTCTGCGTGCGGCGGAGAAGAGTAAGTTAAAAATTGTATTGCCCATGGTCGCTGACGTGAGTGATGTTAGACGCGCTAAGGCGATAATCCGCGAAGAAGCGACATACCTTTCAAAGGCGGGCCGCCCATTTGGTGAAGTCAGCGTTGGTGCGATGATAGAAGTTCCCTCAGCAGTCTTAATGGCGGACCACATCGCCAAGATCGTTGACTTCTTCGAGCTCGGCACAAATGATCTGGTCCAATACACGCTCGCTGTCGATCGCGGCAACGACGAAGTCGCCGACTGGTTTCGGACTCTACACCCCGCAGTTCTTCAGAGCATCAACCGCAGCCTTAAGGCAGCACGCAACGCCGGGATCCCGATCATTGTTTGTGGAGAGATGGCTTCCACGCCCGCCTACGCCGTTTTGCTGATAGGGCTGGGCGGCACGGATTTAAGTATGACCCCAACCGCCATTCCTCGAGTGCGTCGAACTATTACAGGCATTGATTCGCAAGATGCGCGGCTTATCGTGGAAGAATGTCTCAAATGTGAAACAGCCGATGATGTCGAAAATCTCGTTCGCGAACGTTTCGCAGATCTTTGGCCTCACCTGTTTCCTGCGGAGAGCCTGCCCGCGTCAAGGCAAACGAAATAAGGCTATTGAGTTTCAGGGTGTCTGAACGGCTTACCGCCGCGACTCTCGAATCCAATAAGTTAGTATCTGAAGCTCAACCGGCTATCCGCCTCATTTGCCTAGATTCTTCTGAGAATTCAACCTTTTTGAGACTTTATTACTAGCAGAGCATAGGGTTTCCACAACGGACCCAGGGATTGGAGATTGTCGAAAGTACTCATAACGACTATGAAAAACCTAACAATTGCCCCATTTGTATTAATTGCCACCATGGCCGTAACGACGAATGGCCAGGTAAAATCAGTATCCTCAGCAAATAAAAAACCCGGCTCTATGACCACGATGCCGGCTCGGAAGCCGGCTGAAGGGACGCGGGTTCGAGTTTTCGGACAGGATCCAAAAACGGGTGCCCCCGGCGCGAATGCCGCTGGGAATATCGCCACTGCGACTCCTCAGTCCCGCGAGTCCCGCGCAAAATCAGATTTCAACAATCACACGCAAGCTGTTGCTTCCCAACTCGGTAACAGCACCTTGAACAAGTCCTTTCACAACATCACGACGCTTGTGGTCGAGTCAGGCGCAGCTTCGAAGGTGGGAACCGGTAACGCGACACCAGCGGCCTCGAGCAACACCTCGCCGGCTTCGGGTGCGAATACCAATTCTCCGATTACGGCTGTCTCCAGTCAGATCTATCGCGTCGGGATCAACGACGTGCTTGACATACAGCTCGCTGAGGACCCCAACAAAAATTCGACGCTTTTCACCGTACTAGAAGGTGGACTACTTGAATATCCATTAGCAGGTGATCCCATCACTGCGGCCGGTCTAACGACAACGGAGATTGCTGCGGTGTTGCGACAACGACTCAAGGTTTTCGACAGTCCAGTGATAGTAGTGAATGTGCGCGACTATGCCAGTCACACTGTGAACATCACCGGCTTCGTCGCCGCGCCTGGAATTAAAACTCTACGTCGAGACGCCGTGCCACTTTACGCGATGCTTGCCGAAGCTTTAGTTCTCCCCGAAGCGGCCCGCGCAACCATCACACGCCAGGGGCGCGCGCCGTTTGTTGTCGATCTAAAAGATCCCAATCAAACATCCATATTGGTGGTTTCTGGCGACGCAATAAAGGTGTCGGGCATGCCGGCACTTCCAACGGAATTCTTTTTCATCGGTGGAGAAATTAATTCGCCGGGGCAGAAGGCCTACCATGCCGGACTAACGCTGACGCAAGCCATTCTTGCGAGCGGTGGAACGAACAGGAGCGCCGGTTCTAAAGTTCGCGTTTCAAGGCAGGGCACAGACGGACGACTGATTAATGAAGAATACAATCTACGGAAAATTCAGAGTGGCAAGATTCCGGATCCGTTATTGCAAAAAGGGGACCGAATAGAAGTTAGGGAAGCGAACTGATTATTACAATAACGGCGAAACAAGCGCGGGCGGCTTTTCGAAGCCGCCCTTTTTGCGTGTAATGCAAACTGTTAGTTTGCGCACCAATGTCAGATCTCTTGTTAAAGATCAAAGGCCACAGATACCGGCCGGGGAACCCGATGGTGTCCTAGTGTAGAGCCGTGCAGGGTGGGGCAGTAGCCCGACTGTTAAGGAGGGCTCCGATCTGAACGATTAAAAAGCCCTCCTTAACAGTCGGGCTACCGCCCTGGCGATGCAAGCCATCCGATATCGCGACATTAGGACACTGCCGGGCAACCTCGCAAACTAACAGTTTGCGATACAGCCCATTTATAATGGCGCGCCTCCTAAACGCGACATGAAAACGTCATCTACAAGCCTGGTCCATATTCTGATAGGCAAATCAATTATTGAAACTCTTCTTGTGGGCGCGCTCGCTGTTTTCACGTTCCTTAATATTTTGCCTCCATACTTTCATGGGTGGGGCGAGCTCACTGACCAGGGCATTTCGGGCTGGGTCGTCAACAATGTGGCACCCTGGGAGCGTGTTGAAGTGCAGCTTTTTATCGACGGCCAATTTGTTGCCGATGGGGTGGCGAATCAATCGAGACCTGACGTTTTTGCCGCCGGCTGGTCGCGAGATGAATGGCATGGTTATAAATTTACTATTTCAATCCTGAATGCCGGTTTACACGAGGCCCGGGTTTACGTACTTCACGAAAGCGGAGGTGGTCTTAGGAAGACGCTGCAACTTGTAGGCGACCCTATCAGGTTCTCAGTTGATGCAAATGGGAAACTCCAAAAGCTGCCGGCGCCGGCAATAAGCAGTAGGCAGAAGGCAGAAGGCAGCAAACAAAAGGCCGTGGGCGGTAGCCGGACTTCTGTAGCGGTTAAGATCGACAGTGGGCAGCGCGAAACGAAATGCTAGCTAAATCTGAAAACGTAGAAAACTCTCTGCCACCCAGCATCGGGAAGGCGCTGGCGGTGTGGGAGATTTTATCAATAGTAACCTCCTGCCTGATTGCCGAGTGGGCGGTCGTCTCTTTTGTCGGGACCAGCAAACTGATAACGGGCATTCCTATTCTCCTGGCTATTGGATTGATGGTGTTTTCTCATCGTGAGCGTGGCGAAACTCTTCGCGACCTTGGGTTTCGAACTGACAACTTCTTTGCCTCATGTCGTTTGCTGTTATTGCCCACCGCTGCAGCAGTGCTGGTAATTGTGGCGCTCGGCTGGTACATGAACCATGCGTTATTCGCGTCTCATTTCAGGGCGCGACATATTTCACTTCCGATTTGGGCTTTGTTTCAGCAGTACGCGCTTAATGGCTTCATAAACCGTCGAGCTCAACTCTCGTTTGGGAAGGGCGCCAAAAGCATCATCCTCGTCGGAACTGTTTTCGCCTTGCTGCACCTGCCAAACCCCCTCCTGGCTACATTGACTTTAATAGCAGGGCTATTTTGGGCCTTCGCATATCAAAAGCGGCCAAATCTGTTTGCCCTCGCAATTTCGCACACCGTGGCTTCGATAACCCTGGCCCTGACTCTTTCGCCCGGTTTACTTAGCAACCTACGGGTGGGCTTTAAATACTTCGGCTAGCCTTTGAGCGTGTGTCAATCCCCGGGAGAGTGAAA
Source organism: Pyrinomonadaceae bacterium (assembly GCA_046262375.1). Taxonomy (GTDB): domain Bacteria; phylum Acidobacteriota; class Blastocatellia; order Pyrinomonadales; family Pyrinomonadaceae; genus PSRF01. The sequence continues at coordinate 20,532 of JBHEMV010000055.1, forward strand.
GCAGCCGATGTCGAATCCCCGGGCGACGTCGCCGCGCAATTCAGAACCGTTGGCGGTAGCCAATGGATGTTAACAATCAAGTCAGGTTCATTGTTCCTCTTCAAATTTGAATGGAAACCCTACCATCTCCGGATTTGATTGAGTGCTAGCATCCATTGGCTACCGCCAACGGTTCCGCATTTGCTGCGATGTCAGGTGGCTTCTTTCAGCAACATGAGTTGACACAGGCCCTTTGCCGGCGGGTTTAAAGTTGCTACCTCGGCGCTGTACGTGTTGAACACGGCTTGGTATAATCCCGTCGCCTTGCAAGAGAACAGGTTGGGCGGTCGCTGCTGGACCCTCAAGGATCTTCAGATTTCAGATCTCAAAATCTGAGATTTGAGACTCGAATTCAGGCTCAAATCTTCAAGTTTCGGATTAAATCTGATCTTTAAGTTTCGATTGAATCGGCTCTTCAAGTTTGGATTACATCTGAAATTGTCAGGCTTGAGTTAAGTCCAGGAGAGGAAAGTCCGAACACTACAGGGCAGCGAGCCCGCTAACGGCGGGGCGCCTGATTTAATCTCAGATTTGAGATCCCAACTCGGGATCTCAGATTTCAAATCTGAGATTATTCGGGCGACGACAAGTGCAACAGAAAAGAAACCAGCCTACCGGCTCGAGATTTCATCCCGAGATCTCAAAGCCGAGGTGATGGGTGAAACGGTGCGGCCCGTTAGGGCTTAAAGTAAGAGCGCACCGGCGTACGTGGTGACATGTACGGCCAGGCAAACTCCTCGCAGTGCAAGATCAAATAGGGAGGCGTCACCAGGGCTGCCCGCCCAAAGTAGCGATGAATTTGAGATTTCTGATCTCAAATTTGAGATCTCAGCAATGGGATTTCAAAGCTGCTACGACCTCCGGGTAGATCGCTTGATCCAATCTGGCAACAGTTGGACTAGATGAATGATCGCCACTCCCATCTCATATTTAGAGCTCAGATCCGAGATTTGAGATCTAAATCTGGAAGGAGTACAGAATTCGGCTTATAGACCTGTTCTACTTCGCTTGGCAAAAGGCATTCCAAAACTTCCCAAGCTCTACACAAGACGCTGAAAGAGAGGCTGCGACAAGATGGCGAATCGTAAAGGAGTCTTCATAGGAGCGTACGTCCCGAATCATTTGAAAGAGTCTTTGCGGCGGCGGG
>JBHEMV010000055.1:21728-22171 GCA_046262375.1 Pyrinomonadaceae bacterium
CATGGTAAGGGGCTTCCCGCCGGAAGCGTGGACCGGCGTACCCGGGAATCAACGCCGCGCCGGCGGGCCACCGACCCGATCCCGCGCCGCCGAAATGTGGATGTCACCTACGCGCCCGGAGGAAATAGTTCTGGCGACGATCAGAGTTAACCGTCGATCTAGTTAGCCCGCGATAATTAACCGAAGCCAGGTACGCGAAAACCGCCTTGAAATTTCTCGTCATTGCTGCGCTCTTGAGTCTTGTCCTGTTACTACTTTATTCCCGGTTACATCCTTACATTCAAATCCTAAAAAAAATCCTGGGCGTTGCAAAGACCATGTCCGACTCCCGGCCGATTGGGAGTGACAGGGTGAGAAGATCTCCCGTCAGGGCTGACAGTAAGTTGGTGCGGTGTGTAGGGTGTGGAACCTGGATACCCACAGAGCGCGCTATTGGTTCGAAT
>JBHEMV010000056.1:0-21766 GCA_046262375.1 Pyrinomonadaceae bacterium
GCTTTCAGCAACTGGACGAGGAAATGATTTAATATACCTATAATTAATGAATGAAGGCGCAGGTGAACCCTAATTTCTTTATCGACCGGCGTGCACGAATTAGCCTGTGTCTAGAGGTAACGAATCGCGCTCCACATTCATTGCCACGCAGGAGATTTCGCTCGATAATATCAGCCACTTGAGCGTTCGTTGACATGGTGCCATTGCAAAGGTCGGACCGGATTGCCCGTGGAGCTCTGGTGGCATTCAAACTAGAAGCGGCTTAGTGTTTGGCGCAAAAGCAATAGATAAAGTGAGACTGTATAGATGGCTGCCGTATTGATTGTTGATGATGACGCGACGATCCGTGAAGTCCTCCATGAATTATTCGATTCAGAGCAGACTTGTCATACAGCGGAGACTGCCGAGCAGGCGCTTAGTCTTTTGGAGTTGAATCGTTATGACGTGGCAATAGTCGACATCTCCCTTCCTGGGATGAGCGGATTGGAGCTGCTCGGCCACATCCGCCAACGCTGGACCGATACGCAAGTAATAATTATTACCGGGATCGATTACCACCAGTATATTGACGACTTGACCAAGATGGGGGCTTTCGATTACCTGGTTAAACCCTTTCAATTACAAGACGCTGAAAAGAAAGTCGCCCGAGCAATTCTGCAGCAGGAAGGGTGGTTAGACGCTCTGAAAGAAAGTGCTGAGCGGGCACTAAAGCACGCTCAACCCTCGGAGGTGTCCGACTTCGGAGTGATCGAACGACGAAGGGCCGTGCGGTATAACGTGGAACGTGCAGCGCGTCTGCTTTTCACCACCGCGCCATCTGACGTCTCGGCTGACCAGAGGGCGCAGCCAACACCCTCGATTGTTGGCCACACGCGCGACATCAGCGCCACGGGTTTGTCCCTAATAGTTCCAGGTGTGCATGAGAACGACCTGAAGTTTTTTGGACAGCGCGGGACGGTTCGAATTATTCTCAGTTTACCGACGACGATGATTGATATCGAACTAGAACCGATACGCTATGAATGGCTTTTCGCCCAGGGTGAAAAGCGAGGGTATGTTGTAGGAGCCAGCATCACTAACATTAGCGATGGTGATCGTGAACAGCTTAGCGATTATCTCGGCGTGGTACGAAATCCCAGGTAGAATCCAAGTAGCATGGCTAAAAGAACTTTAGAATCACCTTTAACCTAATTCCAGAAGATAAATACTAAACACATTCTTAACTCCGACTATTAAGTTGTGGAGTTAGGTTGGCGAATAGTCATAAAGTAAAACTTCATTCGGGGAGGCAATAATGGCTAAAATGGCTAAATCAGCATTAAGCTTTGAGCAATGGAAGTTCTTCAACGGCACCCTGGTAGTAGTAAGTCTAATCCTATTCCCAAGCTGTACGTCGGCGCAGCACAAGAATTCGAATCAGCAAATGGATCATCACAACGAATCCATGGCTGCACCGGAGTCGAGCGCAGTTGCTGAAACACAGGACTGGGCCAAGCAAAGGCTGGCGAAATCGCCGCGGCACCAGGAGTGGGTTAAAGGTCAAGTACAAACCCACCGGCAGCAACGCTGAACGCGAGGTGAGCGCCTTTGTCGTCTATCCTGAAGTAAAGGCAAAGGCACCAGCGGTGATTGTCATACATGAAATCTTTGGGATAAGCGATTGGGTGCAAAGCTTGACTGACCAATTGGCCGAAGCGGGCTACGTAGCCATCGCACCCGATTTGCTTTCAGGCATGGGACCAAAGGGCGGCGGTACGGGCGAACTGCGAGCAGCGGACAGCAATGCCGTAGGGAAGGCCATAAGAGACTTACCACCGGACCAGATCACCGCTGACCTGAACGCTGTTTCCGTTACGTTTTGAAACTGCCAGCGGCCAACGGCAAAGTCGCGGTAGCCGGATTCTGCTGGGGTGGCAGCCAGTCGTTTCGTTACGCGACAAACAATCCCAAGGTGAAAGCTGCGTTCATCTTTTATGGCGCAGCACCAACGAAAGAACGGGATGTGGATAAGGAATCACTAGCGCGGATCAAGTCTCCGGTTTACGGCTTTTACGCAGCTAATGACGCGCGCATTAATGCCACGGTGCCGAAAACTACCGAGACAATGAAGGACTTAAACAAGAAGTATGACGCTGTCACCTACGAAGGCGCTGGACACGGCTTCATGCGTGCTGGCGAAGATCCGGCTGACAATAATCCAGCGAACAAAAAGGCACGCGATGAAGCATGGACGCGATGGAAAGCGATACTCAATCGACTCTGACAGGAAAACGAGAGACACGAGAAACGCAGCAGTGAACGATCTAGTTGTCGTTCATCAAGAACTTTGAAATCTTAGCAATTGTTTCCTCTGGTTTTTCTTCCTGCGGGATATGTCCACATTGCTCTATAAACTCCAAACTCGAATTCGGAATAGCCCGATGCAGTAGTTCTGCTACCTGGACAGGAATAACGCGATCCTCTCGCCCAGACAATATGAGTGTAGGAGCTGTTACAGTCTTAAGTTTGGCCAAGATCTCATCAATGTTGGGCGGAATGCATTGCTTCGCTGTTTGGAATAATGCATGACGACCACCCGGGCTGGCTATCGGACCGGCGTAAGCGTTAACTTGCTCTTTGGTAATCTTTTTGCGATCGTAAAAACACGCTCTCAACACGAATTTCGCCGCTAGCTTGCTCGGCGACAAATAAACAATCACAGAACCCAGCGCTGATCTCAAAAGCTTAAGGTAGCGGGGTATATATTCTTCATTTCCACCGCTAGCGATCAGGACAAGTTTGGAAAAGCGAGCTGGTTCTTGTTCGGAGAGTCTAATAGCTAGGAGCAAAGCAATTCCGCCACCCAAAGAGTTCCCAACTAATGTCAACTTCGTCAAATCATCTCGAAGAATGATTTTGTAAATCTCATCGGCATGATCCTCGATCGAATAATTGGTGTCGTACGGCTTAGGTGATCCTCCGAAGCCTTTAAGATCAACTAGTATTAGTTTGTTATTGCGGGATAAAGAAGCGATGAAGTGGCGCCACGTATATATGTTTCCTCCCAAACCGTGAAGACACAGGATTGGATCACCGTTCCCGTAGACCTCTTTGTTAAGTTTGATTGAATATGGTGTTTGGATGTCGCTCACGGCGCTTGCGTCTTTAGAGTCAGCACTCGCTCAAGTAGCGGGGGATTCGTTTCTCAATAACGAGCAGAGTGCTTTGGGGCAGTGGCACAGTTTATCTCAACAGGGTCGCGCAGCTGTCGAGTCGGCAATTCGAACTCAAAGCCCCGTGGTCTTAGAGCAGTACACCCGGCAGCGGTGAAACAAAGCGGCAAGCGTCGGGGTGTCGAATGATACCGAATGCGGCCGAACGTATTGACCCGAGCAAGTAAGGTCGCCTGATTTTACAAGCCGAGTAAATCCCCAGTTAAAAATCCGAAATTATGTAGATTGATTATCGGCGAAACTGCCGTGGCGTAATCGCCCAGCTCCATTGGCGAAATTTGGGGGTCGGGATACCATTGGGGCGGCTAGTGGGACTCGAACCCACGACCTCTTGATCCACAATCAAGCGTTCTAACCGACTGAACTATAGCCGCCATGCAGGCCAAGAAGCTTCTAAAAGTATGCCCCTGGCAGGACTCGAACCTGCGGCCCTCTGCTTAGCTTCCAGCATCAGGCTTTCCCTGACCGCCCGTTCTCACAGGTTTGCTGGCTGGACTATATCTTGGACGTCGCAGTCCCGGCCCGTATAGTCTCTGAGGAGCCCTTCCCATTATCCCCGACGTTGGAAAGGTTTCCTGCGGATTACCCAATCCTCATGGTTTGTTACTCAGTCGACCGAGTACCAGAGGCTCTAAGGGCGTCCCCGCATATGGGGCCGTCCACTTAATGAGTTCTTACTCTTCATTCCCCATTAAGGCTCCAACAAGGCAGATGCTCTATCCGCTGAGCTACAGGGGCAGATGCTTGGCGCGGCGATGTTAGCATGCAGCCGACCTCCATAGTCAACTTCCGTAGTTGATTCAGAAAAATAAAGAGATCGCCACTTTCAGGCGATCTCTTCAGAACAAGTTAGAGCTCGGTTAAGCGGCTCGAGGATGCTCCGTTGTCTCAGCAAAAACTCGTCGGCCATTCAAGGCGTCGTCAATTATCTCTCGCACGGCCGAGGTATCCGGGTTCACGTCCATTCGATCACACGCGCGTAAGTGGCGGAGAATGCCCTGGGTTGCAATTTCCAACGCCACCCCGCCCAATTTCGAATATCGCCTGGCCTGAATGTGGTCAATTCTTAGAATCCGCTCGTCCAGCGGTAAGTGTCTATCAAAAGTCACGGTTACGTTTTACCCTCCAAACCGCAAAATGCGGCAATTTTGATTGTGAAACTTAGATGCACAAGCCAACCCCGAGGATGCAGATCCGTCGCACCCCTGAGACTACTTCAGCCCCTTGGAAATCCCTATTGGGATAGCCGTCTTTCTTAATGGTTCAGCAAAACGACGGATTATACCTAACCATTTCTAGAAATGCTAGCTTTATTCCACCTTAGATTAAGTGCCCCCAAGGCACCCGTGGCTGGTTGGGGGCTTCGTGGGACTCCCTTTGCCTGCCTGCCTCAAGCCAGTTTCACTATTTTACGCGCATAAAAACGTAAGCGCCTCCCCGTGTTCACTAAAAAATGAACTGCCGGGGCGGCGCTTTAGACTGTCTGGTCCGGAACTCCCGGACTTGAATTATTTCCTCGGTAAAACTGTATCCTTCATACCTTTGCCGACACGAAACTTTAGAGTTGTTTTCGCAGGTATCTGAATTGTCTCTCCAGTCGCAGGATTTCTTCCCTCCCGCGCCTTCCTTTCGGACTTAACAAGCTTGCCGAAGCCGGGAAGTACGAATTCGCCGTTAGACTTAACTTCACGCGAAGCAAGGTTGTAGAGTTCGTCGAAAAACTCCTTGACCTGCCCCCGCTTCATTCCCGTCTTTTCTGCAAAGTGGTTGAAGACTTCCGACTGCGTCATGCGCTTTCTGCCTGTCGCGGCTTTGGTCGCCATAGTCTAGTGTGACACCTCCGATGAGACTTAATTTAAAAGCTATTCAGGCACTCATATATCACACTCAAGCACCAAAGTCTCGAAAAAATGTCGATTTCTGGCCGTTTTTCCCAAAAAAAGTGGCTGTTGGAGGACTGAAGACGATTCTTCAGTCGAAAGGACCCGAGTCGATTGATTAACGCGTCACGCCGAAGGCCAGGGTTGGGGGAGAGGGATTTATGCGCCTGACCTATGAGTCCCCCCAATTGGAGGTCAGGCATTGCCATTTCCACAGTTGCTGGGCATCGAGGTTAAGCATGTTACGTGCGATACCGTTCAGTCGCGCGCGCAATTTTGAGTCGGGCGGCAAGAAATCGCAAAACTCATGCCGAGGCTATTGAGTTGATGATGACATTATTGGCTTCAAGTCCTCACAACAGCCTAATCGAACATACTGATGCTGTTGCTGGCGAGGCGATTCCATCGCAAGAATTCAACTGCCGATGTCCATTCTCTTCGACTTTGGGATCTGGTCTCTCATAGAGGCGTTTTAAGTAATAAAATGGACGCTTGAAGGTTGTGGTCGGGGCGAGAGGATTCGAACCTCCGACCTCTCGGTCCCAAACCGAGCGCACTACCAGGCTGTGCTACGCCCCGCATTCGTGCCTCCGCGAACAGGCAGGCTGAGCATTCTAGGGACCTGCTAACCTACGGTCAAGCAGCGAGTGGTCTAAGAACTCTTGAATCAATGCAAGAGCTTTCGCTCGGTGGCTAATCCCGCATTTGAGTTTGGGAGGCATCTCAGCAAACGTCGTATCGTAACCAGCAGGCACAAATACAGGATCAAAGCCAAAACCATTGGTGCCGCGTAAATGGTCTGTAATTATGCCTTCGCATTTGCCAACAGCAATGCTAAGCAGCCGCCCAGCAGAAGGTTCTAGTTCTCCGCTTCTCGATTCAGCGAGGGCCATACAACAAACGAAACGCGCCGTTCGCTTGCGATCCGGGCAGTGGGACAATGTCGCAAGTAATTTTTCTGTTCGCTCGCGATCCGAAGCAATGCTGCCCCCGAATCCAGCGGAGTGTATGCCCGGCCTTCCCCCCAAGGCATCTACTTCCAAGCCGGAATCATCAGCTAGTGTGCAAAGCCCGGTTTGTTTGGAATAGTTCATCGCTTTAATAACGGCATTTTCTCTGTAGGTCTCACCAATCTCTTCCACAGGCGTCACTTCGGGAAAATCTTCCAGATAGCGAAGCACTACGCGTGAACCCCCCAACGCTTCTTGGATCTCCCGAATTTTTCCTGAGTTGCGAGTCGCGATCAACACTTCGAGACGACTAATAATCATGATAACCAGAAGCTACTTTGCTTGTGGGTTATTTTGTGAAGGAGTGGGTTGTTCGGTGACGACCAACGGAAGAAGAGTGCTGAATTGTCCCATGGGAGAGCGCGTAACACGCTCGAGACCCCTCTCGCCGAGAGTTGTCTTGGTTGCGGAATATGGTGACGAGGCGATCATCTCTTCAATAGCATCCGCTCTTACAGTTTTAGCGCCTTGAAGCGCGACGACTGATGAGATAAAACTTCTTAAGCGATCCTCATCATTTGTGTAGGTGAGAATCGTGGCTGATGTCGACAGAGGGACAAAAAAAGTCATTCTTCGCAGTTTGTTCTCATTAACCTCTGTGACATTGGCTGTTTCATTTTGCGCAGAGCGTCGAACATCTAGCGGAGTTCCCAGCACCACAAACTCATCAATAAAGCCGACCGCGATTTCGCCCTGCGAATCCTCCAGTATCTCCGCTTCACCCACGCGGACGCTCCGTGCGTTCTTCAACATCTCCTTAATAACAAGCTCGCGAAGTGATCTGCGATCGCGCACGACAGCAATTAGCATTGGGCGTTCAGCGTTTTGATCTAAACGCATGGTCAGTACTTCGCCGACAACCGCTCCAAGGAATTTTTCGGGTTCTTGTATTCCGTAGGGAAGAAGTGCGGACTTCAAGAGAGAATTAAAAACGATGGCTGACAGCGTATCAATCTGTGATGAGATTGCGGTCTTAAGGTTTTGCCATGCCCAAACGGGATTATCGAACTTGTAATAAGTGATCGAATGAATATTAAGTGGCAAGATTCGTTGAAACTGAGGGCTGAGCCTCCCTGGTCCGAAGTGAGGTTTGAGCCGCGCGAGAATAGACGACTGCAATGAGATCAAATAGCGATCCTCTATTCCTGTCATGTAAGGATGTGAACTCCACCCAACGCTTCCAAACACCTTGGGTGAGGCGGCGGTAATAAGACGTTCAAATTCCGAATCTCCCGGCCTTCCTAGCATCAGTGGTACTCCAATTGAGAGGAGACGTGCGCTCTTCTCGGCGGGAACATACCCAAAAGTCAGGGACCGGTCCCCCCCAAGCTGGATTCGCATTAAGTCTAGTTCGGAACCCTCCTTGAGGTTAGGCTGTCGGTGAACAGTTACAGCCAGGCATTTTTGCACTGCCTGTTCGCTATTCCCAACGATAACCAAACTACCGAAAATCGTCGCCACTAACTGGCGACCGCCCTGAGGTGCGGTCCATTCAATGAACTCCACACCGTCTATTGTCGTTCGTCGACGAATCGGCTCCTTATACGTCATTTCAGCCAACGTGTTGAGAGCTCGTTCTACTGGAGCACGGATTCGCCGCTCGGCTGTGTGCGTCTCGATAATAGCGGCTCCTTCTGGTCTTATTCGAAGCATGTCCCCATCCTCCGTCGTACTCAACTGGGTAACAACGATCGCCAATTGAGCCCTCGCAAGGATCACAGATTCGACGGGGCCAATTCCGGTCCATCCGGTAAGCCTTTGAAGCCAATGGTTTCGCCGAGAATGATGCTGAGGGCCGGTAATCTTAGCGAGGTCCTTCCAAACATCGGTGCTGGTTATTGTTTCAACCACGTCCAGTGGTCGATTTGACTCCAAATAAATCAGGGAATCCACCGGTGCGTAAGTCGCCATATCCACCTTTTGTGGCTTAGCCCACCACAGCCAGCAAGCGGCTATCGAAAACGCCAGGAACCCTGCGAATACTATCCATTTCATTCGTCTCATCGGTCGCATCCTAACCGCAGGTTTAGCAGGGCGCAAGCGTCAGAACTTCTTTCGATTTTATTCTGGAATTGACGAACTCTGTTCCAGAAGCGCAGTGCTGATAGCACCCGGAATGGGGGTCTGCCTCGGCTTGAAATAATAAAGCGCTCGGTTAAACATAGCAAAATATCAGTTGACAATGTTTAGCTGCTAGGGTAGTCTCCTATGCGTTGGCGGTAACGCTGCTGCCTTCGGTAGGCCCTTGCGTCTCTTTCTCATACCAGTTTTCACCCGCCTTCGTTATTGCTGAAGGTCTACTCCAAGAGAAATCAATAGTTCGGTCCTATAGAGGCTGCGGGCACCCGCGTCCCGTTCCTAACTCTCGCATTTTTTTCTCAAGCGCATGCCTAGGACGTTAATCTTGAAAAACGACAAACAACCTACCGCTGCCAAGTTGGCAAAGAGCCGACTACCAAGGGCGATGAAAGCTCGTGTCCGCCTGCGTCAACAGCACAGAATTCGGTCACTCTTTGTCGCGAGGAATAAATAGATCATGTTCAAAAAAAGTATGGGCAAGAAGAATCTGGTTGGCCTCGACATTGGTTCGAGTTCAGTTAAGGCGGTTGAGCTCCAAAGAAAGGGCAGCAGCCTTCAGCTCGTGAACCTGGGATTCGAAAATCTCCAGGCTGACACAATAGTTGATGGGCAGATCATGGAGCTAAATAACGTCTCAAACGTCATCACGAGCATCTTCGCCGAGCATCAGATCAAAACGTCCCGCGTAGCGGCCGGCGTAAGCGGCCATTCAGTAATCGTCAAAAATATCGTCCTCCCCCAGATGAGTGAGGACGAGTTGCAAGAGTCGTTTAGTTGGCACGCCGAAGAACATATTCCTTTTGATATCTCGGATGTAAATCTCGACTATCAAGTTACCAGTACTTCCTCGGACGCGCTAAACGTTCTGATGGCTGCCTGCAAAAGCGACAAGATAGCAAACGTGAGACAGGCAATTCAGTTGGCTGGAAAGCAACCGGTTGTAATCGACGTTGATGCTTTTGCTTTGCAGAATTGCTATGAACTCAATTATCAGCCCAAAGCGGGTGAAGTCGTAGCATTGCTGAATATTGGTGCCTCGACGATGAACATCAACATCCTTAATGGTACGCGTTCAGTTTTTGCGCGTGATGCATCTGTGGGTGGAAGCCAATACACGAGTTTGCTTCAAAAGGAATTGGGCTTGACATTCGAACAAGCTGAGGCTGTGAAACGTGGCTATCCACTACCACAAGGCATCGAGCCGCGTCCTATACAGCCAATTATCGAAACGGTTTCCGACATTCTCGCATTAGAGATACGCAAAACCATGGATTTCTACCGAGCGACCGCGGAAGAGAGCGAAGAAGCCATTCAAAAAATTCTGGTAGCCGGGGGCGGTTCAAAGCTTCCTGGGCTTCCTCAATACCTCTCAAAGCGATTCGAAATACCCGTTGAATTGTTTGACCCTTTTCGCCAGATACAGGTTGACGGTAGAAAATTTGATCCTGACTACATGAAAGAGATCGTTCCTGATATGGCAATTGCCGTCGGTCTCGCCTTGAGAGGAGTGGAAGCGGCATGATCAAGATCAACTTACTTGAATCCATCACGGATAGGCCCACTGGGGCAGCAATGGTTGAGGCCAGAGTCGCACACCCGCAGGTGCAAACACTCTTGCTTGCGCTGACTGTGTTCGGTCTCCTGGTACTGGGCGTGGGCTACGATTATGTTAGTTCCAAATCGAACCGTGAAGCTGCCCAGCACGAGCTTGAAAATCAACGACGCATCAACCAGCAAATGTTGGCCGTTAATAGGGAACAGGCTGAACTGGAGAAAAAAGCCCAAGACATTCAGGGCAGAATCGATGCGATTAAGAAGTTGCGCGAATCCCAGCAGGGGCCGAGCGCAGTACTTCGTGAGATTAAGACGCGATTTGATAGCGTGCCTGGGCTATATCTGAAGACCTTGGCACAGAAGGATGGCGAGCTAACTATCACAGGTATATCGCCCAACGAATCTTCAGTTACGCGATTTGGCCAGAGCTTGGAGTTCTCTTCCGGATTGTTTACAAACTTAAATATTGAGACCCAGCGCGAAGTAGTCCAGGGCCAGGCTGACGATAAAAGTGGTTCGGTGCCTGACGGAGACATCGCGATGGCGGAGGTTGTTGGCTTCACTGTGAAATGCAACTACAGCGTAAAGCCTAATGCTCAAGCAGCAAACTCACCCTCAAATCAAGTGGCATTGAAGAAGTAGCCCACGACGAGCCACACCCACCCAGACCCGCCAACAGAATGGGGGAAGGAACTAACAGATGAGAATTGGTAATCTTCAAGCAACGCCCTGGTATCTGCGATTGGTTATGTTCGTATCGCTGGCCGCAGTTATGTATGCCGGCTTCTGGTATTTCATCACTCGCCCCACTCGCAACGAAACAAAAGAAATCAACAAAGAGGTCGCTCAACTTCTCGCCCGAAACGCGCAGGCCCAAATCGCCTCTCAACGACTAAATGAATTCCGCGCGGTCTACAACGCCCGGGTAGAAGAGTATGAAGAGCTGAAGGCTTTGCTTCCAGAACAGCGTGAGTTGACGATGGTGTTACAGGGAGTTCAGGATCGAGCCCGCACGAACGGACTGGTACTACGCAAGTTCATTCCTAAAGATGACGTGCAGCAAGAAAACTATAGCGGGAAGAGAATTGAGGTTAGTGTAAGTAGTTCATTTGCCTCACTGCGCAATTTCTTTGAACAACTTGCTCACTATCAGCGAATTGTCTCGATTACAAATTTCCAGCTCAACCAGAGGGAAAAGCAGTCGACGTCAACGACCGTGGACGCCACGTTTGATCTAACCGCTTATTATGTGTCAGCCGAAAAACTACAGAAAGCGGCTAGTTCGCAGCCTGCGGGCTCTGGTCAGGTTCCAGCCGCCACTACAGCCCAGCCCGTAAAGTAAGTTAAGTCCAGACAACGTTCTCATGAAAGTAATCACCATGAAGCATCTTACGAACACTCTTCAATGCGGATTTGCCAGTCTACTGATCGCCTCCGGCGTGTTGATCAGTGGTGCGGCTATAACTGCTAATGCTCAAGATAATACCAATGTCAAAGCAGTTCCGAGCCGTCCCGAGAGATCTGGCCGCGATCCATTTAGTAAGTATGTGCCGCCAAAGGTACTAGTTAAGAAAAGCGGAGGCCTGATCGTGCCTCCAGCAATTCAAGCACGGATCGACCAATACAAGGCTCAGAAGCTGGCTGCGATGAGTGCCAGAGTAGTGGCTCCAAAGCCGACCACCGCTTTTCTTCTAAGCGAACTACAGGTGGTGGGGATTTCTCGTTCGCCGCGAGGCTACGCAGCGATCGTTGAGGCCTTGCCGATAAAGTTGGCTTACGTCGTTTATCCAGGCGAGCGATTTTACGATGGCCAACTCGTAGCCATCGAAGATAATCGTCTGGTTTTCCGCCGCGAGACAGTGTACTCCGACGGACGACGGGAACGTTCAGTAGAAATGAAATCTCTAAGACAGCCTAACACCGTCAATGCCCTTGCGGCGGTAAAAACGGCACCCTCCAATACCACGGCTGCAGAACCCGAAAAAAAGTCGGAGCAGAAAACAGCCGCTGAGAAGCCTTAAGTTTCTGATTTCGAATTGAAACATTAGCAGATTCGAAATCCCTTTCCGCGCGTAGTTGGCCCATTAGGACAATAGGTATTTAAGCTACGCAGTTTGACAATTAACCCGGACGATGCCCGCGTTAGTGCGGCGCGCGCTTTTTGGCTGCAACAGCAACGAGCGTAGCGCGTGGCGGTTACGTCCCGCAATTCCCTTAAGGAGGGAAAAGATGCTTTATCAGTCTCGAATCAGACATACCACAAAAAGAACTACGCTCGTTCTGGTATTCATGTGTCTGTGCGGCACCCACATTTTGGCTGCAGCGGATAACTCTAACAGACGCCTGGCTGTCAGTTCTCCCAGGTTGGCTGCGACGTCCGGAGAGCTGGTGTCCCAGCAGAAGCCATCCCCTTCGCCCGTTCCTACGCCCACCGCGGTCATGTTGCAACTGACAGACAAAATGTCGCAGTCTCAACAGGGACGACAGTATGGTCAGCCGGGTTTTGTTGGCGAACCAATTAATCTGAATGTGGTCAACGCCGACATTCGCGACATACTCAACTACATTACGGAACAGTATAGCGTGAACTTCGTGATTGATTCCTCGGTAGGCGCAGTGCCGGTGACGGTAAACGTTCAGGACGTTCCCTGGAATGTCGCTCTTGACGCAGTTCTTAGGGCGAATCGTCTCAGCATCGAATCGAATGGCAATATTCTGCGCGTAGCAACAACCGACGTGCTTGCCAAAGAATCGGAAATACAGAAGGTCATCAACGATTCGCGACTCGATGCTTCGCCGCTAGTCACCGAGTTCATCCGTTTGAATTATGCTCGCGCGTCAGGAACTCTTGCGCAGGCCGCAGGTTCTACTGGCGCCTTCTCGGGGGGTTCAACAAACCTTAGTTTTAGCGGAGGCGCAGGTGGAGACGCCACCGGAGGAAGTGGTGACCAAGGTCTACTGCCGATTATCTCGCGCAGACTTTCGCGCCGCGGATCGATCGAGGTCGATGGGCGCAGTAACACGCTCATTGTTACCGATGTTAAAGAAAACATTGAAGCCATTCGCCAGCTCACCGCGATTTTGGATCAGCCAGAGCCGCAAGTGGAGATTGAGACACGCATCGTTGTTGCTAACCGTAACTTTAGCCGTGACTTAGGCGCCCAGCTATCAGCCGGAGTCGTAGGTCTGGGCCGTGGGGGGTTGGGTAACTTCACAACATTGCCTGGCGGAAGTACCAGTGGATTGAACCCGCTCGGCGTCCCTGGCGGTTTGGCAGGAACTACTCAGCCGGTCAATTCACTTCGTGCCGCCGCTGCCAGTACGGTCATTGGCCTGACGACTGGCCTTTTCGGTACAGCCCAGATCAGTGCTCTTCTCACTATGGCGGAAACCAGAGGCGAAGCAAAAACGGTAGCGACGCCGCGCGTGACTGCCTTAAACAACCGTCCGGCGCAAATCGAAAGTGGCTCGCAGATTCCAGTTCAAACTACGCAAGCTGCAAGCGGGACCGCAGTTGTGACAACCACATTCGTTTCAGTTCCATTGCGTCTTTCTATCACGCCTCAGATTACGGACGCCGGAACCGTCATCATGCGCGTAACCATTGAAAACAACACGATCAATACGGGCATAGCCGTGGGTGGCGTCCCGGGGATCGACACCCAGCGCATGCAGACGGAAGTGCTGGTTCCAGATGGTGGCACGACAGTGATGGGTGGCGTATTGGCCGACACTGAAAGTGAGTCCCGACAACGCACACCTGGTCTCGCCTCTATACCGATTGTTGGTAATCTGTTTAAACGCAAACTGGTCACACGCCAAAGCAGCGAGATTTTATTCTTCATCACGCCGCACATTTACCGACCCGACTACCAGGGAAGACCGATGCCCAGTACTGTGAGCAACGGACCACGCACGACCACAATCTCGCAGCCGGTACCCTTGGGGAATCCTCCAAGCAACACGCCGACACCTACGCAGCTGCAGCAGCAACCGCAGCAAACCAACCCTGGCACGCCTTCGATGAACGCGCCAACGCAAAATGCTCCCAATGCGGCGCCGAACAGCGCGCGTCCTGGTGCACTCGGCGGCCAGCGCCCATAGGTAGCGATGTTCAAAGAAGCACTTGAAGCGATTATTGAGCGCACCGAGGGAAGCCTCGGTGCACTCATTATGGGCATCGACGGAATCGCTGTGGAGCGGTGTTTGAGAGAGGCCGGACAGGAAGCCAATCTCGACGTGGCCGCGGCCGAGTTTACGTCCTTGGTTAGGAGTGCACAGCGAGCCGGGAAGGACACTGGACTCGGAAACCTTCGAGAGCTGGTCATCTCACTCGAGAGTGCTGTAGTTCTGGTGCGTCTCTTGGGCCGTGAGTACTTCGTTGTACTAGCTATAACTCCAGGAGGTAATTTAGGCCGGGCGCGTTTTGAACTACGAAAGGCAGAGCTTCAAATAGCCCGTGAGTTCGCTTTATAAAAAGCTCTCACAATAAGCATGGTGGCCGCTTCTTTGGAAGCGGCCTTTTTTTTTTAAAACCAAAACTGATTTCAAGGCAAGCGAATATAGGGCATGCCACGCGCTATGATTCTCTGCCTGCGAGCTACGCGGCGGGGATTCGATCGTGGGTTAAAGACTGTTCTTGGATTAGGAATCATTGCGGAAAGAAAAGCCGACTCATTCGCGTTAAGAGCAAGCGCTGGCTTGCGAAAGTAATGGAGAGCTGCAGCTTCGGCCCCATAAATCCCATCACCCCATTCAATGATGTTTAAATAGAGTTCAAGAATCCGACGTTTGGTTAGGTTCCGTTCCAAGAACACGGTCAGAATGGCTTCCTGGCCCTTACGAAAGAACGTCCGTTGTGACGAGAGGTAGAGATTTTTGGCCAGCTGTTGTGAAATCGAAGAGGCTCCGCGTTTGAAATCGGGAAAGTTTGGCAACCAATCGTCGTTCTCGCCTTCCTTCTTTGCCTCCCGTGCCGAATCGCGCAGTGCCTGGTCCCACGCTTTTTGGATAGCCTGGTAGTCGAAACCGTGATGCGCTGCGAAGTTTGTATCTTCTCCCGCCAAGACAGCTCGCTGTAGGTTTGGGGAAATCCTCTGGAGAGTTACCCAGACCTGTTCGCGCTTCGGTCGCTCTCCACGCGATCGAGCTTCCCTTATGCGCGCCTCTATTAACGAAGTTGTCGCTGGATTTTCAGAACCCAGATGAGATATGCGAATGAACATGATGGTCTGGTAAGCAATAAAACCGACCAACACGCCAAGGAACAGTAGGAATAAGCTCTTAATAACTCTGCGCATTCACCGGTTCTCTGCTATTTAATTGTTAGGACCGTCTGCACTCATCGGGAACGTTGCCGTGGATCGAGATATTCCCGCAGGCCGTCTCCGATGAAGTTGAAGGCAAGTACGGTGAGGGCAATGGCGATGCCGGGGAAAATAAGGGCATGCGGCGCAGCCTGAAGGGTTGACAGATCGCGTGCCTCTTCGATCATTACGCCCCAGGAGGGCGCTGGCGGCGGCACGCCCAGCCCTAAAAACGACAACGCGGCTTCCGACAAGACGGCCCCCGCCATTCCCAGGCTAGCCTGAACAATGAGTGGCTGAATCGAGTTTGGCAGTATATGTCTGAGAAGGGTGCGCGCATCATTGGCGCCAAGCGCTCGAGCTGCCTGGACGAAATCATATTCGCGCACCTTTAGAACCTGACCCCTTATTAAACGCGCGTAGCCAACCCAGCCAATTATACATAGAGCGAAGATTAACTTATTCAAGCCGGCGCCTAAGAAAGCCACCATCGCGATAGCGAGAAGCAGGCCAGGGAACGCAAGAAAGACATTGAACACATACCCGGATATAATTCGATCAATCCAACCCCCGTAGTATCCGGCTAGCGCTCCTAACAACGTACCGGTTATCGCCGAAACTGATACGACGATAATGCCAACCTTAAGCGAAATACGGGCGCCAAAGACTACTCGCGAGAATATGTCTCGGCCAGTGGCGTCAGTACCAAAGAAGTATTGTGTGGAAGGTGGAAGATAGCGGAGGGAGAGATTAGTGGCCCCGACGTCATGCGTAGTGATCCAAGGCGCGAAAATCGCGGCAATGACGAGTATCGTTACGATGGTAATACCAATGATGGTTAGCCGATTCATAACGGGCTTAACCTTAGCTCTCCAAATTTAGCTGTCTCTGCTCAGGACACCAAAGACGAGATCAAAGTGCAAAGGCTATCAACTAGGAAACTCTTATCCGCGGATCGAGCCACCTGTAAATCATGTCCGTTAGCATGTTGGCGACGATGTAGGTCATGCTAATTACGAGAACGCATCCCTGGACGACGCGGTAATCGCGTTTACCAATGCCGTCTTCTACGAGTAGGAGGCCGAGTCCGGGCCAACCGAAAATCTTCTCTGTAATAATCGCCCCGGCCAGTAACACACCAAGCTGCAAGCCCAGAATAGTAACGACTGGAATCAATCCGTTCTTCAAGACGTGTTTGTAAACTACTTTGGTCTCGCTGAGTCCTTTGGCCCGCGCAGTGCGCACATAGTCTTCTCCCAACTCTTCAATCACCGAAGAGCGCACCATGCGCGTTAGAATCGCCGACAACGCTGCGCCTAATGTGAACGACGGAAGAATGAAGTCAGTCCAATCGAACCGACCAGAAGGGGCTAGCCAGCCAAGTTTGACGGCGAACACATAGACCAACATTGGCCCAATAACGAATCCAGGCAGACTGATGCCAACCAAGGCAATCACGGATGCCACGTTATCAATCCAGGTGCCGCGATTCTTGCCCGCAATCACGCCGAGTGGAACGGCGATGAGAATTGCGATTAGAAGAGCTGCTATTGCGAGCTGAATGGTTGCCGGGTATCGTTCCAGGATAAGTCCGATTACCGGTCTATCAGTACGAAAAGACCGACCCATATCTCCGTGAAAAAGGGCAACCCAATATTCAGTGTACCGGTTATCGGTACCATGCCATCTAAAGTGGCGATCATCCTGGGCATCTCGAGGAAATGAAAAGAAAAAGGGTGGACGATCAAGACCGTGTTTCTGGCGAAACTGCTCAAACTGCTCAGGCGTGGCCTGCTCCCCGAGCACTGAAACTGCCGGATCTCCGGGAACGAGTTCTATAAGGAGGGTTACAAGAGACACTACGGTCCACACTACCAACAAAAAGATCGCAAAACGGCGCAACCCGCCAAACAATTTACGCTTAAAAGCTGAAGGCACTCTGGCGTGTCTCTACAAAGAGAAGGGATGAAATTCGCGAGGATAATATCACAACGAGGGATGGGGCGTGCGTGCTTTGGATGGCAGACAAGAACGTAGCCCGGAAAGGAAGCCAAATGGGTTACGCGGCCCCGACAACCGCGCGTTCCCAAAGGTAATCTTCCGGGCTGCGCTCTTAAGGTTGCAAGCGCAGGCGTCTGCAACCAATCTTTGTAATCAGTGCGGGCGAGTGCCGAGATGCACCGCCGCAATGCCTCCAGTCAGGTTTTGAAAAGTAACGTCCTCAAATCCGGCCTGCTTCATAATAGAAGCGAGTTCTTCCTGACCCGGAAAGCGCGATACCGACTCTGGTAAATATTGGTACGCGCTTCTTGACCCGCTTATTAAGCCGCCAAACACCGGCAGCACCATCGTAAAATAGATTCTGAAAAGTGAACGCAAAATCGGTGTTTTGGCCTTCGAAAATTCCAGAACGGCCACTCTGCCTCCGGGCTTCAGTACTCTCAAGAGTTCTCTGAAGCCTGCATCTATACTCGCTAGATTCCGTAGCCCGAATGCGATGGTCGCTCCGTCAAAGGAGCGGTCACAAAAGGGAAGGTCGAGCGCGTCGGCTTCAATAAAGGGAACACGAAAGCCGTGTTTTGACGCCTTCGAGGCTGCGATGTCGAGCATCGGCCGGCAAAAGTCGATGCCGACAATCTGCGCCTCGCCGCTTTCGCGGAGCGTGATCGATAAGTCGCCGGTGCCACAGGCGACATCCACAATTCGAACCCCAGTTCCAGGGAGACTTGCGTAAATCGTCTCCGCTACTACACGTCGCCACCTCCTATCCACGTTGCCTGATAGCAGATGATTTAAAAGATCATATCGAGCGGCGATGCTCTCAAACATTTCGCGGACCCGGCGCGATTGCTCAGTCCTCGTTGCGCTTTCTTGGTCAGGCACAGTTAACTGGAAAGGGCTGATGGTTTGGTTGCAGACAGGTTGCGAATGATTTGTGATTAATCTGGACTAGACGCCGGTCCGGTTTGAGGTTTTGGAGCCTTCTGATCCGTGGTTTTGATCTTGCGGTCGATTTCTCCCATGAGTTCCACTTTTCCGTAACGCTCAATCTGCGTTTTTACCAGTTCGGAGTTGCCTACAACTATCGAGGCAAGAGGGCCGTCATGAAAAAGACGCTCCACTGCCCGCTGGAGGTCACTGGACGATGTGGCGTTCAATATCCGCATCTGTTCAGCCACCGAGGGCAGCCCATAAGTGTCCATATCCAGCCAGGTATTAGCCGTGCCCTCAGGTGTGGACAATTCCCTATTGGCGAGGGCCGTGATTTCCATCTTAGCGTGTTGCAGTTCCGCAGCAGTGACGGGCGAAGTCGCGAAAGATTTAATGACTTCCTGCGCCGCTGCCAGGGCCTTGCCGGCAAGCAAACTATCTATAGCCGTCCCCATGACAAACATACCCGGAAGCACAAAAGATTCATGCCTGACGAAAACAGGATTACGCGCGAGATCAGGTAGAAGTTTTTCCCATCGTTGTCGCGCCACTACAGCGAGCAATGCTGCTGCGGCCGTGTCCGTATCCCGTCTGGCTAAGCCCCGTACTGCTAACCTAACCTCTACACTCTGGTCGGCAGGTGCATTGATTATTAACGTGCGCGAATCAGAACTTGCTGGCTGTCGGAAAGTTGCCGGGACGAGTCGTTCACTTTTTCGCCAAGCCCCCAGGAGTTGTCGAAGAGCCCGCAGCGCTCGGTTGTGTTGCACGCCTCCGATGATGACCATGGAGGAATTATTGGGGTTCAGAAATCGCTCGCGAGCGAGCATGAGATCGCCTCGGTCAACCCGTTCAAGAGATTCGACTGTGCCCATGTATGGGCGGCCGTAGGGGAAATCCCCGAAGAGCCGTGTTGCAATGGCTCGGTCAGCCAGCATTGAAGGCGAGATACTGGTCTCTCGTATCACCTTTATCCGTCCTTCGCGAGCTTTTGCGACATTTTCAGGGGTTAGCTGCGTAGTCACCAGAGCTGTTCGCAGAATTTCAATGATCCTCTCAAATTCGCGAGCGCGGCCCTGCATTGTAATCGTTATCGAGTCGTAATTGGTCGCCACGTTTAGATGCCCCTGCATCTCCTCGGTAAAGTATTCGCGCGTAGTGGGGTCTGGAAACAGCAGGTCTCCAAGAAGGGCCATGCTTCCGGCTTTGCCGGCAAGATCAAAGGCTGCGCCACTATGTATCCGCAGCTTGATCAAGACCTCCTTCTCACTGGGTCGGGACCATAGGAGCACGTGTAGTCCGTTGAGGAGCCGAGTTTGCTCAGGCTCGGGCGAAACCTGCCCTGAGGCGATCGGATGCCAGGCAGTGAAAACACAAACGGCCAAGAGTGATTTCCTTAGCAAACGCGTGGATCCGACTACATTCATTGGTATTTAGTGGTTGGGCTCGGATTAGAATCCGAACCATTATTTCGACTCATTAACAGGGAGCAAAAACATCTTAGATGCACGATATTTACTCGTCAACCGTTTGGCTTCTAAATGCATCCAACGCCATGGTTTGTACCGTATTAGCCACGGTGGATCGGTTGAAATCCTCAACTTTATTACGCTTTCCACAGTTGGTGTTTGAAATTTGAGCCAAAAAGAAGGCGAAAGTTTGGGGGAAGCGCGTATCTTTTAGCTGTTTGCAGGTAATACTAGTAGGAAGCGATTCCTGCAGAATCGAGTGCCGATTGCCAGATAACACCACAGATGAACTTTTGCTTGAAAGAGCAGGAGCTGGCGACCAGGCGGCTTTTCTGCAGCTATATGAACGGCATCGAGACGCGGTTTTCCGCTTTACTTATAGACTCTCAGGAACTGTTGAAATGGCAGAAGACATCACCCACGATTGTTTCTTGAGCGTGGTTAAAAAGCCAGAGAACTTCATTCCGAGCCGAGCATCTTTGCGCACTTATCTCTTTTCCGCGGCGCGCAACCTTTGGCTGAAACAGCTTCGGAAGTTGGGTAGAGAGTCTCCGATGGACGACTTAGCGGAGGATCAATTCATTGCCGTCAGTAAAGAGCCTTTGCGCAGCTTGCTGGACGACGAACTTGCTTTGAAGGTTAAACAGGCCGTTTCGAGTTTGCCGCCTTTACAACGAGAGGCCCTGGTTCTTTTTGAGTACGAAGGATTGGCGCTAAGTGAGATCGCAGCCACGGTTGGTTCAGATGTTGGGGCGATAAAAGCTCGCCTTCATCGGGCGCGCGAGCGCCTCAGAAGTGCCCTGCAACCATATTTGAATACAAGTAGGGAAATTGTTACTTTGGAGAAGGCTTAAAATGAGCAGCATTGAGCGCGGCGAAAAGTTTATTTCGGAAGACGAGCTTAAAAGTGTGCTCGAGCGTTGGTTGGCCCCCGAGCCTTCGAAAACTCTCGATCAGCGCGTCGCAAACAGTTATCATAGCGAGATTGGAAGGGCGCGTGCGGCCCAGTCTGCACTGCTCCCCCAAAGCCAAAAAGAGGTAGTAACGATGAAGTTTTGTTCCACATGTAAGGAAGAGTTCGCGGACAAGTTTAGTTTCTGTCCCGTCGACGGAACCCCCTTGAGTGCGCTGGTGTCTGAGCCTGAACCCAAGGTCGCGAAACCGGCAAGTTTCAGCGAGCCTGTCATGGCAAGCTCTCCCATGCTAGCTGCGGCCGGTTCGGCCTCTCTAGCCTCGCGTGGGGAGTTTCATCTGACCTTTGTTGATGACGCTGGACTCGTCGCCCGGTTGAGCGATGTTTTGAAGGGAGTGGCTCATGAGTCGCAGCTAACTTGGCCTCAGTTTAAGCGGGATCCTTTCGGCTTTTCTAAGCGCATGGTGGTCGGCTATGGCCAGGCTGGCTGGCTTTTTATGTCGCGACCCAATGTCGCGACGGGGGTGCTTACGGCACTATTTGTAATGATCTCGGCGGTGTTGCTCGTCATTTGGCTGGACAGAGTGCAGACTCGCAGAACCGCGGAACGGGCGGCTCAGGAAGAGTTGGTAGTAGAATCCTTTCTCGATATTCCTTCCGAACAGCCTACTCCTGACGTTGGCACCGCTGGACTCAATAAGGGCAAGGGGGGCGGAAGTAAACCCAAGCAGGAGAAACCAGGTGGTGGCGGTGGCGGCGGTCGGGAAGATCCAAAGCCTGCTTCATTTGGCAAGACCCCACAGGCATCACTGACAGTCCCTCAGATTGTCGCTCCAGATCCGAAGCCGCCAGCGATTAAAAATCCTTCGCTACCAGTGGCTGCGACTGTGGTAGCAGATCCGATGCTGGTTCCGCCTGATGCGCGGGTTCTTCCGTACGGCGACTTTAAGTCCAAGAGCACAGATCCCTCGTCCGGCCCGGGTACGGGCAATGGCATCGGTCCCGGCAGGGGCGGGGGTATTGGTCCGGGAGAAGGTGGCGGTATTGGACCGGGCCGTGGCGGAAATATCGGTGGTGGTGATTATCGCGAGGGCGGTGGAGGTCCCGGTGGTGGTGGCGGCGGAACGGACTACAACAAGGTTTTCAGTGGGAAAGATGTGAACTCAAAAGCTCGCGTTCTTTCCAAGCCGGAGCCGCAGTACACCGAAGAAGCACGAAAGAACCAGGTCACTGGGACGGTTGTGCTAAGAGCTGTATTCACCTCTGGCGGTCAGGTAAGCAATATACGCGCTGTTTCGGGATTGCCATACGGTTTGACCGAGAGGGCAATTGCTGCCGCACGGCAGATCAAGTTCTCTCCGGCGACCAAGGATGGACGCGCGGTTTCGATGTACATCCAACTGGAATACAAC
>JBHEMV010000057.1:0-21211 GCA_046262375.1 Pyrinomonadaceae bacterium
TCTTCATCAAATTCTCAAAGAAACCTTTCGCCGCGACATTTCCTTTGAGCTGACCCGTCTCCACGTCCCAAATCTTCATAGCGCCTTGCTGTTCTACCGTTAACAGCGTCGTTCCATCGGGGCTGAAGCTTGCTCGATATATGCGCTCGCTATTGCGGATATTACTTTTGAGCTGGCCAGTCGCAGCATCCCAGATCTTGGCTGACTTATCGCCGTTGATTGTGAAGATCCAACGACCATCCGAGCTGTAGCCCGTTTGCAAAGCAAGAAAGTGGCGCGATCCAACGAGGAAGATTGCTTTCAACACGTCCTTGGTGCCGCTGTCTCGCGTGTCATGATTGAGAGTCATCCGCTCTTGTCCGTTGGAGACATCAGAGATCGCAACGACGTCGTCTTCACGTTCTGAAAGCACTCTCTGCCCATCCGGACTAAACGGTACAGGGCCGAATTCTTCCTCAAAGGTCAATCCAGATTTCAGCTTGGTCTCGAGATTGTTTTTGCGGCCGGGTAACGTTGCCTTTAATTCCCAGGTTGCTGCATCCCATAGTCTCACGCTCTTATCAAGATAATCGCGTGTGGCGGCGGTTCGTCCGTCTCGACTAAATGCGAACCCGCTAATCCTGCCTTTCCCCGCGTTCAACGTCGCCTTCAATGCGCCCGTTCCTGTGTCCCAGACGGTTATCGTCCCCTTCGTTCCGCTCATCGCAACCAGGTGGCCGTCGGGACTAAAAGTTATCAAGGCCCTCCGTCCCATGAATCTCGATGGTCCTTTGTAGTTAGCCAGTTTTGCTTTCAACCGTACCGGCAGTTTGTCGGGACACTGCATAGATTGGGACGGTTGTCCTTGCGCAAACATAAGGGCACTCGCACCCATTGAACTTATCGCCACGGCCATTCCCAGGCGCGCTAAAATAGAATTACTTCTCATCTCGTAAGTCATCATCTTTCTTGGGGGACCTATTTGATATGAAACGGAAACGCTAACGTTGGTACTGTCGTTCAATTGCCTCTATCTTCGCAACTCTCTTGCGGTGGCGATCCTCACTGATTTCTGTTCCCAACCAGGTGTGAACGATGTCGCGCATTTCCGCGCTGGTTATGGTCTTGCTGCCCAGGCTAAGAACATTCGCGTCGTTGTGTTCGCGCGAGTTGCGGGCTACAGCCACTGAGTAACACGCCGCGGCGCGTATACGGGGAACCTTGTTCGCCGCTATTGCGCTGCCCACCCCTGCACCGTCGATGATTATGCCCAAATCTGCCATGCCTTCCGAAATGCTTCTCGCAACTGCGTAGGCAAAGTCGGGATAGTCGACGGCCTCCTCGGAGTCGGTACCGAAATCATGGACCTGATGCCCCAGCTCACTAAGAAGAGCTTTGAGCTCCTGTTTCATCTGGTAACCGCCATGATCGGCGCCCACCGCAATCAATCTGGAAGTCTTTGAGCCGTGCCTCGCTACGCGGCGAACAATTTCTATTTTTTTCTCACTGAGAATGTCAGCGGCTAGAGGGGTCAGGCGCGCGCCTTCGGCAATGCGCAAGACTGCACCACTGGCAAGATCGCGGACGTCGTCCTCGGTAATGACGGTCTTTGACGATTCGTCCCTTATCGCCGTGCCCTCCGAGGAGGTGGCCAGATTCTTTGGAGTTTGATCGATGAAACGGCTTGAGGTTTTACTCGAGCTGTCAGTTCCGGCATCCTCAGGACGGACTTTATCGAGCACATCTCGAACAAGAGCCCTGATGCGGTCGCGGGTGGAGTTGTCATCCATAGATCAGTAGTCAGAAGTCAATAGTCACTAGTAGTCAGTGCTCAGTAGTCGGTGGTAGGCAAACAGTAGGCAGAAGCCACTGACGACGACAGCCGCCATGGCTGCGGCTATGCCGCCTGATGTGCGGATGGTCTCCGACCTTCCGGCGCACCGCCCTCTCTTCCTGGGCTCCGCCCCTAAGGTTTCGGATGCTGCTAAACTTAAGTCTCAAAGGATTCATCAATGTTGTGTACCCTGGGGGCATCGCTGCAAATTCTGGTTTCGCTTTACCGGAAGCGTTCAGGGGCGTAGCCCCAAAAACTTATTTAGGTTTCCCGGAAAGGCGCAGCCCTTCCGCACATCAGGCGGCACAGCCGAAAAACCGCGGCGAGCGTTCCGGCCCTTGCAACAGGGTTACTTTCACAGTCCCTTTCGACCTTCGCCTTTCTGCGGTCTGCTGTCCGCCGCCTGCGGTCTGCCGTCTGCTGTTTGTTGTCTGCTGTTTACTGTCGGCTGTTTTGCTGTCGGCTTTTCACACCGGCGATTCATCACGCAAATCAAGTAACCGGCCCGCAGCGGCGATCACTTTGCCATTCCTCAATCTAAAATCCACGCGGCCCACGTAAATGCCGCTCCGGCCGACTTGAAAGATGAGCGTGTTTGCGCCTGATGGCTGTTTTGTGATCACCGGTTCCGTCATGAAGGTATGCGTGTGACCACTGGCGATAAAGTCGATGCCATCTACTTGAGCCGCCACTTGGGAATCGCCGATACCGCCTTCTCTGGCGCTGGGATAGTAGCCCAGGTGTGACATGCCCACGATCAGTGTACAGCGTTCGCGCCCGCGCAAGATCTTCACGACCTCACGCGCCGCCTGCACCGGATCCGAGTATTTCACCCCTTTAAAATTCTCCGGGGTAATCAATTTGGCGGGACTTACGCCCAATCCAAAGAGTCCGACACGCACGCCTCCCAACACTCGCACAAGGTAAGGCTTTACCCGACTCTCGAGTGGCGTGCCCCGTACTTCGTAGTTGCTGGAGACGAAGTCGAAATTGGCAAACTTCATCGCCGCGGCCAATGCATCCACGCCATTGTCGAACTCGTGATTACCCAGAGTGGCCGCGTCGTACCCGATCAGCGACATAGACTTGTATTCAACTTCACCCTTGTAAAAATTGAAGTACGGCGTTCCCTGAAATACATCGCCTGCGTCGATGAGCAGGGTGTTCGGATTTTGTTTACGCACGCGTTTCACCAGGGTCGCGCGGCGCGCTACTCCAGCTTTATCCGGATACAGCTTGTCATTGGCCGGCAGTGGATCAATCTGCGAGTGGGTATCATTGGTGTGCAGGATCGTGATTAGCGTTTCACCCGCGGTCGCCTCCAAAAGCGGCGAGCTTATTGAGGACCATGGCGGCGTGGGGAATGACTGCAATGCAGATCGCGGAAATGCGATAGCTGCTCCGCCCGCAAGTGAAGCTTTGAGAAACGTGCGTCTCGTAATCATGGCTGTGGCTCCTCCACTCCCGGCGATGCTGCCTTATCAAAAACGAAACGACCGTCGAGAGTGGACTTGATTGCCCGCCCTGCCGCGGTTTCGGCTTTCACGTAATCAGTGATGGCATCGCGGATGGTGAGTCCGAGGGGCCGAATATTTTTGGCTTCACGCAAAACGGAGTAATCGCCGCCCGTGACCTTAAGCAGATAATCGATGCTGATTACGGTATAGACCGCAGCCGGATCAATTGTTTTCTCGGCGCCACCAATTAATAACCTGGCGGTCTCCAGTTCTGCTCGCTTATCGCTCGTGATTCGATATTTGATGCGCGCTCCAGACTGTGCATCGCGACGCGTAACGACGATCCGCAGCAGATCCAATACTTGTGCTCCCGTTAGATCGAAAGCTACGAGAGCGTTTTCGAACGGCAAAAGTTCAAAAATATCTCGCAATCGCAGGTCTCCTTCTGCTATCGCGTTCTTGCGGAGTCCACCGCTGTTGGTAACCGCTAACAAGATAGGTTTGCCAAGTTTCTGACTTGCCTGGGCGCGAATACCGTCCGTAACAAAACTGCCAACAGACCCTGCGCCCGTCCCACCCTTTCTAAGGTCGCCTTTCAGTTTACCAATGACGGTATCCAGAGCGCGCACCTTCGGACTATAGAGCTTTAGCATCTTGTCGACCCGCTTATCATTAGGAACGGTCGAGTCAACGACGGTTTCTGTTACACGAGCAGCGGAGGTTGGAATGCTAACGGGAGCCGGTCGCGCGGCGCCCTGGGCCCGCGCTGTTTGCGACCCACCAGCAGTTACGCAAAACAACAGCGCCAGACTAAGAAGCGGAAGTTTAGCTTTTGACACGGATGCGTTTTCCTTTTTAGGAGAAGCGAAATATAACAGGGCCAAATTGGAGACCTCATTGACCTATCTGGAGAGCTTCAATAGTATGTCGCACCACAAGGCAGATTCGCAATACGATTGTCTTCCGGTTCTCCGGTCACATTTATCTACTCGAGGAGATTGAATTTTGGCTACTTCTTCCGCACACATGCCGTCCGAATTCACCAATCCTAATCTCGAAGTGCTTCTGTCCGAGGAGCAGCTCCAAAGACGAATTAAAGAACTCGGAACCGAAATCACGCGCGATTATGCGGGCCAAAATCCACTGCTAATAGGTGTGCTGAAAGGCGCCTGCTTCTTTCTTAGCGACCTCCTGCGAGCTATAGACACACGGCTGAGCATCGAGTTTATGGCAATTTCCAGTTACGGTTCATCCACCCGCACGTCGGGTGAAGTGCGCATCATGAAGGATCTTGATGTGCCGGTGGAAGGCCGCTACATTCTGGTTGTTGAAGATATTGTTGATACGGGATTGACGCTGAGCTATCTTCTCGCAAACCTTAAATCGCGCGGAGCTGCGAGCGTCAAGCTCGCAGCATTGCTGGATAAGTATGAACGTCGCGAAAAGGACGTGAAGATCGACTATCTGGGGTTTAAGATTCCTGACCACTTCGTCGTTGGATACGGCCTGGACTTCGCCGAGCGTTACCGCAACCTGCCGTTTATTGCCGTGTTGAAGGACCCCGAGGCCGGTTAACAACTATCTGATCGTTTAGAGGGCGGGCTTGTCCGCTTAGTTCAAATGATCGTTTAGAGAGCGGACTTGTCCGCCCGTTAGTCAAGATCATCGTTTAGAAAGCGGACTTGTCCGTTCCTAAGTTCAACTGCAGGACACTTTCTGCCTCTAAAATCTATCGGAGGATCGTAATGAAACGTTTTCTCTTTGCTTGTTTGGCTTTCTTTTTCTGTGTAACGGGCACCAATGCGCAGGATTTCTCTAAGGTCGAGATTAAAGTCACAAAGGTCGCGGGCAATGTTTATATGCTTGAAGGGGCGGGAGGAAACATTGGAGTCTCAGTGGGCTCGGACGGAATCCTGATCGTTGACGATCAATTTGCCCCCTTAGCCGACAAAATCAAAGCGGCATTGAAAACACTGGGCGAAGGCAAACTGAAGTTCGTTTTGAACACTCATTATCACGGAGATCACACTGGCGGGAATGTCGCTTTTGGTCCTGACGCGCCAATCATCGCGCATACAAACGTACGCAAGCGCCTTTCGACGGAGCAGAAATCGGAGTTTTTCAATCGTACCACCCCGGCATCTCCTAAAGAGGCGTTGCCGGTCATTACTTTCGACCAGGCAGTCTCAGTGTTTTTCAACGGCGAAGAGATCAAGGTCATACATTTTCCTCAAGGTCACACTGATGGCGACAGCGTCATTTTCTTTACTGGATCAAACGCCGTGCACATGGGCGACGACTTCTTTGCAAATCGTTTTCCCTTTGTCGATCTCGAAAGTGGTGGGTTAGTTCAGGGACTAAGCAAAAACATCGGCGAGATCATAGGAAAACTTCCTGCCGACGTAAAGATCATCCCCGGTCATGGTCCGATTTCCACCGTCGAAGATCTTAAGGGTTACCATCGCATGATCATCGAAACGACGGACATCGTGCGCAAGAAAATGAAGGCGGGCAAGACGCTGGCAAAAATTAAAGCCGAAGGACTCCCTGAGGAATGGAAATCGTGGGGCACCGGTTTCATCAAGTCCGACGCCTGGATTGAGACGATCTACAATAGTCTTTCGGCCAAGCGCTCCTAAGCATGCAGTGCCGAGCTGCGGAAGTTTTGAAGATGCGAGCGCCATAAAGTTGTTGCGCCCTCGCCTGGCACGTCGGCCAGCATGCGATCAGAACCCAAACGTTCAACGCCTTGCTATGGCCGACAGGAAGCTCTCACCGGCGGTTAGTCGTAACCCAAAATTCTCCGCGACCGTCTGACCAATATCAGCAAGCGATGCGCGCGTGCCCAGATTAACCGCTGGTCGCGCGCTTTTTCCGTAAACAAGCAACGGCGCGTATTCGCGTGTGTGGTCGCTTCCCCGGAACGTGGGATCGTTTCCATGGTCAGCGGTAAGGATCATCAAGTCGTCTTCGCGCATTGCGGTTTCGATGTGCGGCAAGCTGGAATCGAAGTGTTCGAGGGCGCGCGCATATCCTTCGGTATCGCGACGGTGGCCGTAAAGCATATCGAAATCAACCAGGTTAGAAAAAATTAGGCCGCGCGTATCTTGCCTGAGCGCTTGCATTGTCTGATCAATCGACTGCTGATTGTTCTTTGCCGTTAAATCCTCAGTCACGCCTACGGAGTCGTAAATTGAGGCAATTTTACCGATGCAAACCACATCCAGATCTTCATCCTTCAAAGCGGGAAGCAGGTTTTCACGAGGCGGAGGCACGGCGTAGTCGTGACGATTCTCGGTGCGGTAAAAGTTGCCGGGCTCGCCCAGGAATGGCCTGGCGATGACGCGCCCAACCTCGTGTTCTCCATCGAGCATTCGCCTCGCCGTTTCGCAAATCTCATAAAGCCTGTCGAGCGGAATTACTTCTTCATGGGCCGCAATCTGAAAAACTGAATCGGCGGAAGTGTACACAATGGGCTTGCCGGTCTCGAGGTGTTCCCTACCCAACTTCTTTATGATCTCGGTACCCGACTCAGCAATGTTCCCCAGAATTCCCGGAACGCCGGTTTTGGCAATAAAGCGATCGATGACGGACCGAGGAAATCCATTGGGGTACGTGGGAAAAGCCTGATCGAGAATTATGCCCGCCATTTCCCAATGGCCTGTTGTGGTGTCCTTGCCGTTTGATTTCAAAGCGCACCGTCCATAAGAACCAGCAGGGTTTTGTAGGGACGGCATGTTATTAAGAGGCCGAACGTTGCCAAGCCCGTAACGCTGAAGGTTGGGTAGGCGAACAGGGCGAGACTCGAGAATGTGGCCCAGAGTATCCGAGCCGGCATCGCCCCATTCGGGCGCATCAGGCATCTCGCCAATGCCGGCACCATCTAGAACGATCAGTACCATTCGTTTGAAAGGGGAGTTAGGCTTCACCGAATCAGGAACAACATTTTCCATTTATCATTTAAAATTTTTCATTTGTCATTTCGCTTCATTGCGAGCGGTTTTGAGAGATGCGGTAAAGATTCTGCACAATTCAGTATTCTCTCCAATGATATCCCGAATCAATTCTTTTCTTAGAGTTGACTTCGTTCGATTATCCTCAGCCATATCGATGTCTCGTTCAACTCTTTAAGAACGATGCGCAGTTTGTGGACGAAATCAGCATGGCTTTCTGCGCCTCTTGCTTCACCATAGTTAGGTGCTGGAGAAGTTCCTGATCGCATGAGCTGTCCCGCAATATGTTTCCCGGCGGGCGTCTTCGGCAAGTTTGCTGAGAGGATCACGACTCGAACGGCAAACTCAATCAGGCGCTCCTCAAGTTTATCCGCTCGCGTCTGCGAACCAGTTCCGACGACGGCATTTGCCATATGCTATTTTCATAGCAAGACTGGCGCAAATGGCAAATGGAAACTGAGAAATGATAAATGGAAAATATGCCCGGTTTCTGGCATCCGTCGCGATGCTGCCCACTGCTCACAGCTCACTGATTGGCAAAGTAGCCTTCCCTTGCGCGAACTTGCGGCTTGTCCCGAAGTCCACGAACTTCAACTCGGATCGTTCGAAACTTGCCGTCACGCGCTTTGTTTGTTGGATAGTATCCCAGACTGTATTGCGTGCCGATCTCAGTGGCCACGCGTGCGAAGGCAGCGCGCGCGTCGTGCAGGCTGTGGGCCAGAAAATTCTTACCGCCACTAGCTTTCGCCAATTCATTCATTTCCCGGCGAGCGAGATTGTAGAGGTCGCGACTAATTTGCATTCTTTCAAAGGACCCCATTTGGCAGAAATCCACATAGTCTTCCGGTTTCCCACGCGGAAAGAAAACCTGGCGAAATCGCTGCAATTGTTTCGTAGACAGCGCCAACCTTCCATCGTCCTGACAGTCTTTGAGTAAACGATCTTCCACGAAGTCTTCCGTATTAACTTGAATGAAGTAAGAAGCCACACCTGAACGAATGAGCTTCAAGCGAGCCGTCTGAAAGTCTGAATCGCTTGTTGAATCAACACCGTCGGTGAGCGCAACAATTGCGCGACGACCCCGGGCTTCCTGGCGCGGCGCATCTCGAAATACATCATCTACGATTTGGTTTAGCGCATCGTAAAATGGAGTTCCATTGCTCGAGCCAAGGTTTTCGATTGCCACGCGGAGCAGCTTTCGATCATCGGTGAGTTGAGTCAGCACTTCGACTCGCGCCGTTACAGACTGTCCTTGACGCGCCGAATTAAAACCAACAATGGCGACGCGATCTCCCGGCCTTAGCGCATCGATAAAAGCCGACGCAGCCTGACGAATAAGCGTGACATCGGCACGCGTCGAGCCGGAAGTGTCTAATAAAAGGGCTAACTCAAAAGGAGCTTCTGTAGTCGCAAAGTTTGTAATTCTCTGCTCGTCGCCGTTTTCAAACAGCTTGAAACTCTCGGATCGCAATCCAGCCACCGGCCGGCCTGCACTATTCGTTACAACGGTGGGAACCGATACCAATTGCGTTTCCACCCGTACCACATCACCTTCGTCCACCTCTTCGGTGGCGGGTTTGTTCGAATTAGTCGGATTTTGTCCTTCGGAGGGCGACACTCTGCGCGGCCGTTGTTTGGGCGCTGGGCGTTGACCGTTGACCAGCACCGGCGACGCTGCGAAAAGCAATAGGCTAAAGAAAATGGAAGCCAACGCCGAAGCCGTGGTCAAAGGGGCAAATCTCAGGACGGTTCGCATCGATTTTTTCGTTACGGATTGCACGGGGAGTTAAATCAGATGGATTCTCTGCTCAAAACTATAACGGGAAAATCCAAGACTGCAAAATCCTTATAGCAGCCTTGGTGGCGCAAACTGTTAGTTTGCGTGCAACCTGACACTCGCCCTGCGAACGTAAAATTACAGTTTGCGTTACGCTAATAAGTAGTGGGTCAGTTTGAAGTACCGCACAATTACTCAGCGTTACACTGGGAGCGCGGGCGCCCTCGCCCGCAACGCTACCTAACGAGCCGGCTTTCCGTAGAGAGATTTGTATCCCATCTTGCGGGCGAGGGCGCCCGCGCTCCCAGTAAGAGGTTGCTGGGCGATTCAAACCCAAGCATTACCAACTGAATGCACCTTGACAGTCTCAATACGCTTCTCTTAGCATGACGGCTCGCTTGTCCTGAGTTTATACTATCCGTGGTAATGTTCTTCTGCTTGTTCTTTGATGCGAAACGTGCCGCGAAGGTTAGTGAGATAGGCATTCTTGCCTGTCTATTGCGAGACGTAACAGACAGGCATGTCTGTTCCACGATAGGCACGTACGTCAATGGTAGACGGCTTCCCTTACAAGGAAGAGGTTGGGGGTTCGAGTCCCTCCGTGCCTACCAAAGAATCTGTAGGACAGGCTTTCTTGCCTGTCGTGAGTAGGACAGGCATTCTTGCTTGTCTAATCAGATAAGAGTGACAGACAAGAGTGTCTGTCCTACTTTGAAAACAGTTCTCATGCGGAGTCGTAGTTCAGTTGGTTAGAACGCCGGCCTGTCACGTCGGAGGTCGCGGGTTCGAGTCCCGTCGGCTCCGCCACTTTTGGTGGAATGAGGAATGGGTACAGCGCGAATTCGCTCTGTACCCATTTTTACGTCCAGAACCAAATAATCCAGACAATAGACCACCTCTAGAAACCAATCCAACCTTTTCCAGCCGAGATGCAACACTCGTACTTAGGTAAAAACGTGCTCGATAAAGATTATTTAAGCCAAGAGAAGAGTATTAACCAATGACAATCACCCGGGGTAAACACAAATTCGTTATTAAGCGTACCGCACACGGACTAGGTTTATTTACACTGAAACCGATCCCAAAGGGCAAGCGGATTATCGAATACACCGGCCCGCTCGTCTCAAACGAAGAGGTAGAGCGAAGGTACACTGGAAAATATTTCTTCGAAGTCAATACGAAGTGGTCTGTTGACGGCACGCCTCGCAGCAACACCGCTCGCTATATTAACCATTCATGCAGGCCAAATGCTGAAGCAATTATTTCCGGACGCCGGGTATGGATATGGTCAAAGAGGGCCATCAACGCAGGCGAAGAGCTCTCATACGATTACGGGAAAGATTATTTTGACATACATATCAAGCCCATCGGCTGTAGGTGTGAAAAGTGTAAGACAAGACCAAAAAAACGAGATTTGAAGAACCCTCGGAAGTAAGGTTTTCGTCCGCCGGTTCTACGGCGAAGTCAGCAAAAGGTGAGCATCATAACAGCCGAACGCCGGCAACATGATGACTGCGTGATCTATTTAGTCTTGTAACCACGATGAGGTGAGCATAGTGCGGGCGAGGGCGCAGTGTTTCCAGTAGCTGCGCCCTCATGTCATTAACCCTCAGCCTTATGGGGTTGACCACGATGTTGCCTGAACGAGTTGGAGGCTTCCCTCAATGTACTCGGTCGTTTGAATTCTTGAGCTGCTTTATTGATCTTGTTCTGTCCTGGTTAGCAGGAACCCATGCGTCTTCCCGCGGGAGTCCACGTATGACCCGACCACGTCGCCGCCTGGATTGATCCCGAATGCGCGCGTGGCCACAGCCCCCGGGTAGTCGATGGTAGTGAAGGCGGCGGCGTCATCATCGTCATCCGTCCGCAGGAAGCCATAGAACTTGCCCGTGAGGTCGCGGTAAAAGCCGACAATCTCTTTCTCAGGGTTGATGTCCCAGGCCTCGGTGAGGTTGCTGCCGGGCACGTCGAAGGGATTGAACTCGCCGCGCTTCAGCACGTAGCCACGCTTCTTACCCGTCGTCATGTCGGTGTACAAGCCCACGATGGTCTTGCCATTCGGGGTGGCCCCGTTGTGCATCGAAGCGGGGACGTCGAATTCATTGAAATCGTCACCGCGTACCGTGAAGCCGTGCATTGACTCCATGATATCCATGTCGTGGTAGCAACCGAGAATAAGCCCGGAAGGCGTGATCCGCTGGGCGATGGTGTTCAGGTGTCCGGGGAAATCCACGGTTGTAAAGATTCCCTCGCTTAGCAGGTAGCCGTGGAGCCTCCCCTGCGAGCTGTAGGTTCCCACGATATCGCCCTTAGCGTTGATGCCCCTGGCGTCGGTTGCCACAGCGCCGGGAAAATCAATCGAGGTGAAATTTCCGCCGCTGAGCAGGAACCCGTGGGTGCCCGCCGCGTCCCGGTAGAAGCCGACTACTTCGCCCTTGCCGTTAATGCCGAAGGCGCCGGTGCGGATCGCGCCGGGGAAGTCGATCGTCGTGTAGGTCAAGTCTTTCGACGCGGACGCGGTCGGCAGGGCGAACGTGCAGACGAGCGCCAACACCGCGGTGAGAGCGATGAGATGATTCTTGAACTTGTTCATGTCGAGTCTCCTTTGTTGGGGTAAGCAGGAATTGCTTGCCCTACTTCCTTTACGCGAGAAATTGCGACAAAATGGCTAAGGCGGCGCCATCATTTTCCCAGAGCAACTCTGCAAAGGCCCCAAAGGGGTAAAATACTCAGATCTTCTCGGTATCAAGGGAACCCGACATGGCAAACCCCTCGCCACACGAAATCACGCAACTGCTCGTTAATTGGGGCGATGGCGATCAAGCAGCGCTCGACAAGCTGATGCCCCTGGTATACAACGAGTTGCGCCGCTTGGCCCATCACTACATGAGGCGCGAGCGGCTCGGCCACACGATGCAGACCACGGCTTTGGTTAACGAGGCCTACCTGAAGCTCGTAGACCAGCGAAGCGTGGACTGGCAGAACAGGGCACACTTCTTCGCCATCTCCGCCCAGTTGATGCGGCGCATCCTGGTGGATCAAGCGCGAAGCCATGCCTATGCCAAACGCGGGGGCGGCGCGCGCACGGTATCGCTTGATGAGATGGCAGACTTGTCGCTGGTGAAGGCGGCGGAATTGGTCGCGCTTGATGATGCGCTCCAGGGTTTGGCGGCAATTGATCCGCGGCAAGCCCGTGTTGTAGAACTGCGTTTCTTCGGAGGTCTGACGATCCAGGAAACTGCTGAACTGCTCGGCCTCTCCCCTGCGACGATCAAGTCAGAGTGGCAAACGGCCAAGGCCTGGCTCTACCATCAACTGAGCAAGAAGTGACGCTGTGACTCCCGAACATTGGCAACAGGTCAAAGCTCTCTTGCGGTCCGCCATCCAGCGGGAGCCTGCCGAGCGTGCGGCTTTCCTCAGCAAAGCATGTGGCGGGGATGAGTCGCTGCGCCACGAGGTCGAATCGCTCATCATCTCTCATGGCGAAGCAGGCAGCTTTATTGAAGAGCCTGCCTTTAACGTCAATGCCGAGATGTTCGCCGACGAGCAAACTGAGTCACTGGCCGGACGTTCTTTTGGTCCCTACGAGATTCTCTCCAAGCTCGGGGCCGGCGGGATGGGTGATGTCTATCTGGCCCAGGACGGCCGACTCGCACGGAAAGTAGCACTCAAGCTGCTGCCCTCTCACTTCACATCAGATGCAGATCGTTTGCGCCGCTTCCAACAGGAGGCACGCGCTGCCTCAGCACTGAATCACCCGAACATTCTCACCATCCACGAGATCGGACAAATAGATGACCATCCCTTCATTGCCACCGAATTCATTGATGGCCAGACTCTGCGAGAGCATACGGCGAAGGCGCTGATAAAGCTGGAGGAATCGCTCGAGGTTGCTGTTCAAGTTGCTTCTGCGTTAGCAGCAGCGCATAAAGCCGGGATCATTCATCGCGACATCAAGCCGGAAAACATCATGATTCGCGAAGATGGCTTCGTGAAAGTGCTGGATTTTGGTCTGGTGAAGCTGACAGAGAAGCCCGACACCGATTCAGAAGCCTCAACGCTCGTCAACACAGATGCCGGCGTAGTGATGGGTACGGCTCGTTACATGTCGCCGGAGCAGGCGCGCGGCAAAAAGGTGGACGCCCGCACGGACATTTGGAGTTTGGGTGTCGTACTTTACGAGATGGTCGCAGGAAGGACACCCTTCGAAGGTGGCACGCCCAGCGATGTGCTCTCGCTGATCCTGCAAAGAGAGCCTGCGCCGCTGGTGCGTTACTCGCCGGAAGTTCCTACAGAGTTGGAGCGGATCATCAGAAAAGCATTGCACAAAGATCGCGAAGAAAGATATCAAACTGTTAAGGACTTTTTAATTGATCTCAAAAACTTAAGGCGGGAGCTTGAGTTTAGGTCTGAGCTCGAACGGTCGGCATCGCCAAACAGGAGCAGTGAAGCGCTAGCTGCAAGCAGTGGCCAAGCTGTGGCTGAAATTGCAGGGCAACCGGCGGTTCAGACCCGCGAGGTGGAAGCAGCACGCCCGACATCAAGCGCTGAATATATCGTCTCAGAGATCAAACATCACAAGCGGGCCTTTCTCCTGGTCGTGGGAGTAGTAGTCCTTGCATTTGTCGGATTAGGGGCCTTTGTCATTTTCACATTTATGCTGCCCAGGGAGTCAACCACCCAGCCGGCAGTAGCGCAGCGGATGAAGATCACCAGAGTTACGACCACCGGCAGGGCCAGCCAGGCGGCCGTGTCTCCGGATGGCAAATATGTAGTTCACGTAGCGAGCGAGAGCGGCCAGCAGAGTCTTCGCGTTAGACAAATCAACACGACGAGCGATGTGCAGATTGTGCCTGCTGCTGACGTTCAGTACACCGGGCTCACCTTCGCGCGCGGTGGGGATTTCATCTATTTTGTCGCCTCTAATAAGAGCAGCGCTACGAATATTCTTTATCAAATACCTGTGCTTGGCGGGGCGCCGCAAAAATTAGTTGCCGATATCGGCAGCGCCATCACACTTTCTCCTGACGGTCAGCAGTTAGCTTTCATACGAGACTTTCCCAGCCAGGGCGAACAAGCCCTGATTGTTGCCAGGGCCGATGGCAGCAATGAGCGCAGGCTGGCTTCTCGAAAGTTGCCAAACTTTTTCAGATCGCTCTCCTGGTCACCGGACGGAAAGACGATTGCCTGTGCAGCCGGCAGTTTTGTGCCCAACTACAACAGCTATGTGGTCGAAGTGGCGATTGACACCGGCAAGGAGAAATCAATCTCCTCTCAGGCATGGTTATTCATGGGCCAGGTGGCGTGGCTGGCAGATGGCCGCGGTTTAATCCTGGATGCTTCAGAGCAAGGATCAGCCAGCTTTGAGTCTAATCAGATCTGGTATCTTTCTTATCCTGGCGGTGAAGCACGCCGACTCACCACTGACTTGAACAACTACATCAGTGTAAGTCTGACAGCAGATTCCAGCCGTTTAGTAGCGGTGCAGTCAGAGACGGTCTCAAACATCTGGGTGGCTCCTTCCGGAGATGTGAGCCGCGCGACGCAGATCACCCGCGGAGTCGGCCAGCGAGATGGATGGAATGGACTCGCATGGACCAGCGATGGCAAAATCATCTACGCCTCAAAGGCGAGCGGTAATGATGATCTGTGGAGAATGGACGCCGATGGCAGCAACCAAAGACAACTGACAGCTAAAGCTCACACCAACTCTCAGCCAGCAGTTTCACAGGACGGCCGCTACTTTCTTTTCACCTCCGACCGGGCAGGAACTCCTAACATTTGGCGCATAGACGCGGATGCTGGCAATTCGAAACAATTGACCAGCGGCAGCGGCGAAAACCTGGCGCAATCTTCCCCTGACGGCAGGTTGGTACTGTATACGCTTCTCGGCACCGGGAAACCAACTATTTGGCAAGTTTCTATTAACGGGGGCGCCCCACAACAGCTGACTGAGAAATTCACATCTGCTCCTGTCCTCTCGCTTGACGGCAAGCTTGTCGCGTGCTTTTACAGGGAGGATCAGCCAAACTCAGTCACCAAAATAGCGCTCCTTCCAGTCGAGGGCGGAGAACCTATTAAAGTCTTTGACGCGTTGACATCTATAGGGGGGCCTATTCGTTGGGCGCCGGACGGGCGCGCACTAACTTACATTGGCACCAGCCGGGGAATATCCAATATTTGGCATCAACCGATATATGGAGGACCGCCTAAGCAACTGACGAATTTCAAATCGGATCAAATCTTCTGGTTTGATTGGTCTCGCGATGGGAAACAACTCGCAGTCTCGCGCGGTACGATAACTAGTGACGTTGTGCTAATCACCAATTTCCGATAAGGGGGGCCCCCCTCTTAACGGTTCAGGGCATCTAGCGCATTCCGTATCTCAGTATTGCTGGGGCGTTTCTTGTAATCTTCTTCGAATGTTAACCAGGCGACGCGCCCATTCTTATCAATCAAATAGACGGCAGGATGGGGAATGCCCTCAAACTTTTGCCCATTGTATTCAGGATCTCGAAGCCCATAACCATCTATCACTCGATGACCTGGGTCAGACAACATCTGAAACGGCACCGTCCCTTTCCCATCTGCTGCGATCTTCTCAGCAAAGTCTCTGCTTTGTTCAGGACTATCCACACTGATGGCATACACGTTCACCTTTTCTCCCGGGTTCAGGAGCGAACGCAGCTCGGCCAACTGCCGAGCACAATATGGTCACCAGTAACCTCGATAGAACACTAAAACACTAGGCACACTTCCACGAGCTGATGATAAAGTGGCCCTCTGGTTGTGTTGATCCTGGAGTGTAAAATCTGGAGCCATATCGCCGATCTGAACAGCCGAGGTTCGTGGTTTTAATTCCTCTGACGATGATTCGGAAGACCGTTGGCAGGCAGCATAGGAAAGGCTTGCAACCAGGACTATTGTTAACGCAATACGTAGCTCACTGGTTTGTTTCGCCATAATTTTTACCTCCGCACCTGTGATACGGGTTAAGTAACCTTTGATGTGGAGCACAAGTTGAAAGGCTAACCGTTACCTCGGGAAAACGTTGAGATTGTAACTTATGAGTTCTGGCGTGTCACCAAAACGCGAAATAGGGGTGTCTTAACTTCAGTTTCTCTGTGAGATCTCGGTGTTCTCTGGGCTCTGTGGTGAGCGCCACGTAAGATTCACCACTGAGACACAGATTTCACAGAGAACGCACAGAGAAGTTTTCAACTTTAGACACAACCCGAAATAGGTAGCGCATTTTCATGGGCGCTCGCGGTAGTTTGATTCAACCCTTGGCCCTCACGGACACTTTCCGTCCCTTACGACAGAACAAGGAATCATCAGAACCCGTTTGATTCCATTCCAACAATGCGCTGCTGGATAACTTTGAACTTTGGTTCGCACGCTTCTACACTGCAGACAATGATCTCCGTCGCCGAAGCAATTCGAATCGTTAAAAAGCAGACGAAGAACCTGGAAACCGAGGTCGTCTCGCTGGCGCAGGCGCGCGGTCGCTTCCTCGCCGAAGACATCATCGCCGATACCGATCTTCCGCCCTTCGATCGGTCACAAATGGACGGTTATGCCCTCAAGGCGAGCGATGTGCAAACCGTGCCGGCAAAACTAAGAATAGTTGGCGAGTCGGCAGCTGGCCGCGGTTGGCATAAACAGATGAAGACAGGCGAGGCGGTGAGGATTATGACTGGCGCGCCTGTGCCCGTCGGTGCAGACAGCGTGCAACAGGTTGAGCTAACGCGCGAACTCAATGGCGGCGGCGAGGTTGAAATTGTCGAGGCAGTGCCGGCGGGTCGATCAATTGTCAGACGCGCCGCCGAGATCAGAGCCGGTGAAACCGTCTTGAGTGGCGGCGACCAGATTACCGCCGCCACAGTGGCGGTGCTGGCGTCCTTTGGGTACGCGCAGGTGAATGTGGGAAAACGTCCCAGGGTTTCAGTAATGGCCACAGGCACCGAGCTGGTAGCGATAAACGAAAAGCCCGGTATGGATCAAATCCGCGATTCAAACAATTTCTCGATAGGCGCCTATGCGGAACTTGCCGGTGCCGTTATGGAAACGCTTCCTTTGATGGGTGATGATCCGGGATCACTAAAAAGGCAAATTACGGAAGCGGCCGAGCGAAGCGAGATTGTGGTGACCTCAGGCGGCGTTTCTGTTGGCGCTTACGACTTTACCAAGCTGGCTTTGAAAGAGCTCAATGCCGAGTTCTTCTTCGAACGTGTAGCTCTGCGTCCTGGTAAGCCCACAGTCTTTGCGCGTTTACAAAACGGCACACTCTTTTTTGGCCTCCCGGGAAATCCGGTTTCAGTCTCAGTCACTTTCAATCTTTTTGCGCGCACCGCTATTCTCGCAATGCAGGGAGCGAAAGAAA
This sequence comes from Pyrinomonadaceae bacterium, assembly GCA_046262375.1. Taxonomy (GTDB): domain Bacteria; phylum Acidobacteriota; class Blastocatellia; order Pyrinomonadales; family Pyrinomonadaceae; genus PSRF01. Next base: position 17,384 of record JBHEMV010000057.1, read on the forward strand.
GTGAGCTGCGACAGGACACAGCGCTTCTCGCGAAAAATGTGAAAGGCGCTAAGGAACGCGCGAGCTATCTTCCCGCTCAACTAAGCACCAACGATGACGGTCAACTTTTGGCCACACCGTTGAAATGGGGAGGCTCGTCTGATTTCGTAGGGTTTGTGAGTGCTACGGCACTCATCATTGTGCCACCAGACACGTCCGCAATTGAAGCGGGAGCAAAGGTGCAGGTTGTGCGCTTGCCCGAATGACTAACCACGACCACCTTATACGATGAACTACAGAACCTTTCAAACTTTGCGTTCCTTTGCGGCGACTTTGCGTTCTTTGCGGTTCTCCTACATAGCCGATGATAGAAGACCAAACCCAACACCGCAAAGAACGCAAAGGGCGCCGGAAAGGGCCGCCAAGAATTGAAAAATCAGAACGGGGAAAAAGGGAGAAATTCAACCAGCAGGGAGAGTGGCGAATGAGCGAAACTGAACGGAAACTGTGGACCGCCGGGGCCCACGAACGCAAGGTAGAAAACCTTTATGCGGGTGGAGTGGAAAACTACGCAGATTGGCACAACGGTTATCTGAATTTTGGACTTTGGGAAGATGGCATCGATGATTACGTGAAGGCAGCTGAGAACCTGGTGCACCGAATGGGCACAATCCTCGGTCTTAATGAGTCGAGCAAACTACTTGACGTCGCTCCCGGTATGGGCACACAGGATATTTACCTTTTCGAGAACTTTGCGCCCCGCTCTATCGATGGGCTTGACGTAACCTGGGGACATATTGAACACGGAAGGCGCAGGGCAGCTGAGGCCCACATAGAAGAAAGCGTACGCTTTCATCACGGGACGGCTATCGAGCTTCCCTTCCCTGATGAAAGCTTCACGCACGTGTTGAGTATTGAGGGTCCCGAACACTTTGATACTCGGGAAAAGTTTTTACATGAGGCGCGGCGCGTGTTGCAGCCGGGCGGCGTCATCGCAATGGCTGACTTCGTTGTTAAGAGACCGCCGGGCAATTTCCTGGAAAGATTCGTTGCCGAGGCCGCACGGAGCCTTTGGAAGGTGCCGCGCGAGAACGTTTACACCGCTGAAGTGTACGGCGAGAAAATGCGGGGCGCCGGATTTCAAAAAATTGAGATCAAGGAGATGGGATCGTTAGTGATTCCAGGCTACTATTTCGAGCAAATGCGCCCTGAGTCGATTCGAGCGATTAGCAAGATCCGCGGCTTCGCGTTGGCCAGGCTTAGTTTGCTCCTGGACATCGCTGTTTATCGCGGATTCACAATGGGGTTGTTGGAATACGTCCTTGTGCGAGGTGAGCGCTGATAGGAAATATGTCCGGTCTCTACGGCAATGCTGTCGTCCCCGACTGGCGGGCGTCCTTCGCCTTTGCAGTTTCAATCCCGAGTAAGCCTAAGATGGCTTCGAGCCTGCGGAAAAACTTGATCTTGTTCAAAAGCGGATTGAGCCAACCGGTTGTGATGCAATAGTGCATATTGAAAGGCTCGGTGTGATGCCGCTTATGATGCGACGGTTCCAACACGAGTCGGGTGCGTTGCAGCCAGCGCGCAAACGCCGAAGGCTTTTCCTGGTGCGCCCACTTGTGAAACTGGTTAGTGGCTACGGTGGCAGCCGCCATTAGCGCGATCCAAACCACGATAAATGCCAACCAACCGGATTCCGGCATCAGCCACATCAGGAACAGACAAAGAGAAAGCAACGGAACGGCCAGAATGCAGACGTTGCCGACTGTTGTCACAAGATTGTGCGTACAGATGTCTCGCGGATAGATGTGATGCAGGCGAAAGGGTTTGACCAGACTCGGCCCAACGAGCGGAGTATCCTCCGAGCAATAGGTGTCTGCAGCCCAGTGCACTATTCCTGATACGAAATCGCCCCCGACAACACCTAGAGGCACTGCCAGCGCCAACAGCCAGAGTAGTTCAAGTTCGTAGAGGCGAGCGCTTGCCCAATACAGATTTAGGGCAAATAGCACAGGAAAGATCAACGACGTCGAATATTCCATAAAGTAATGCACTGGACCAGCATGCTCATCCACGCCACTGTAACCCGGCGAAGAGTTTGGTTCGTGCAGTGCACTGTTTCTTATAGATGCTGACATGATGAACTCGAACCTGGAATCTCGCTATATCAGGTCTTCGCCGTTTGTTGAGGGGGTTTCTTCAGTCTCATACTATACGATCAATGCCCGCCAATCGGATTTGTAGCTTGCCTACGTTGCTTTCGATAGGCGTTAGCTTGGGAGCAATACGGCTTGCGTTAGAAGAATTAGAACATTCTCTGAGACTTTGCCATGTAAGATTATTGTAAGATTATTCTGGTACCCCCTTGAAAGCGCAATAGTAAAATTCACATCATTTGCGAGCACCGATAAATGCAGACCGCACTCCACCACGATGAATTGACCTTAGAGAGTCGGATAGCCCCCAAGGCAATGGCTCATGAGGCGATCTACGACACGGTGCTCGGCATTGTTCGAAGTTTTACGGTGGGAAAATTGTTGGATGTTCCTGCCGGCGAAGGTGCTCTGGCTGCGCTGCTGCTACACGCAGGGTTCGACGTTCACTGCTGCGATCTCTATCCGGAAATATTTCGCTTGCGCGGCGTCGATATACGGAGAGGAGACATGGGAAGCAAACTTCCCTATGAAGACTCCTCGTTTGACTACATAACTTGTATCGAAGGCCTTGAGCATATTGAAAACCCTCAACAAGCTATTCGAGAATTCTCACGAGTGCTTAAGACGACGGGACATTTAATAGTCAGTATTCCAAACATTCTAAATATCGAAGAACGGTTCAAATGGCTTTTCCATGGCTACACATCTCACTTCAAACCTCTAAGCCTTGAGCATGTGAAAAGCGCGCGAAGCGAGTTTGGCGAAAAAGTAGAGATAGCGCTCCATGCCAATGCGATCCCTTACTCTGAGCTGCGTTACTCATTAGAGAAATGCGGCTTTGAAGTCGCGAAGCTGTTTCGCGATAAACCAAAATCGCACATATGGCTTTACTGGCCCATGGTGGCGCTGATTCGTTTGATTGGCAAAATGACCCCCGCCCAGAAACGACGGGAGCGCTGGACAGACGAGTTGCAGTCGGACGAAATCCTGCTGGGCGGAAACACACTGATTGTGCACGCAGTGAAGCGAGGCGAACTAAGTTGAACCAACTTAGCCACATCGACGGTGAGGGTCGCGTAAAAATGGTGGACACAAGCGATAAAGTCCCCACTACGCGTCACGCTGTGGCATCGGCTCGAGTGTTAATGGCAAAGGAAACTGTTGCCGCCGTGCAAGAACACAGAACGCCGAAAGGTGATCCATTGGAAGCAGCCCGGCTCGCGGGCATTATGGCGGCCAAGCGAACGGCGGAGCTTATTCCACTCTGCCACCCGCTGCCATTGACTCACGTGGACGTTCAGGCACGGGTTGAAGACTACGGAATCTATCTCGAATCTGTTGTATCGACCAATGCCCAAACGGGAGTCGAAATGGAGGCGCTTACGGCCGTTTCAGTAGCTGCCCTTACGATTTATGACATGTGTAAAGCGCTCGATAAGGGCATCACGATTTCCGATGTACGTCTGGAAAGTAAGACGGGCGGGAAATCCGGCGACTACCTTAGGACGAAGACAAGACAGGGTTGAACCTCGGTGTTGAGTAGTGTTGCAGCTTGAACTGGAGCGGGGGAGCGCTGCGCTTTGCCCCCTGAACCAACCTGAGAGGAGGCTGAAGTTTAGTGGTTAGTTCTGTGTTAGTGGGGTTGTAGCTTGAACGGAAGGGGGAAGAGAGTTTCTTAGCGAGTCAGATCATA
>JBHEMV010000058.1:0-15547 GCA_046262375.1 Pyrinomonadaceae bacterium
GCTGGGCACGCGTACGATTCTTACATTGGGCGCGCCAAAAGTACCCGGCGAATGGTTACAGTGTACGAAAGATTAACCTGAGACGTGCGCGCTCTCCGTTTCGCCAGATCTATCGAGAAACGCGGTTTGTTCAATCGGCGCGTCCTCATCTTTATCCCACCAATTTTTGGTAGCAAACCAGACAACTCCTGGAATCAGAAATAATGCGCCAATTCCAATCACGACAACTCGGGGCGATAGTCCAAAACGATCAAGTAATTCGCCTGTTGCATAGTTTGATACCGCCATTGTAAGTGTAAGCAAAGCCAATTCAGCGGCGAATACCCGGCCGCGAAAATTGTCCTCGACCCCACGTTGTAGCAGCACTGTGGAAAACACCCAGAGGATACTCCCTCCGGTATGTGCGAGTCCCAGAACGATTAGCGCCAAAATAAAACTCGTGGCGCTGCCGAAAGCGATGTAGAACGCACCGCCGATCAAAAATGCTATTCCAATCGTCGCCTGCATGCGGTTCTTGCCCTCGCCTGAAATTCGACGAGCAACAATCGGCCCAATGGCGGTGCCAATTCCACGGGCTGCAAAAAGAACGCCTATGCCGGTAGCCGCACTATTCCCCACAGGAAAGATCTTCTCGCCAAAGACCGCCAACAGCGTCAGAATTCCGCCGCCCAGCCCCCAGGCCGGTTTGACCAGCAACAACGCCAGCACTCGCGGACGATGTTTGACGTATCGCGCTCCTTCAACCGTCTCAGTGATACCCAGGGCTCGTCTCAGAGTGAGCTTCCCTTTCTCGCGCGGCGCGCGTTTAGGGAGCCGGACGCTCGCTATTAGTGCCGCCGAAAGAAGGTAAGTCAAAGCATCAAGTATAAAAGCGACATCGGTGCCTAACAATCCTGTTGCTACCCCACCGATAGCCGCTCCAAGCGTGAGCATCACGGACCACGTCACGGAAGAGATCGCGTTTGCCGCGACGAGTTCCCGGTCGGAAACGATGGACGGGATTACCGCAGTTTTGGCTGGTTCGAAAAACGTCGACAAGGCCAGTTGGACTACAGTGAGAAAGTAAAGGATCCATAACTGATCGGCACGGCGAACCAATAGAAAACCTAATACGACGATAGCGCGTAACAGATCGGACACGATCATGATCGAGCGCCGGCTAAATCGATCGGCAACGACGCCTGACAGCGAGCCAAATACAAAACTGGGCACGAAACGAGCCACCAGCAAGAGACCAATAGCGCGACCCGAGCCTGTCAGGTTAAGAATGATAGTGTAGAGGGCGATAGTGTTAAACCAGTCGCCCATCTGGCTCACAACCTGGCCCAGCCAGAGCTGCCGGAAACTACGATTACCGCGGAGCAACTCGATATAACCGATCGGCCGGGTCGTTACTAAAGGTTTACCGCTTGAATTTGTCACTCTGATCGACCTAACAAGAATGATGAGTGATAACTAATGGCGATCAATAGAATATTGAAAGTCTAATATCCGCCACGCGTAATTCGCGCGTTGGATGATGACTAAAGACGAAGGGTGCCCGGACAATTGAACCTTGTCAACTTATGGATTGAGCAGTTTGACTGAACTTCTCAATCTGACTTATCAAATTGATTTCACGAAGGTAGATTCGACTTTTGCCGGTCGGAAACTTCCCACAATCCTCAATTCGACAGCCCTTTTAGGGGCTTGTTCCATCCGCGGTGCATCCGGCACAACAATTGAAAAAGGAATTGTGCGGCTGAGAAGCACTAAGGCTTCACGGGCTCTCCGCACGGAGTCCGAGCCGCCAATTTCTGAGATCGAGTCAAGCAAGTGCAATTAAACGACTGCCACTCGATTTCGAGACGACTCTCACCCAGCAAGGCGAGACCAAAGCTCGCCCCGCTTGCCCCTGACAATGGCCGGAAGCCAGGCTGATTTGCTCCCAGCTTGCTTCCGGCCGCTGAATTAAGGAGGGTCGGTGGCCTGCAAGGCAGAGAGCTCGGATGATTTAGGAAAGCGTGCAGACGGTTGGGGGAGGGTGAATGAAGCTACTCAATAGCGCTGACAACAAACCCAGTTTCGCGGCTGAACAGGCTCGAAGGCGTGCAAGTACACACACCGGCCGCTATCAGCTTTTCATTCTTGCCGGCGGGGTTGTTGTTACGGCCTGGGCAATTCATCAAGCGTTGTCACTTGCGCTGCTGAGCGTAACCGTATTTGCCGGTGCACAGGTGATCTATCTTGCCTGGACCCGGTTAAGTGCGAAGACGCGTGAGACGGAAGAACTTAGTCGTATACACTTCGCCACGGCAGAAGCGCTGGCAACTGCGATCGACGCGAAAGATCAAACCACGCATTGCCACGTGCGTCGCGTACAAATCTACGCCACCGGTATGGGCGAACTGTTTGGTCTTTCGAGCGATGAAATAGCCGCCCTAAAGGCGGGCGCTTTGCTTCACGACGTAGGAAAATTGGCTGTCCCCGCGCACATCATAAACAAACCCGGCAGACTAACTCCTGCTGAGTTTGAAAAGATGAAGATACACACAACTGTGGGCGCGCAGATTCTGAGTCGCGTTGAATTTCCCTATCCCGTAACGCCCATTGTTCGCCATCACCATGAACAGTGGGATGGACTTGGCTACCCCGATGGGCTCAAGGGCGAACAAATACCTATTACGGCGCGCATCATTTCAGTTGTCGATTGCTTCGATTCCGTTAGAGAGGATCGGCCTTTCCGGAGGGGGATGACGCGCGACGAAGCCATTGCATTTCTGTTGCGTGGTTCAGGTACACATTTCGATCCGCAGGTAGTGGAATTGTTCATAAAGCATCTCCCACGCTTCGAAGCTCAAATAGCCTCAGTTGGGTTACCGCAACAATTAACCTCAACAAGCCCGCGTGAGCCGTTCGCACTAAGCGAAGTGGATATGGCCCAAACCAGGGAACGGGGTTGTTACATGGCTTACGACCAAATCAAAAGCGCGCACCAGGAAGTCTATGCGTTATATGAGATAGCCCGTACGTTCGGATCTTCCCTCGACGTCCGAAATACGATTGAGGTATTGGTAGACAAAGTAGGACACGTCGTGGCTTTTGATACTTGCGTGGTTTATCTCTATGACGAATTGAAAGGGTACGCCACTGCCGCTCACGTAGCTGGCAGCAATGCCGAGGTCTTAGCGGCAAGATGCGTAGCGCCTGGAGAGGGCGTAACGGGATTTGCGCTCGCGAATCGCAGCCCGATTAATCAACTTCACCCAAGTCTGGATTTTACCGGCCTCGACCTTGAACGTGAATATCGCTCAATGGCGTCCTTGCCTCTCTACAAAGACGAGATGTTGCTGGGGGCGCTCTCAGTTTATTCGACAGAACTTGAGCAATATACAGACGACCATATGCGTATGCTCGAAACGGTTACCAGGTTGGCCTCGGATGCGCTGTCAAACGCGATGCATCACGCCAAGGCGGAATCGAATGCTCTTACCGACCCGCTCACCGGTTTGCCGAACGCGCGTTATTTAGCTCTTCGCTTTGATGAGGAAGCTTCGCGAGCACGGCGTACCAGCCGCTCTTTCCAGGTGGTCATGCTTGATCTGGATGATTTCAAAATCGTTAACGATACATTTGGACATACAGTGGGCGACAAAATGTTGCGCGAGATGGGGAGAATAATTCAGGCCCAGCTCCGTGAATACGATTTTCTTTCCCGTTACGCCGGGGACGAGTTTGTGGCCATTGTTCAGGAATTGATAGGCACTCAGGTGGAAGACCTCCGAAGCCGCATCGAAACGGCCGTTTCGGATTTTTCACTCCACGTTCGTGGCAGCGGCCAGGCGAGGGTAGGTATAAGCATCGGTACATCAACGTATGGCATCGAGGGAGAGACGTTGGACCAACTCCTGGTGGCTGCTGACCAGGCCATGTATCGCGCCAAGTCCAGCCACAAGCTCGAGAAGAGCGCGCAGCAGGCCGCGGCTGCAAGCATAGTGAAGCTTGAGAATGAGAACCTCGCGGAAGTGGAGAATGACAACCTCGCTTCAACCTCCGTCAACTAGTTAGTTCCATCCCTAACTGAACAGGACAGGACTGCCCGCGCGCGCTCACCATCTTGACATTACTGTCCTCCATCGCTTTCAATCGATAGCAGGAGATGCTTGATGTAATTCCGCCTACTGGAAGCACCGTGCATGCTCCGGTGCCTAAGGTCACCCAGACCGGCCAGTTCGTTCAGGATTGAAGCATGCCTGCTGCTACAACGCCCAAACAAAATGCGAACGTTCTCATCGTTGACGACGACAGCAACACACGAGAACGCCTGCGCAGTAGTTTCGAGAACGCAGGCTATTGCGCCTTGAGCGCGCAAGACGCTCCCTCAGCTCTGCGCTTACTCCACAAAGAACCTTGCGATCTTGTAATAATCGACCTTGAGATGCCAAAGGTCGACGGCCTTACGCTTTGCAGAATCCTGCGGGCGCAACCAGCGACAAGCAAGCTGCCGATAATTGCCCTCTCGGATGACGACGTGGAGAGCCGCAAGATCGATGCTTTTGGCGCAGGCGCCGACGACTACATCTCCAAGCTTTCTCCGTCAAGCGAAATCATTTCCAGATCTGCCTCCCATTTGCGAGCGGCACAGCGTGAATGGGAGCTAATCGGAAGCAATCGTGAACTAAGGTTTTTGGCCGACCTGGGCCGTGGACTACTCCGAGCACTCGAGCCAGACCAACTGGTTCGCCGTGTGGCCGGCGCCACTTACGAGGGAACGAGCGCGGTCCTATGCGCCGCCTTCTTAAAACTAAGCGAAGAGGCCCACGTTGTTTGCATCTTTGATCGCGAAGGCAGCGCGGAGGATTCTTCCCTGCTTCAATTCGATCGTTTAGAGGATTGGCTAAGTTCCTCAAGCGCCGTGCCCGCGCTGATCACTGATGAGAAGCGCTTTTTTCTACGGGACGAGACACACCGTGCCGAATATGTTGCGCCGTTGAGATTTGGTGGCCGCACCAATGGCGCCTTGATTGTGGCTTTCGACAAACGCGAGGAATGCGATGAAACGGTATGCCGTCTCGTCGATGCCGCCGCACAACAAACCGCCCTGGCTGCTCACATTTCAAGCCTTTACCAATCCGCGCGCGAAGTCTCGGCGAATCTGGCGCTGGAAGTGCATCGCCGCACTGAAGAAGTCGAGGCCCAACGACGATTTATTGAGGCAATAATAGACAGCCTTCCGCTCTCGCTTTATGCAATCGATCGCGATTACAAGATTGTGGCCTGGAACCGCAATCGCGAGTTGGGAGAGCTTGGCATCCCGCGTGGTTCGGTGTTGGGGAAAAATATCTTCAGCGTTTTGACTCGCCAAAAACGCGAACTGCTTGAAGGTGAATTCGCACGCGTCTTTGAAAGGGGCAAGATTGAACGTATCGAACACGAGACCGCAATCGCCAACGGGCAAATGAAGCATTGGTTAATAAGTAAGATTCCGATGTGGATCGATCGAAGCGGTACCGTTTCTCATGTAATTGCCGTCGGCGAGGATATTACCCACCACATTGAATCAAACCGCGCGGTCGCTCGCGCGGAGAAGCTTGCCGCAATCGGCCGGCTGGCCGCGGGGGTGGTTCATGAAATAAACAATCCGCTCGCTACTATTTCGGCTTGCGCCGAAGCGCTCGAATCACGAGTCAACGAGGATGCATTTAAGGACTCAGAGGCGCTTAATGACCTGCGGGAGTATCTCGGGTTGATTCGCAGCGAAACCTTTCGTTGTAAGATGATTACTAACGGCTTGCTTGATTTCAGTCGTGCGCGAGCAACACCCTACGCTCCCATTAGCCTGGGAGACGTCATTTCTTCCGCAGCACGCCTGCTAACGCATCAGCAGCGCGGCGAGAGGATCGAATTTCAGATTGAAAATCCGGAAAATCTTCCGCTGGTGTCCGGCGAAGCCGGGCAGTTGCAGCAAGCTATTATTGCGCTGGCGACTAATGCGATTGACGCTATGCCGCACGGCGGCGTAGTAAAAATCGCAACCCGGGGGAACGGGAGCTTTGTGCTGGTAGAGGTCAGCGATACGGGGGTGGGTATCCCGCCCGAAAATGTCCCTAAAATCTTCGAGCCCTTTTTTACTACTAAAGAAGTGGGCGAGGGCACAGGTCTCGGTCTGGCAGTTTGTTATGGTATCTTAACGGAGCACGGAGGTAGCCTCGACGTGCAATCCACAGTTGGCGTCGGCACCACTTTCACAATTTCACTCCCGGCAATAAACTTGAGCGGAGAACCGCAGGTTTGAGCGAGCAAAAAGCGGCACGAATACTGATCGCCGAGGACGAGACAAATCTTCGGATGGTGTTGCAGAAGGAACTGGAGCGGCTGGGCTATCGTGTGCAGGCCGCGCCGGATGGCGAAGCTGCGCTACGTAAGTTGGAAGAGAGCAATGTTGATGTGTTGCTTTGCGACATAAACATGCCGCGAATCGATGGCATGGAAGTCCTGCGTCGCATTCATGAAAGACCAAATCCACCCGAAGTCATAATGCTGACGGGCCAGGCGACGGTGGAAACTGCCGTCGAAGCCATGAAGCTTGGCGCCTACGATTACTTAACCAAGCCGTACAGAATCACGGAACTCGATTTACGGGTCAAACAGGCCGCAGAGAAACGCCGGTTGCGCGTAGACAATCTTCGGCTGCGCGAACAACTGGCGCGGCAGTCTGGTTTGCCTGAGATCGTCTGTGTCTCAGAAGCGATGAAAGAAGCCGTCAGGCTGGTGGAACGGGTTGCCCCGTCTGAAGCTTCAGTATTGATCACGGGCGAGTCGGGAACCGGAAAAGAACTGATTGCCCATGCCATCCATCGTTTATCAACTCGCGTGGACGGATCTTTTATCGACATCAATTGCGCTGCGTTTCAGGAGTCGCTGCTCGAATCGGAACTGTTTGGCTACGAGGCGGGCGCGTTTTCAGGTGCGAAGGGGCGCAAGCTCGGATTGATCGAACTGGCCGACGGAGGCACGCTTTTCCTGGACGAAGTTACCGAGCTGCCCGCGCAACTTCAGGCCAAGCTCTTGCGCGCTATTGAGACAAGGACATTTTTCCGTGTTGGCGGTGTGCGCAAGGTGGAGGTAAACGTACGCATCGTTGCGGCAACTAACCGCAATCTCGATTCAGTTGTGTCCGATGGATCTTTCCGTTCCGACCTTCTTTATCGTATTAACGGTTTTCAGATCGATCTCGCGCCACTGCGCGAAAGACCCGAAGATATCGAACCTCTCGCACGCCATCTTCTAAATGACGTTGGAGGCACGGCCCCGCCGGAGCTTGAACCACAGGCTCTCGATGCATTGCGCTCCTACAGTTGGCCTGGCAATGTGCGGCAGCTTAAGAATTGTCTCGAGCGCGCGGTGATCCTTGCCAACAATGGTCGCATAACTGTCAGCGAATTACCGCCCGAGGTCGTGCGGCCGGCCGTAGCTATTCCGATTGCCTCCGGTCCGCCACAACCTGGCGCACCCGCGGAATTCACTCCGAACGTAAGCTCCTCCCCAACTTCATTGCGGGACGTGGAGCGCCAGCAAATAATCTCCGCGCTCGAGCAAACGGGCTGGCATCGAGGCAAGACCGCCGAAATCCTGGGTATTTCTCCTTCAACTCTTTACCGACGTCTTCGTGATTACAATCTTGAGCGACGCGGTTAGCCCTACCAGTCAAGTGAATATTTCAGTTTAGCTTTCCGCTGGCAATCCTGCGGCAATGGGTTTTTCCTGACGCGTGGACTTGCATCGTCGGTAGGCCCGGCTTGCGGTCCGACTTGTCCTCTCAAGCTAAGGTCCCGACGGTTTTGGTTGATTACGCGGGCGGTTGAAAGGTGACGTTGCGCGCCATGCGGGCATGGTGTCGGCGTTTGCTACTCGCAGACCAATAATCAAGCCAACCTGGGCCAGCGTGCGCGGCCCGGTCCAATCCCAATCAGGCTTAACCGTATCACTGGGAGAGTGATAGTCAGTCTCCAACCATTTTTTTGCGCGCGGAAACCAAAGGGAAACGTCTCCGGCAGGACCGCCCAGCAGCATCAAGGCGGGAATACCTTTCTTCACAAAAGCATAATGATCCGAGCGAACGAACGCGTTCTCTTCCGGCAGAGGATCGGGCGTCACAATGTTTCCGGTGGCTGCGACAACATTTTCAAAAATCGTCCCGAGTTCGGAATGTTCTGCACCAAAGCCAACGACGCGTTTGACCGGAGCGTAAACCTCCGTACCGATACCGTCGAAATTGATATCTGCAGCAACTTTTTCGAGCGGCCAAGTCGGATGCTGCACCCAATATTCTGCGCCGAGCAGCCCATACTCTTCCCCCGTTACAGCGAGAAAGATAATCGAACGACGGGGCCGCGAAGATGGTTTCGGGAAGGCTCTCACAAAAGCTTCTGCAATCGCTGTGATCGTGGCTGTGCCTAGCGCGTTATCCGCCGCGCCGGGGTAGATACGACCATTCCCATCAATTCCGTAAGCGTCGTAGTGTGCTGAATAGACCACCGCCTCTTCCCTGAGTTTCGCATCTGAACCTTCCAGCACACCCAACACGTTGCTGCTGATTGCCTCGTCTTGCTTGAACCGCAACGCCAAAGTAGCCAATTGACCAAGATCGCGAGACGCTGTCTCGCCGTTCTTAAGCTTCTCTAAAGTCTGCGCATATGTTACCGGGGAGTTGGCGAATAATTTTCCCATTGCCGCGTCGCTCACAAGTAGGATTGGCGGCGCCTTAAAGGCAGGCGTGGGCGTAGAGGCCAATCTGACGCGACGGCGCGAGAGATAATTCGCGATGGTTGAGAAAGGCTGACCTGGGGCCCCCGCGTTGGCGACTATCATCGCAACCGCGCCGCGAGCGAAAATGTTCATCGCCCTAACCTGTGGATGGGTGGCGCGCTTCCATGCCGCCGAATCCACGCCCGCAGGTTGCCCGCTCAGAATGATCACGACTTTGTCCTTCAGTTCGAGCCCAGCGAGATCGTCACGCTTCAGTTCCTCCGAGACAACGCCGTAACCAGCGAACACAACCCCCCCCGTGACGTCTGCCTGCCCCGAAGAGTAAGGCGGCAGGATGACGTAGTCTTCGCCGTGTTTGAGAAGCGCGTCGCCGACCCTGACGGAAGTCTCCCGCAACACTTCCGCCGACTTAAATTTGACTGACTGCAGGTAAGTGCCATCCTCGCCCGCGGGCTTGAGTCCGAGTCTGGAGAAACGGTCAGCCAAATAACGCGCGGCCCTGTCCGCTCCCGGCTGTGCTGTTCCGCGACCTTCAAACTCCGGCGAGCTCAGCGTGGTAGTGACCGCGCGGATCGTTTCTAGTTTTACGCGGCCAGCCCCTTTTCGCTCGGCCGCGGTTAATACCGACGCCAGACTCTTAGTCGGGGTCGCAGAGGAAGCGGTGCCCTGCGGCCAGGCCAAGGCAGCTGATGAAAGCAAGGTAATTGCGAAGGAGATGGAAAGGAGGGCAGACGAAAATCCGCTTCGTCGGAAATAACTACGAGAAAATGAATTCATTAAGGTGGCTCCTAATCGGGTCAGTTAGAAATTGAAAAGAGTATACGAAGCAGACTGACGTATGGTTCTACAAACAACAAACGGCTGACAGTAAGCACTAAACTCCGAACCGGGGATCCTTCGTTAAAGTTGCTTCAGTTTCCTGCGATCAATTTTGCCGCGATCGTTTTTTGGAAGTGAGGAGACGAATTCGATCCAGCGCGGGTATTTGTAAAGCGCGAGGCGAGTCTTCACAAACTCCTTAATATTCTCTGCGAGCTTTTCGTCTGCCGAAACAGTTTCCCGAACAACAACAAAAGCTTTGGGTTTTACCAGCCCATCACCCGAATCGGCACCAATGACCGCGCACTCCAGAACCGCTTCATGCTGCAGAACACAGTTTTCAATTTCAGTCGGGGCAACAAAGATGCCCGAGACTTTCAACATGTCGTCAGTGCGACCGTGATACCAATAGTATCCTTCGGCGTCAACATGAAATTGATCGCCTGTTGTGCACCAGTCACTGGCAAAGGTCTCTTTGGATTTTTCGTGCTCATTCCAATAACAAAGGGCGGCGGAATCTCCTTTGATCTTCAACGTGCCCATCTCGCCGGTGGCGATTTCGTTGCCTTCGGCATCGACTACCTTGGCTTCGTAGCCCCTGACAAGCTTGCCGAGACTTCCAGGCTTCACGTCCCCCGGGCGGTTCGTTATGTAGATATGAAACATCTCGGCTGACCCAATGCCGTCGTAGATTTCTACACCGAAAGTCTTCTTCCAACGCAGGTAAAGTGCTTCCGGCAAAGCTTCGCCGGCTGAATAACAGAATCGCAGACTCGATAAATCTCGGTTGCCGGCCTGTCCTGCGTTAAGCATTGAGTTAATCATTGTGGGCACCGTCGTAAGAATCGTCGGACGATGTCGCTCGATCATTTCGAAAATTTTCTCGGGGGTTGCGCGTTCCGAAAACAAGGCTGTCGCGCCGCCAACAGCAAAGGGAAAAAGCAGGTTCGTTCCCGTTGCATAACCAAAAAAAAGCTTGGGCACGGAAACAGTCAGATCGTTTTCGTTCACGCCGATTGTGCGTTTCGCAAAGACTTCGGTGTTGAAAGGCAGATCGTGTTGCAGATGAACGGCCCCCTTTGGATGACCAGTGGAGCCGGAAGTAAACAACCAAATCGCAATGTCGTCTCGATGAGTGTCGGCCGGCATGCATTCCTCGGATTGCGCGGAAATGATCTCGCCAAACCCAAACGACTTAAGATCGTTTTCGGGCGCCTTCGGCCGGTCCAGCGGCGGCCGGGACACGGCCTGATCTAAAGGGCCACAAACTGCACCACCCTCAACCACCAGCATCGCTTTCAGATAGCGCGCGCCTTTCGCGGCTTCGGCAAAGTTTGCCAACAACGACTGATGTACCACAGCCACTCGAGCGCGCGTGTAATCCAGGTAATATTTGTAGTCTTCCGCAGGCAAAAGCGGATTGACCATCGTGATTACCGCACCGATGCGCGCTGCACCAAACCAGGTCCAAACAAATTCCGGACAATCCGGCAAGACTAGCAACACTCGGTCTTCGACGTCGACGCCGAGTTCGAGCAAGGCATTGCCCGCGCGATTTGCCAAACCCGCCGTCTCGCCATACGAATAGGTTTGATCATTGAAATAGAGACATATTTTGTTTTCCCGGCCTTCCTCCACGTTGTGGTAGAGGAAGTAATCAGCCATGTTGAATCTTTCCGGGAATCCAACAGTCATATTCAAAGCAGTCGGTCTTTGGGTTTACGGATCAGGCGGAACGTTTCTCCAGTTACCAGGATCGGTCAATGTCTTCTAAGGAGCTTCGAGAGCCTTCGCTATTCCTTCGTAAGGCACTGTTCAATGAAACGGCGCAAACGAGTCTGGTCAGGCTCTTCCATGGAAGTAAACTTTACTGCGAAGCCTATTTCGAATGCTGCATCAACAACTTCGGCCCAAAAATAGATCGGTTCCTCATCGGGCAGTTGGATCTCAAGGCGAATCAACTCTTTTGGTTCGACCTTGCCGCCTGTCAGCACAAAACAGCCCTTGTTACTCAGGTCAGTGACATTTGCTTCTTGTAGCGCCAGGACACCTTCCCAACGCGCCGGAAGATTAACTTTGACTCGCGGATTACGACGTCGTTCATTTGCCATAAGAGATTGGAAATGCTTGAGCTAGAACTGGATTAGGAGCAAGTTCATTCTTTCGCAAAGGGACAGCCACCTTCACCGTGTTTCACATCCAGGTGCGTACGGGCCTCCCAAAGCTCCGGAAAAAACTTTTTGTCGAGCGTGGTTCGTAAATAGCCGACACCTTCTGACCCTCCTGTCCCGCGTTTGGTGCCCACCATGCGTTCAACCATCTTGATGTGATGGGAACGCCATAGGGAGAAATATTCATCATGCTCCAACAAGGCTTCGGCAAGTTGAAACTCTTCGAAACGTTCCTCGAAATGAGTTAGGAGCTCCAATACCGCCTGTGCGCGTTTCGAGTAATTTTTCGCACGCGTTTCCTGATCCAGAGACTCTTCACTCGCAGGTGCCTCCAGACCGCGTTTGCGCAACGCTGCAAAGAATGCATCCCCCAATGATGGCTCCTCGAAACGTTTTTTCAATCGCCCATAAGCAAACTCATCGTGCCGAAATTCATTCAACATGGTCTGGTGCTTTTGCCCCGAAGAAAACTCAATCTCACGGAATTGCATGGATTGAAACCCACTGGCCGGATTTAATTGATCTCGAAATCCTAGAAAGTTGATGGGCGTCATGGTTTCCAGGATGTGAATCTGTGTAATCAATAGTTTTTCAATTTCAACCACGCGCCGCAGGGCGCGTGCAGCGGCGGCGAGACGATCCTCATTCATCAGGCCGATCGTCGCATCTATTTCGTGAAGAATCTGTTTAAACCAAAGCTCATAAGCCTGGTGAATCGTGATAAAAAGCAACTCATCGTGATGTTGCGGATCGGACAAACAGTCCTGCAGGCCAATCAAGTCGGCCACACGCAAGTATTTGTTATATGAAAGTGGGGCGTTGCTGCCGTAATCGTTACTCATTGATCTTTGTTCTTTGAACTTTGAACTTAGAACTTTGAGGGACCCGCTTACTTTTGCAGCGAGAAAAAAGATCAAAGCTCCAAGATCAAAGATCTAAGCTCGCTTTAATCAAAAGGCGGCTCCGGCCGCTTCGTGGTCCGCGTACGCGCGCGTGTCTCGAATCTCTTTCATTTCGTTAATGACGAGGTCCAGCTCTTCATCCTTCGTATAAAAATGAGGGGAGATGCGCACGCCTGCACCGGGACGATAATCGACGATGAACTCCCTACGAATCAACTCCCTTGTAATGGCTCCCGCATCCTGGTGAGCTACCGTGATTGTTCCTCCTCGATCAGCGGCGTCCTTCGGGCTTGTCACATTGAATCCAGCCTCCTCCGCGAGCTTTATCAAACGAGTCGTTTGCCGCACACTCTTTTCGCGAATTCTCTCAAGCCCGATTTCATTAATGATTCGATATCCTGACTGGGCGGCATAAAGCGCCGGTATTGCGGGCGAGCCGTGGAGAAAACGCGCTACGTTTGGTGCATAGCGAAGTTTCGTATCGAAGGCAAATGGTTCTTCGTGGGCCATCCAGCCGGTAGTCTTCGGTTGCAGCTGTTCCTGAAGATCCGGCCGCACATAAAGATATCCAGCGCCCGGGCCACCGCAGAGCCACTTCACCGAACCCCCGGTTGCGAAATCAACGTTGAGTTCTTTAACGCTGAACGGAACCGTGCCGGCAGATTGATAGCAGTCCAAGACGACCATCGCGCCCACCTCATGTGCACGCTGGGTAATGGCTTTGGCATCTTGCAGAAAGGCGCTCTTGAAGAGGACATGCGAGAAGGGGACAAGCAACGTTTCTTCGTCTATAGCCTTAAGAAAACGTTCGAGCGGCACCCTTATACCGTCGTCTGAGACGACAGTGTGGATTCTCAATTTGTCGTGACGCGCGTGAGCCTCATAGACGTACATCACCGAGGGAAAGTTCAGTTCCGAATAGACTATCTTGTTTCTCTGAGGTGTAGGTTCAAAACAGGAAAGAATGAGCGATTGGCAAATCGACACGTTCTGATGCATGACCACACTACCTGGCTCCGCGCCAATGATACCTGCCACCTCGTTACCGGTTGTCACCGGCATGTTCCACCAACCTTCCGCCCACGCACGCACGCCGCGTGTGGCCCAGGTTTCGGCATAGTCGTGGAGCCGTGCATAAGTCTCCCTGGGCATGGCACCAAGGCTGTGTGAGATCAAATAGACAGATTTGTCTAAGATCGGAAACTCACCACGCCATTTGAGCAACTCGTCGATCAACAGTTGAACTCCGATACGGCTTGAATAACTGAATCTAATTTATCATAGAGGGGAAGGTTCCGGCAGGCGCAACTAAACAGCGCGGGGGCATGCCCCCTTCCTGACCTTGAGCTAAATGAGATTATGAGACGATATCTGACTTCGAGGCTTTCCATCACCAAAGAAGTAATCAAGCTTGAGAATCTCGGGGTCGGGAAGGGTTGCTTGCGCCAGCTCTATTTTTCTAGTAGTGGTAGAGTGATTGAAGATGTGGAAGTTTCCCAAACCGATTCGTCACACAATTCCCGAGACGCGCTGGCCCAGAGCCGAAGAAGCGGCCCGGTCTCTTCTTTACCAACCAGTCAAAATTGGCTCAATAGAGACCAGCAGCCGCACCTGGGTGCCGGCTATGGTGCCCTGGCGCGCCACTCAAGACGGCTTTGTCACGCAGGAGAACCTTGATTGGTACAGGCGTTTCGCGGCAGGACGACCCGGAGTCCTGGTGGTCGAAGCGACCGGTGTTCGTGATATTCCCAGCGGCCCGTTGCTGCGCATCGGCCACGATCGCTTCATACCCGGACTCAGAAAGCTGGTTCAAACCGTAACGGATGCCAGCCACGGTCAGACTAGACTATTTATCCAAATCATCGACTTCCTTTCGGTGAAGCGCCGGCCGGAAAGGGAAAAATATTTTGACCGCTTTCTGCAAGTGAATGACCAACATCGCCAGGCGCTCGCGGAAATCACAAAGAACCCGCGGTGGGTTAATGCCGACGAACCCGAAGTGCGGAGCTTTCTTAATGGCGCTGGGGAAGAGGTTATTGATCGAGTTCTCGACGCGCGCGAGCTGGAATCACTTCACTTCGGCTATCGCGAACACGTAACAGATATGCAACTCCCACACGTGAGGGAGTTGCCTCAAGTGCTGCCGAACATTTTTGCAGATGCCGCGCGCCGGGCTCGCGAGGCTGGCTTTGATGGAGTGGAACTGCATTACGCACATGCCTACACGATGGCGGGTTTTTTGAGTGCGCTAAATGATCGCCACGACGGTTACGGAGGGGCGCGCGAGAATCGCGTGCGTTTGCCGCTCGAAGTCTACCGAGCCGTGCGCAAGATGGTTGGGGATGATTACGTGGTAGGCGTTCGCTATTTAGGTGACGAAGTGATTGCCGGCGGCAATCGCATCGACGATGCAGTTTATTTTGGGGTTGAGTTTGCTCGTGCGGGTGTGGCTTTTCTCTCTATCTCAAAAGGCGGAAAGTTTGAGGACGCACAGCAGCCGAAAGTGGGTCAGGCAGTCTACCCTTACACTGGCCAGAGCGGCTACGAGTGTATGCCGACAGTCCTTTCTGACAAGACTGGGCCTTTTGGTCGCAGCGTGCCCCTGGTTGCCGCAATAAAACGTGCAGTAAATAGCGCGGGATTCAAGACACCTATCGTGGCGACTGGCGGAATATCCACGTTCGAACAAGCCGAAGCTATTCTGCAACAGGGCCAGGCTGACATCATTGGTCTCGCTCGTCAGGCGCTGGCCGATCCCGACTGGTTTGTTAAGGTGAAACTCGGCCGCGGCGATGAAGTCAGACGTTGCACCTACACAAACTACTGCGAAGCGTTGGACCAGGCGCATCGCCCCGTAACGTGCAAGCTTTGGGATCGCGTTGATTTAGATGAGAGCGGAATCGCGAC
>JBHEMV010000058.1:15646-20976 GCA_046262375.1 Pyrinomonadaceae bacterium
AGTGGATGAGGGGCGTCGAAGATTGCTAGCTCCCGATTGGAAAAGATAGGAGCAGACGGCAGACGCCAGGAGCAGGAGGCAGGAGCGGGCGGAGATATTTTCACGCGTCTTCGATGACAAATGAAAAATGAGAAATGAGAAATGGAAAATTTCCCATTTCTCATTTCTCATTTGTCATTGGAAATCTAAGACAAGCCCTGTACCCCCTCCTCCAGCCTGCTCCTGCAACCTTCTACTCCTGCTGCCTGCTGCTGCCGACTGCCCCTTCCTCGCGCCCCTGCTCGTAGCGGGCGATGAAATCAGGGTCGCGCTGCTTCAGATCCTCATAATCAACCCGGCCGCTGCGCATCATTAATGAGTAGGCCAACTCCATCGGACTCGAGTGGACGTATTGTCGCGCATTCTCAAACCAGCGCATGCTTTCATAAGCAGCCGCCTGATACTCCTGGATTACCGGCTTGCGCGTTGACTCAAATGCCACCAGCGCGTTGTCGACAGTACCGGTTTTCCGAAAACATTCCGCCAGGGCAATAGCGTCTTCCATGGCCAGCTTAGTGCCGGAGCCGATTGAAAAGTGGGCCGTGTGTAGGGCATCGCCAATCAGCCCGACATTCTCAAAAAACCACTTGTCGTTTTTCACCAACACGAAATTGATCCATTTCGAATTGTTTGAAAGTAATGGCTGGGCATCCAAGTCCTTTTCAAACACCTTCTCTAGATAGTCCCGCGTCTGGGAGTCGCTCATCGCAGAAAAACCGGCTCTTTCCCAGGTTTTCTCATCGCACTCGATGATGAACGTGCTGGTGGTTTTGTTGAACTTGTAAGAATGAGAAGCGAAAACACCTGCTTCATTTTCGCGAAACGTCAACGTCAGACCGTGGAATAACCTGTTAGAGCCGTACCAGATATAACGGTTCGGGCGGACATCCAAATTGGGAACGAAGTGATTCGAGTATTGTTTTCTAACCGTACTGTTAACACCATCGGCAGCGACCAGGAGATCACAACTTGCGCGTAACGAATCAGCGTCCGGAACGTCAGTTCGGAAAAGCAACTCGATGCCGAGTTGCTCACAGCGCTGCTGCAGAATCTTTAAAAGTTGAAGGCGGGCGATCCCGGAAAAGCTGTTTCCACGGATTGAAATCTTTTCCTTAGCGTCTACGACATCGACGTTGTCCCAGGCTTCAAACGCGCGCGTAATTTCGGAATGTGATTCTTCGTCAGCTTTGCGCAGGTTAGCCAACGTTTTTCCTGAGAACACGACGCCCCAGCCGAATGTATCGTCCGGCCCGTTACGTTCATAGATTGTGATCTGATGCGCAGGGTTTGCTTTTTTCATCAGGATTCCAAAATACAATCCTGCCGGCCCTCCACCAATAATGTTGATCTTCATTCAGAAGTAGGACAGCATTCCTGCCCGTCTCTGGAAACCAACGAAACGTGACACACGAGAATGTCTGTTTATTCTTTCAAAAGTTGCCCGGCGATTATCAACTTCTGTATCTCCGAAGTTCCTTCATAAATTCGCAGCGCGCGAACATCCCGGTAGAGCCGTTCGACGACGCTGCCACGCACTAGTCCTGCTCCTCCGTGAATCTGCACCGCACTGTCGATTATTCGGCAGGCGGCTTCAGTTGCATAAAGCTTTGCTTCGCTAGCCTCTCGAGTAACGCGATCAGTTCCCATGTCGCTCAGATAGGCGGCCCGGTAAACCAACAGCCTCGCGGCGTCGAGCTCTGTAACCATATCCGCAAGTTTCTCCTGAATCAGTTGATGCTCCGAGAGAAGACGCCCGAATTGTTTGCGATTGGTTGCATACTGAACCGCTTCGTTAAGCGCACGTCGGGCCATCCCGCAAGCCGCAGCTCCCACGCTCGCTCGAAATGTATCCATAGTGCGCATAGCCAACACGAAACCATCGCCTTCAGCTCCCACCATGTCTTCCGCCGGCACGCGACAGCCTTTGAATTCGATTTCTCCAATCGGATGTGCAGCAATCATAGCGGTGCGCTCTGTAACGCTGAAGCCAGGCATCTTTGCTCCGACGACGAAGGCCGATAAGGCGGCGCGACCTTTGGCATCGGTTCCAGTTCTGGCAAACACGGTGTAAAAATCGGCTACTCCGGCGTTGGAGATGAAACGTTTACTACCGTCGATCACGTAAGCGTCTCCGTCGCGCTTTGCGGCGGTTGTGATAGCAGCCACATCAGAGCCTGCGCCGGGCTCGGTGAGGGCAAAGGCCGCGATTGCTTTTCCTTCGGTCGCGCGCGAAATCCAGAAATCGCGCACGTGTTCAGGCGCGGCCTGGCTGATGGCATAGGTTCCCAATCCCTGCATCACGAAAGCCAGATCAGCCAGGGCGGAAGAGTAGGACAACGCTTCCCGAATTAAACACAGAGCGCGTACATCCAGTTTTATGCCCGGGGAGGCAACTGCATACCGCAACACTCCTGCTTTCGCTAGCGAGCTTACGAATTCGCGCAGGCAGGCATCAGCATCACGCTCTTCGAAAGCGCGCGCCTCAATCTCGTTTGACACAAACGACTCTATGCGAGCGGCTAGCGTTCGATGTTCGGTCGTAAAGAAGGGAAGCTGATCAATGAACTTGTCCATAATCTTAAGAACGAACTTTGTACTTTGAACTTCGTACTTTCGTGCTTCGTGCTTCGTGCCTGAGCGGCCGGCACTCGCGAAATTCAAAGCTCAAAGGACAAAGCACAAAGAACAAAGCACAAAGTTTAAAGCTCAAAGACGCTATTTAAACTTCGCCTCTCGTTTGTTGACAAAGGCTTCGTACGCTTCGCGGTAGTCGGGGTGCTTCATGCAGATGGCCTGCGCCTGAGCTTCACATTCAAGTGCGGTATCAAGGTTCATATTCAATTCGCGATTGAGCAGTTCCTTGGTCTTGGCGAGCGCGAAACCAGGGCCCTGGGCAAGTCGTTCGGCGAGTTCGCGCGTAGTCGATGCCAGCTGGCTACTTGGAACGACGCGATTGTACAGTCCTATCCGTTCTGCCTCCTGCGCCGAAATGAAATCGCCGGTATAGAGAAGTTCCGTGGCCTTAGCAAGACCGATCACTCGCGGCAGCAGATACGCAGCGCCCATATCGGCGCCCGAAAGCCCAACCTTCACAAACAGAAAAGCGATCTTCGCATCTTCACTTGCAATGCGAATATCCGACGCAAGTGCGATGCAGGCTCCGGCGCCGGCCGTCGTTCCGTTGAGACTCGCGATCACTGGCTTGGGCAGCGCACGAATGTTTCGCACCAACTCGCAGGTCATGCGGGTAAACTCAAGCAGACCCTCCATGTCGCGAGCGAAAAGTTCCCCGATAATATCGTGAACGTCGCCACCAGAGCAGAAAGCTCGGCCAGCTCCGGTTATCACCACCGCCCGAACATCTTCCTCATTCTGCAATGCCGCAAAGGTGTCGGTAAGCTCGCGATACACTTCAAAGGTCAAGGCATTGAGACGCTTGGGACGATTTAGCGTAATCATCGCCACGCCACTATCGGTCCGTTCATAGAGGAAACTTGTGGGTCTTTTCATGCTTGCGCCGCCGCAGCTTATTACTTGTTA
Organism: Pyrinomonadaceae bacterium; assembly: GCA_046262375.1. GTDB lineage: Bacteria > Acidobacteriota > Blastocatellia > Pyrinomonadales > Pyrinomonadaceae > PSRF01. The sequence continues at coordinate 19,226 of JBHEMV010000058.1, forward strand.
TCACCTTCTTCAATAATCTTTACTGGCGCAGGCAGAGCGCCTGATCGCAGGATCAGTGCCAGATCTTCTGCGGACTGCTTCGTGAATCTTCCACTGATCACACCTTGATCGCTTATTTGTGACTTGATATAGGCTATCGATTTGACCTCACCATTAAGCACAACGCCGAGATAATCATTGATGTGTGCGCCAGTCCAGGCCCCAAATTTCGCAGCCCCTTCAGGCCCCAGCAAGAACGCAATCTGATAATCCTCTTCGCTTGCGCCCGACCGGACCGCAACGGCATTACGAAGGTCACTGCCGTCGACTATTGCAGGCGCCTCAACTACCACCCACTTCTTCGATCGATCGCTTGCCTCGGTGCTTTGCTGGCCCGTTCCTGGCTCATCTCGTTCGAAGTAAGGCAGCACACGCCGCTTTGCCGGCACTGTCCCACCAAGAGAAGTAACGGCGTCCTCCCTGGTGCTGTATGTTTGGAGTGGCGACGGGCTGGGTGGGCCAGTCACGGCCGTTAACTCCAATACTCCTCCAGCAGTGATCAGCTTCTTCAAGCGCCCGCGATCAGCAACGTCAGGAAGAGTCACCAGGATCCGACCATTCGGAGGAGTGCCCTGCGTTAGTACCTTAAAGTTGTAAACGCCGAAAGCATCCAAACGCCGCTCAATTACCCTCACGGTACGTTGGGCTGCTGCCTCTCTATCAGTCACCGCAGCGTCGATCTCAAGAATTAAGTGCCAGGTTAACGGGCCCTTCGGACGTCGGAGTGAACAGCCCAATCCCACCAAAATAAGCAAAAGAATGGCGATTGCGGTAGTGAATCTGTGATGCATGACCCAGCCGATGTGAAGATCAAGAACTCAAAACAGCCACAGCTTCGATTTCAACCTTCGCATTGTCGTCAAGTAAACTTTTCACCTCAACCAGCACCATCGCCGGAAAATGTCTTCCCATGCGTGCGCGGTAACATTCGCCGACTTCGATTAAGCTATTCGTGTATTCCTTTTTATTGGTTACATAGATGACAAGACGCGCGATCTGATCAGGACGGCCGCCGGCGTCAGAAACTACAGTAATTACATTCGCGAGTGCGCGATCAAATTGTTTTACGAAGTTTTCACTGACAATAGCTTGCTTTTCGTTCCAACCAACCTGACCCGCCACAAACAGCAATCTGCCACCTGCGTCGGTCAAAACCCCATTTGAGTAACCGCGCGGTGTGCCGAGAGCGGCCGGATTAATCAACTTAAAAGTCATAGCACTGAACCAGACAAAACAGAATTGGCAAGTTATTAGATTCTGCCCGGCGGGGCAAGTGCAAACCTTACAAGTCTTCGGGCGTCCTGTTCTCTGTATCAGAACCGTGAGCGGTAGCGACCGGTCACACGGATGGGTTTAGTGGGCTTTTTAATTCGGGCTCAGCGTTCGAACGGAGCATCCCACTGTCGCGATTCTAAGTAAGCACTCATCGAATGTTGAGTCTCGGCCCCGTCGCTACCGCTCTTGGTTCTGATAGGTGTTCATTCGATGTTGAGCGTCGGGCCGGTCACTGCTCCCGGTTCTGATTTAGTCACTAATCGGCGATTGAGAGGTGTGCAAAAAAAAAGGCCGCCCAGCAGAATGGGCGGCTCAAATGGTTTGTTCAAGCGAAATCGATTAGAGGACCTTGTCAAGACGCGAAGCGAGTTGGTTGGCAAGGTTGCCATTTGGATCTAATCCACCAATGGGCTCACTCGCGTTGCCCTGCTTGTCGA
>JBHEMV010000059.1:0-20215 GCA_046262375.1 Pyrinomonadaceae bacterium
CCAGGCGCTTCTGCAAGTCCTGCTAAATATTATTGAATTTGGAATGAATCCACAGGAAGCGGTCGAAGGTGCGCGCTTTGATACGCAACACTATGTCAGCTCGTTCGACGATCACGAGTTTTTAGCAGGTTCATTGAATCTTGAATCGCGCATTAGTGATAAGACGATTGCTGATTTGAAAGCGCGCGGCCACAAAGTAAAGGTGCAGACGGCCTGGGGCACTCTTTCTTCGCCAACAGTAATTGTTTACAACTTACAGAACGGCGTCTCTGCCGCCGGCGCCGATCCACGTCGAGGAAGATATGCGGTCGCCTGGTGAGTGCGCCCCCGCGTAATACGGCGGAGCGCAAAATATAAAACGTTTGTTGACTTCTTATTTGATTCAGAATACAAACGTTCAGTCTTCACACGTTCAAGGAAGAGGTTTGTCATGACAACTAAGCACAGCTCTGCGAACAAATCCATCACCAACTCAAACGATTCAAAACAGGAGCCAAAAGTCGAAGCTGTACCTGAGTCTGATCTTGAAGCTGTACCTGAGTCTGATCTTGAAGCTGTACCTGAGTCTGATCTTAAGGAGCATCCGTCCGAACATGGTGGCGGGCATGACGCAGGTGAGCGCCTTGCCACGTTTCCCCGCCGTACGTTCCTGGCTGGGGTAGCCGCGACCACTGGAGTCTTGGCGCTCGGCAGCAACCGTGTCCCGGCCCAAACAGTTAGCACTCTCCCTGACCCGGCGGCTTCAGGCATCGAGCATGTTGTGGTCGTGATGATGGAGAACCGCTCCTTCGACCACTTTCTGGGTTGGCTGCCCAACGCAGACGGGAAACAAGCAGGGCTTTCGTACAAGGATCGCACCGGTTTGGGCCATCCGACTTACCCACTCGCTCCTGACTATCAGGGTTGCGCCCATCCGGATCCGGATCACTCGTATGAAGGTGGTCGGGTTGAGTACAACGGCGGTGCGTGTGATGGCTGGCTGCGTGCCGGCAATAATGATACTTACGCCATCGGCTACTACATCCAGAATGACCTTTCGTTCTTTGGCCGAGAATTGCCGCACTGGACGACGTTTGATCGCTACTTCTCAGCGATCATGGCTGAGACCTACCCTAATCGCTTTTACCAGCACGCCGCGCAGACCGATCGTTTACATAACTCGTTTACTATTTCTAAGCTCCCGACTATCTGGGATCGTCTCGCCGAGCGGGGGCTAACGGGTCTCTACTATTACAGCGACGTTCCTTTTCTAGCGCTGTGGGGACGAAAATACATCCCTATCAGCCGTCCATTCGGACAGTTCCTCGCCGATTGCGCTACCAATAACCTCCCACACGTGTCTTTCGTCGAGCCGCGCTTCATTGGAGCGGGAAACGGAACCTCAAACGACGACCACCCGCACGCAGACATACGCAACGGCCAATTCTTCCTCGAGCTTGTGTATAAGGCGGTCACGTTAAGTCCAGGTTGGTCCAAGACTGTGCTTGTTTACAACTACGACGAGTGGGGTGGGTTTTTCGATCATGTAGCCCCGCCGACGGCGCCTATCCCGCCGGCGGATCAGGCGGCCGGCAATGCCGACGGACTGCTCGGTTTCCGAGTTCCCTCTCTGCTGGTTGCTCCCTGGGCGCGCAGCGGATATGTATCAGACACTACCTACGATCACACTTCCATTCTCAAGATGATCGAGTGGCGATGGGACCTGGAACCGCTCACCGTGCGGGATCAGTCCGCGAACAACCTAGCCGAGGCTCTCGACTTCACGCTACGGAGGCGGTTTGCGCCCCAGTTCTTCGTGCCGCCGGGACCATTCGGGGTGGTATGCCCACCCAGTATCCCTGCTGTTTCCGATGAATGGTCCGCCTTGAAAGCGCTCGCAGCAGGTTACGGTTGGCCCGTGTAGACGGCCGACACGCCTTGAGCTGCGAATTCAGGTTGCCTCAATCGCTTACTTCATCCTGACGCGCTCTCTCATTTCTCTCCACGGGCCACGGTTCCATTATTTCCCAGGCCGTAGGTCGGGATTTCAACGGTCAGGTATCGACGGTCATCTATCTGGTAGCGATTCCCTTGGCCCTCGTGAAACTCCTGTCGCCTGCGCGCTCTACGTACTGGTGGCGATTATGTGGCTGATTCCTGACCGTCGTATCGAAAGAATTAACAGAATGAACCGAAGATAATTCTCGAAACACGATTAACAACAGAAGTCGCCGCAAGCGACTGAAGAGCTCTGGGAAAAGGATTATGAGTACTACGAGTCTTTTTGTGGAACTCGTTGTGATAGGCGTTGGTGCACTGGCGTGGGTGGTCTTGCTCGTGTTGAGTGTGTTTGGGTGGAATTGGGTTCCAACTGAAAGGATATTCTCTTCGGTAGCATTGGTCCCGTTACTTTCACTGATCTACATTTTTGGAATTGTAACTGACCGAATCGCCGACGCTTTATTTGAGAATTGGTGGAACGAGGACATAAGAAAAAAAACCTTTCCCAACGTTGAGGACTACTTTGTTGCTCAACGCTTGATCCTGACACGCTCGGAACGCTTCGCGAAACTACTCGAATATGGAAGGAGCCGCTTGCGGATCTGCAGGGGTTGGGCCCTTAATTCGATGTTAATAGCCATCGCCCTTAATATTTTCATCTGGTCGAGATTGGCCAACTCTTCTCTTACCTTTTCCTTGTCACTCTTCGGCACGACGGCGTGTCTCTTGTTTGCTATAGCTTCATGGTATACATGGAAGAAACTGTCGGTAACGGAGTATCGCAAGATGAAAGAGCAAGCAGCTTTCCTTGAGGTCGACAAAGATTCTTCCTCATCGAGGAAATGAAAAATCAAGACGCTCAGTCCGCACAGCAACGAAGAGGTGACCTCTTTTTTGTTCTTAGGTATACTGTCCGGAGTCTAACTAAAAACCAGCCTTGAAACCAGGACGAAGGAAAAAGAGGTTTTACTGCGGCGCGCTCATCGCAGGTTTGCTATTTCTGCATTTTAAGTCTCAGACTCAAACCGCCAGCACCGTTGAGGCGGGGCAGTCTTAACGGAAACGGTCAAGAGTCAACTCTCACTAAGTTCTCAGCAGAAAGGAGATCGCCAGTGAATTTAAGAAAATATATCACGCTGCTGTCGGTCAGTTTCATTTTAATGATTGTGGCGAGCGGTAGAGGTTCCACAGCTACCGTGGTCACCCCAAATCCGGTGATTTACTTAACGGGAACGGAATCGTATACGGCCTCCGGGAAGAATTGGACGCGCTATAAATACGACGTACTCAACAAAGCAGATTACCCACCCGAGCTTTTCGCTGCCGCGCCCGCTCTACCACCGTGCGGCAGTAATACGAAGTCCTCACGCACCTGGGTAGACTTCTACGATCAGAGCGGGAAACGGCTTTACGGATTTTGCGCTCTGGGCAAGCCGGCCGATCTTGGCACTATCTGGTTTGCACTCGAGGAGGACGTGGTTCCTCCCAGCTGGGTCTATATCGAGATGACTGATCGCGAGACCAATACGAAATACAAATCCAACCTGGCGGACACGACGAATTAAGGCGCGAGGGTTCAAGTTTTCAAGATGGGTTGGATCGACGCAATTCAGTGGCCCGCTATGGTAGTCACGGTGATAGCGGCATGGTTAGTAGCATCCCAAAGGAAGTTCAAAAGGAATTGGGGCTTCTGGCTGTTTCTGTTGAGCAATCTATTGTGGATAGCCTGGGGTCTCCACGATGGCGCGTATGCGCTGATTTTACTGCAACTGTGCCTCGCTTTTCTTAATATCAGAGGCGCGAGGAAGAATCGGACGGCAAGCTAGGTTTTGATTGGAAAGCCGGGTTGAACGATAGAAGATTTTAAGACTACCGCTTGGTGAGTTCGAGTTCGGCTACTACGGGCAAGTGGTCCGAAGCGAGTGTGTTCACAACCCAGGCTTTCTTCGCTTTTATGCCATCTGACCGCCTTGTGAAGACGTAGTCAATGCGTTTGGTCGGCTTATCCGCGGGATAACTCAGCCCCACTTCTTTCGCGCTGCTACTAATCCAGGCATCCTCAAATTTGGACAACATTAACTTATAAGCCCCTCCGGCGGGTGGATCATTGAAATCTCCAACGACGATTAGCGGACCTTTGATGTCCTGGAGAAATCTGAGCATTTGCTTGGTTTCAAAAATTCGCCCGTCTTCGTATTGATAGTCGAGGTGCGTAGTAACGAAATTGACAGTTCTGCCACCGACATCGACCTGAATGCGAATCATCCCTCGACGTTCAGCTTCCCGCCTGTTCTCATATTTGCGATGATCGATCGTGGCAATAGGAAAGCGCGACAGAATTGCCACGCCGTATTGACCACCCTGATAGTCGAGATTATGTGCAAAGGCATAACGCATTCCAGTCATTGTCGCCAGCTCGGAAATCTCGTCCCTGCCTTCTGTGCGCTTAACACCCCGATCAACTTCCTGTAAACCGACCAGATCAGGATGTTCGTTCTTAATAACGTCGGCGATGCGTTGAAGATCGAGTTTCTTATCCATTCCCACACCGACGTGAATATTGTAAGTCATGACGCGGAGAGACTTCCTGGAACCTGAGACGGTTGCAAATCTTCGGGGTTCGATCGTTCCGGCGAGAACAATCGTTAAGAGGAAAAGACTAAAGACAATTGTGGCGAGTCGGCGATGAATCATTCGTAACCAGAACGACAGCCGCAAAAAGCGCGCTCAGGCTTTCTGAAAACTGCTAAGGAAAGCAAGGCGACTTTGTCAGCGCCGTAAGAGAAATCCCTTTGAGGGGAAACTAGTTCTAGAACAACTTTCCTGCGCGTTGCTCGCTATCCCGTAACGCCAGCGCCGCTGGAATTTGGCAGCTTAAGGCGCGAGCGATACCCTGCACTCCAATGGGACTTCCCTCTTTATAGATTAAATGCATAGTGACACTCACGGGAATTCTTTTTCCCTTTTTATTTAGCATGACAGCTTCATAACTGCACTGCTTCCGATTGGCCAACATATGCGCAACATTCCGCCATACTATGTCGAGACATTCGGGGGCGATTATTTGGCCGAAATTGATGTTGAATATCTCGTCACGAGTATACCCGAACAACTGCTCGCCAGCTTTGCTAATAAAGGTCGAATTTCCTTCCAAGTCGTGAGCGTAGATGATTTCGCTCGAATTATCTACGAGACCCAGATACCGCCTCGCGCATTCCGACTGATATTCTCTGTAGCGAGCGCGTTCCATCACGATGCAGATCGACTCCTCCAATGCCCCGGCGCTTAGTGCCTCCCTGATCAGACAATCGGCTGCACCATGGCGTACTGCGTTCCGAACTTCGTAAGCGGAGTCGGATATGAGCATTATGATCGGCGTGGTAAAACCAAGTCGTCGCGACTTTTCAAGGAGACCGAGTCCCGCGCTGGCTGAATCGATGATGCACACATTGTAGTAGTTGGGGCGAAAGCTAATACCGGCAAGGCCTGTTGGCACATAATCCAACTCAAACTGCACCATATCAGTTTTAAGGAGAAGTTCGCGGATCTCCGACCGGCTTGCGGCGGGGTCGTATACGAATAATATCTTCAGCGACTTCTGAGACATATTTCCTCCCGTTGTCGTAACGTTTTAGAACTGGGAATTCACGACTGTCGCCGCACGAAAAACGATCCTTTTGATCAGGTCTTCACCAGCCTGGGGAGTTGTTTGAAAAGCAAACCCCTTGCTAAAGAAGTGCCCGACCCTGGTCTCACGGGGCGTCCGCATGAGTAAAACTATTCGGTTCCTCAAACTCGTAATCGGAGCGAGCCAAGCTCAGTTTGAATTGTTCACCTGGCAGCGGCCTGCCGAATAGGTAGCCTTGCATGTAGTCGCATCCAAGCCGTTGCAGAAAGGTCCCCTGCTCTTCCGTTTCGACACCCTCAGCTACCACCCGGAGTCGTAACTTGTGAGCAAGGGCTATTATTGACGCTAGGAGAGCTGCCCCATCGACGTTTGAGGCATCGCGCACAAACGTCCGGTCTATTTTCAATATATCCAGCGGCAGCCGTCTCAAATACTCCAATGAGGAAAAGCCGGTCCCAAAATCGTCAATGGCGAGCTTAACTCCGATGTCTTTTAGTTTGACCAGCGCCTTGACCACATGATCAGCCTTAGCCATGAGCGAACTCTCGGTCAGTTCCAGTTCCAGACATCCCGGATTGAGTCTGGTTTCCTCCAGTATTCGCACTATCGTGTCCGCGGGCGCTTGTTCTTGAAATTGACGCGCTGACACGTTTATCGCGAGCTTCAACTTCGGGAAACCATTAGCCTGCCATTTCTTTAGCTGTAGGCAGGCTGCTCTCAGAACCCACTCGCCAATGGGAACGATTAGGCCGCTTTTTTCGGCCCAGGGTATAAAGTCTGATGGTGGAATCGGGCCTAGTTCCGGATGCTCCCAGCGAATCAGGGCCTCAGCCCCGACAATTAGGCGACTGCCGGTATGAACTTGAGGTTGATAATGGAGAGTAAATTCCCTTCTTTGTAACCCTCGACTCAGACTGTTCTCTAGAGTAAACCGTTTGAGCGACCTGGCGTTCATCTCGGCAGTGTAAAACCGGTAACCATTTCCACCGCATTCTTTTACCTGAAGCAAGGCCGCCGCAGCATTTTTCAGCAGAGTCTCTACACTCAAGCCATGTAAAGGATAAAGCCCGATTCCAACACTCGAGGTAAGGAAGAACTCTTGCTTGTAGGAAAAGAACCTGCGTTCGATCTTCTTCTTCAGACTCTGTACGGTCTTTGCCACCTGCAACTCATCGTCTGGGTGCTCCAGGAGCAATACAAACTCATCGCTTCCCCAGTAGCCGACCGCATCATTTTTCCCCATGATGTTTTTGAGCCGCTTCGCTATGCACCGAACCAGTCGATCACCCATCGCTGGGCCAAGGGTCTCATTTATTCTTTGGTACGGATCGAGTGAGAGGAACAAAACTGCCAGAGTGTGATTGTAATATTGCGCATTACTCAAAGCCTTCTCCACTCTCTGCCTAAAAAACGAGCGATTCGGCAATGTGGTCAACGCATCGTAATGCGACAAATATCTGAGCCTTTCAGTAGCTCTTTTTCGTTTAGCGGTGGTGGTTTGCTCGTTAACTTCGGACTCTTTTAGCAGTCCTGCGGTAAGCGGTTGGTATGCTCGGGACATATTTGATCCCCCTGATGTTTCGGGTAGCTGCTTCGTGGTCGCGGTGTTGCCCGCAAACACGAGAGCTATTAAATTCGCGAGGAATCGCCGCCGTCGATCTATCGCAAGCCACCTGGCTTGTGCTCTCGGCAGTTGGCGTCACAAGTGAATGCCGATCTGATCGTATTCAGATGATCAAACTAACAACCACATCAAATCAGGAGAGAGACAGAGAGTCTTGGACCTTAACTTTGCGAAAGCCCGGAGTACACGCTGCACTGCGATGTACCGGGGTAAAGCTGGTTAGCTTCGCCGCGGAGGAGATATGGCGCCCTCAAAACACTACCCAAAAAGCAGTTGAGCTGGAGCTGACGAATTCCACGGCTTAAATTAGGCGGGCATTGTCTGGAGTATTCGTGCCGTTTAGGTGATGAGAGACTTGCCTTAATGTTGTCAATTTGTTGTGAGGCTGTCTGGAGGATGGAACTTAGACGGGTTAAACTGGACGGGAAGCAGCCTTAACCGATGAGCTACGACAAAGCGGTGATTTGGCTTTCCCCTGCGATCCACCGGGTCAGATTACGGTAAAAAAAGCGTTATAGCTTTCATTTTGCATACCTTCTGTTACTGGCGAATCTAATTTTTGGCCGCGTGCCGGATTATTTCTGCAGTCTCCAGATTGATACCTTCAGCAGCTTGAAATTCGATTTTGCTATGTGTGCCATCACAAAAAGTTTGTTCAATGAAGCTCCGCGCCGGGCTTCTTGGTTAAAACTGAGTAGCTATTCTAACATGGCGTCGAAGAGTCCAGCCTTCAGGTTGTAACTTGTAATAGCTGCAAGCTGAAGCTTGAACTCTCAACTGCTTCACGGGGTCCTGATGATCGCTGCGGCATTCGCTGCGGGCGTAATCAATTCCATTGCTGGAGGCGGCACGCTAATTACTTTTCCCGTTCTGATTTGGCTTGGTCTTGATCCCAAAGTTGCGAATGCAACCAGCACTGTTGCTCTTTGGCCGGGACTTTTTGGCGGACTCTTTGGCTATCGACGCGAGTTGGAAAACAGTTCGGCGATCCTATTACGACTTGGCGTTACGAGTGTCATAGGCGGCGCCATTGGTTCCTGGCTGCTGATTTGGACGCCGTCTCCCACCTTTGCGCGTTTGGTTCCCTTCCTGATTCTTTTCGCCACGCTACTTTTCATGGCCCAGGGATCAATCAACCGTCGCCTGCGTTTACAACCGATTGTTGCCGAACCGAAAGCGTCATGGTGGCTGGGCGCTATTGTGTTTCAGTTTTTCTCGGCCATGTACGGCGGTTATTTTGGCGCGGGCAACGGCATCCTGATGCTTGCGGCGATGGGAATTCTCGGACTGCACGACATTAACCGAGCAAATGGAATAAAGAATTTTCTGGGCATCTGCATCAATAGTATTGCCGTGCTGAGTTTTGCGCTTTCAAATCTCGTTGTTTGGCCTGTTGCTCTAATAATGGCCGGGGCTGCGTTAATCGGTGGATACGTCGGGGCACATATGGCGGTTCGTGTAGCGCAAGTGAACATACGCAGGGCAGTCGTAGCGATTGGATTTGTTATTACATTTGTCATGCTCTGGCGCCTCTGGCATTAACGGGTGAGAGGAACCGCGGGCCCCGTATAACCCCCAATGGAAGCCGTTCACGGCTCTGTTCTAAAATGACCAGACAATCACCTTCTTATCAAAAACTTCCTCGACAATTCTACACCCGCTCTAATGTGTTGACCGTCGCCAGAGAACTTCTTGGAAGGGTTTTGGTAGTTCCGACTAAAAACGGAAGACGAGTTTCCGGAATGATCGTTGAAACGGAAGCCTATCGTGGGCCCAAAGATCGTGCGTCACATGCCTACGGCGCACGCAGAACAAATCGAACCGAAACCATGTACCAGACGGGCGGCGTTGCTTACGTCTACTTCGTTTACGGAATGTATTACCAGTTTAACGTGGTGACGAACGTAGAGGATATTCCTCACGCCATCCTGATTCGCGGGCTTGAGCCGGCTGAAGGGATTGACTTCATGCGCCAGCGTCGGCGCCGCCAACCCGATCACAATTTAACGAATGGACCGGGTAAGCTTTGTATAGCGCTGGGAATTAATCGCGAACTCGATCGGGCCGATCTTTTGGGAGATAAAGTCTGGCTCGAAGAAGGGGTAACGATTCCCCGTTCCCGAATCGTATCGGGACCGCGGATAGGAATCGACTACGCTGCAGAGTGGGTGGATAAGCCCTGGCGATTTTGGGTCAAGGACAATCCGCACGTCAGCAAAGCCAAATAGAAGTATAAAACTGAACGGGGCCGCTTGCAGAAGCGCAGTGATCCGAGAAAGCAGACGTGGTATAGTGGTTGCAGCTGAAGAGGCTATCCGGGCATCAGCGCCAGATCACAGACCCTCGGCTACCGTAAATGCCGCTTTTCGTATCACTTATTGTAAAAAATCAACGGCATTCCTCACCTGAACCAATCCAGTTATCCTCCCCAACAGAGAGGAAGATCACTCCATGAGTTCTCTATTGATTGTCGAAGACGATGTCACTATTCGGGAGATGCTTTTTGACTTACTTTCCGAGGAGCATTCGTGTTTTCAGACCAACACTGCTGAAGAGGCCCTGAAGATTCTGGAGTCCGAACAAATTAACGTCGTGCTCACGGATATTTCCATGCCTGGCATGAGTGGATTGGAACTCTTGGGACATACCAGGCAACGCTGGCCCAGTGTCGAAGTAATCATGATTTCCGGCATACGCGATCGAGAGTATGCCAGCGGGCTGGTCAGAATGGGGGCGTTTGATTACCTGGCGAAGCCTTTCAACCTGGATGATATTAAAAGCAGCGTCGACCGCGCCGCGGAGAAGTCGGAGCACGGTTTAAAGGGACAACCCGCAATCGCGGAGTCGGTGGCGGAGGTCGGCGAGGTTAATGAGAAGCCGGTAGAAGTGTTCTCTGCGATCCAGCTCGACAAGGCATTCCCGCTCCATGAACTTTTGGAAATGAGTCAACGTAACCGGATGACCGGCTACATAAAGTTGAGTTGGGACGAGAAAACTAAAGAGACAGCGCGCAGCATGGAAATGTTCAAAGAACTGGGAGTCGCCTTTGAAGAGGCCCTGGAGTCCCAATGTGCATTCATCTATCTGCGTGACGGACTGATGATCGATGCTGTCGTGATGGGCTCAGAAAAGAGCATCTATTCGACCAACGGCGAAGAGGCCTTATCAATGATCATACGCTTAGCCACATGGGTCAACGTGGGAGTGTGTGCCTCAGGTTACACCGTAGCGAATCTGATGCGCCCGGAGAGGCTTTCAGTAAGCAGCAACAGCGGCAAGTTTCTAAGCATTGTGGCGAGTGAAGAGACGCACGATCAGGAACTTGAAGAACAGCCTGTGGCAGAGGTTAATCCTAAACAGCTTGAAAGCTCACCTGATCTCTTTTACCTGGAAGCAACTTCGATGGACGGCGATGTCGAAAAAGCTAGCGGCTCCGATTCAGGTTCAAATAAATCTCAAGAAGATACCCACCCTAAACCGCAAGAACTCACCACTCAGTAGTTAGTCACTGCCGTACCGGATCTCCATGTGACGGATACGACGGCTTGCCAGAATTAACACCAGCGCAGTTACCACGATCAAACTGGGAACCGCAATCCAGGCAGGGGTGGGTTCTGCAATTACGGCGAATGGTCCTTCCGAAACAGGCACAGGCACGAGAGATTGCAAATAGTGGATCACGCTGATCTTTTTCAGCAACGGCGGCAGCAGGAAATTGGCCCACTCCCATCCGTACAGCACGATTGCTGGAATAATAGGATTGCGAAAGAAGAGTCCTACGACAAGAAAGAATGCGCCGTAACCGATACAAGCGAGCATGGTGATGCCCGCGTAAGTCAATAATTGCCCCAGGCCAGCCCCTTCCAGAAAAAAGCGACTGCTCTCGGAATAGAAATGTGGGAGATAGAGCACTAGCATCGAGGCTATTGTCGTGGTTGTAAACAGAATTATCGATGTCACCAACCCGGAAAAGTATTTTCCGACCACCAGAACCTCGCGGCGAACAGGACTTAGAAAGTAGAAGTGCAAACTTCTGTCGATGATATCCCCGCGAAAGAGATTCATGAATATCCATGCACAACCGAAGAAGACCACCGTACGAAGGATCAGCCCACCGTAGTAAATCGCGAAGATCATGTTGTATTGAGTGAAGTCTTGCCACTCGCGGCCGGGAGGCGTAAACGGAGCGAGCAAAGCCAGCGGAACTATGGGCAGCAGGGCCAGAAGGTAAAGAAGAATCGATCGCCTGCCGAAAAAGTTTTTCTCAATCTCCAGCCTGAAAATCGCGCGGATCTGACGTAACCAATGAGACCAGGGCGGAGTCTGTTTTTCCGCTTCATTGGTCGGCCTAATATCTATAGTTGAACTACTCATAACTCTGATTTCCTTCGTTTAGAGGTAGGACTTGTCCCGCCCGAGGACAAGTCCTCTTTCTAAACAATTGTTATCTAGGAACTCCCGCCCTCCGAACCGATCAAGTATTGATAAACGGCGCTTAAATCATCGTCAACCGGTGCGATCGATTCAATGTTGATTTCGCCTTCCGCGACTACCCGGTTAAGAAGCAGATAAAAACGATCTGCGTCGCGAGTCTTAACAAATAGTCCGCGACGGTCGTCATGAAGCCGCGCCTCCACCACGTGGTCATGATCGAAAACATGGGCGGCAAGTTTCGAAGGCTTATCGCACCGAATGAGGATTTGCATCGGATGCTCTTCCATCTCGTCTCGAACGCCATGGACATTACCTTCTGCGACTACGTAGCCATTGTTGAGCAGGATTACGCGGTCTGACATCATGTCCACTTCATGCAGAATGTGGCTGGAGATAATCAGGTGCAGGCCATCCGCTGCTAATTTGCGAAAAAGCTCAATGGTTTCTGCGCGCACCATCGGGTCCAATCCGTTCAATGGTTCGTCAAGGATCAAAACGGCAGGCTGATGGGCGATTGCTTGTGCAAGTCGAATGCGCTGGCGCATCCCTTTGCTGTAGGCTGCAATCTTGCGATTTGCCGCGTCAAGCAGACTAACTCGTTCGAGAGCAGTGACGGTAAGCTCATCTGCTTTCCTCCTGTCGATGCCATGCACCAGCAGAAACGATTTAATGAAGTCGCGTCCAGTTAACCCGCGCGGAAAAGAATCAAACTGGGTGCAATAACCGAGCTTGCGGAATAGCTGCTCCGGCTGGTCTGTCGGAATTCCGAGAACTGAAATAGTGCCGCGACTGGGGCGAAGCAGTCCCGTCATCAGATTCATTAGTGTTGACTTCCCCGCTCCGTTGGGACCTACCAAACTGGTAATACCAGCCGAAATCTGAAGGTTCACGCGGTTTACTCCGAGGATCTCTCCATAAAACTTGGAGACATTGTCGAAGATGACCATTTTTGCGGTAGACGTTTCCATTCAAACAAACCCTGTTACATGTTTAGAGCCGGGACTTGTCCCGCTTCATCCACTTAGAGGCACAAGGAGCGCCTCTAAACGACCGCACCCGGACAGGCAGGAATGCCTCTACCTTACCACTTCGTACGCCTTGACCTTTCTGGAGAGCAGAGCAAGACAAATTGCACAAACTACAAACAGCGCAAACCACGAGGCCCAGAGCGGCGGCTCATTGACGATGATTTCGCGCCCCACACGGCCGTCCCATTCCGTAAAGTGTCCGGAGGCCTGGACGAACGTGCCGAAAAGCCCAGCCGTAACATTTTTCATCAGCGCCCCCAGGCTGATGATGTTGCCCCACCGCGTTAAAAAGATATTGTTGATTACTTCGCCGAAGACTGAGGGAATGAAAAATATTCCGAGCAAAGTCGCACTGGCTATGACTCGCCACTTCACGAGGGCCGACACCGCTTGTGAAAGCAACGCCAGAAGAAGAATCCACACGACGCTACCGATAAAGATCGCGCTGGCAAGCGACAGATTGTCGACAAACCAGCTTGCCCCCTCGAGGTGTGCCTGAAAACAAAACAGCAATAACTGTGGAACCCAGGTAATCGTTGAAAGCAGAATCAACAACACTGACATTTTCCCAAGTACATATTCTGTGCGCGAAAATGGCCGGCATAGGTAGAGTGGCAAGGCATTATTTCTGAGATCGCGAGCTACCAACGGTGGCCCGACCAGCAAGGTCACGAAAAAAGCGAACCCACCCTGAAGGTTCACAAAGGTTTGGAAGAAAGAAGCGTCGATTGGTACCAGCTCTCTAACGTTTACTTTCAAAATGGCCAGCGCGTTAACGTTGTGATGAAGATAGATAAGAATTGCTTCTATTAAGAGGGGTGCGAAGCAGATAACGAAAAATGCCGTGAAGAGTTTCGACTTGAAAACGTCTCGAAAAGCATGCCGCGGGATTATTAAAAAGCGACTCCATTCAGGAGTTAACTTGCCCAGATACGGCTTATACGTAGGCTCATAAACTGCCATGGCCGTTCTCCATCGCTTTCAGGAAGATGTCCTCCAATGAATCACGCTTGTAACTGAGTCGCCTGATTTGCACGTCATACTGAGACGCAATGCGATAAATATCACGCACCTCGATTCCCCCCTGTAATACCACTTTGACGCGGTGATCTCCTGTTAATGCATATTCACAACCAAGCGCGCCAATAGCCTCGGCAAACTTATCCTGATCGCCACGCGTTTCCAGGAGAAGAAACTTGCGATTTGATTTACGTTCTTCCTCGAGGTTGCAATAGACAGCCAGCCGGCCGTCTTTCAGAATTAGAATTTCTTCACAACACTCTTCCACGTCTCGAAGCAGATGTGACGACAAAACGATGTGGGCCTTCCCGCTATCGCGAATCTCGCGCACCAAACGAATCATCCGCTGACGAGCCGGGGGATCAAGGCCGTTTGTTGGTTCATCAAGAAAGATCAGGCGAGGTCCATGGACAATTGCCTGGGCCAATTTGGCCAGCTGTTTCATACCCAGAGAGTAGGTATCAAGACTGCGATAGCGGGCTTCGCCGAGGCCGACATAAAAAAGCGCCTCATGCGCGCGCTCAAGCGCAGGTTCGGGCGGCAAGCCGGAGAGCTCAGCCATTAACCGTACGAAATGTACTGCGCTCATTTTCGCAATAAAGGAATCGCGCTCAGGCATGTAACCTACCAATGATCGAATTTGTTTCGCCTCGCTGGTAATGTCCTGACCAAAGATATGTGCCGTGCCTGATGATGGGGGATGGAATCCGAGCAGCGTGTGAATTAGGGTAGTTTTGCCCGCACCGTTTGGACCAAGCAGTCCAATGGCACGTCCACGTAACTCGCCTTGCAGACTTTGAAGAATTGGACGCCCGCCAAATTTAACGCTCAGGTCGTTGAGATCTATGACCGGTGCGAAATTAGCAGGATCTCGAAGGCTTGCCTGTCCCTGGACCGTTGCAGCTACTGGCATCTTGCAGACTTTATATCCCCGTTCTGATAATTCCAAACAAAAGCGAGCCCGAATGCCATGCCCATCAGCATGAATGCGCCGATGAATGCAAACGCTTGCGCGGTCCCTAAAGTTCTACCGATTGCCAAAATTCCGATCAAAAAAACCGGAAGGTTGATAACCAGCGCAGACGCAAAAGGAAAAAGGGCCGCGGGGCGGCAACCGCCGAGTCGCTTACGCAACCAGAACAAAGATGGAGCATACGCCAGGGAGAACAACAACGCTGCGACGATCAGTGAGGTAATTGTTGCACCTTTAATGCCCGCCCCGCTCAGACTTCCGCCGTCGACGATAAAGAACATGAGCAGCAGAACTGAGAGGCCAAGCAACCATGAGCCAAGCGAAAGGGAGATGAGTTTCATAGAACCTCCGGTCCAGATGTCGACCACTCACGCCAGTTGCCAGGGAGCGCGGCGCTCCGCCAGCAAGGAGCGCGAAACAAAACACCGACGTGATCGAAATATTTGAAAGAAAGTTTGTGTCTGTGGCCCGTTGCAGGCGAGATGAGCACGCCAGCCGGGCTGCCCGGCTGGGGACCTCGCCCGCTCGCGCTCCCAGAAAGAAGTTGCTCGGAAAATTCCAAACTGCCCACGTTAGCGCCTAATTCAAAGCAGTGGCAGCTGGCGCTGAGCTATTGGCCCGAAGATATTCTTCCGACTCCCCGTAATCGAGCGAGTTCACTGTCACACCATCGTCAGTAATGTGCACGGAATCTCCAGCGCGCAGCTTGCCGCGTTCGACACCGTTAACATTTACTTTATCGCCTTTGATCGAAACCTTGAGACCGTTTCCTGCTGTACTAATCCCCGCGTATTCAAACGTCGGCTCTGATGCCCGCTCGTTAACGTAAAACTTCTTTTCGAATCCGTGGCGCGAGACTGTGATCTTGTGGGAGCCGATCTGAACAATCTTTCGATGAGAGCAAGCTGCCACAAGAGTTAGCAGTCCCACAAGCATGATGCCCACTGTTAGCGACGCCTGGGACTTCTTGAGAAGATTGAACATGTTCAATTCCTTTCTATGTAGGACAGGTCTAACCAGAACAGGCAGGAATGCCTGTCCTACTTTTTCATCCCCTGCTGAAGGATGTGCTGAATTTCGAGCGAGTTTGGCACTCCCATCAGAGTTGCCGGACTCAATCCAAATGGACCGCCCTCCGTATTGGCTGCGAAAGTAATGCTGTCGCCTTGCGCGTAGGCATAAGCAAGCGTGGGTGGCATATCGGCAGCCATGGACCTGATCGCCTGTTGATGTTCCGGGGACAGATTACCAGCGGAGTTGGCTATGCGTTCCGCAAAGGGCTGAACCAGGGGTGCCAGGTTGTGATAGAAGAGCGCTGAAAAGTTGGCGTTGCCGTCTGCTGGCAAACCTGCAGTGAAACGGGACGAACGCAAGAGCGTGTAGCCTGCCTCTTGAGATCGGACTGACCGCTCAACCATTGCACGGCTGGGACCCATAACTACATATCCATTCACGTAGGTATAGCTCACCTCAACGCCGAAATCAGCAGACTTGAGCGAGTAGTAAGTACGGCCACCAATGTCTGCACGATCCCAAACCAAACCTGTCTTGCCAAACTTCGCCGCCTCTTTATTAGTTTCACTGACAATGCGCTCCAGAGTTTGCTGGAGATGCTCAGGGTCGTTTACTTCGAACACCATCTTCCATGAAGGCGTCGGCAGTATTGGACCATCAATCGCAAAGGCAAACTCTCCACCCAGCGGCGCGGCTATGTCCCTGCGAATGTCAAGGCCATGATCTGCTTGCTGCTTGTCGAGGTTCTTTCGCAGGTCGGGCGAGACGGTCTCAATTACTCCCAGTAAATCGTCAACTAACTTGACCGGGTCTCTAACAACGAAACTGGCGACGACATTCGCGTCCGGAGAAATGTATTCGAGCGAGCCCATCGGACCAGGCGCCGCGAGCCAGGATGGAATCCCGCGTTGAGCCTCGCTGAATGAAAGAGTCGCCTGAGTGTGGGTTTTGCCTTCGTCATTCTTCTGATCAAGCACAAAATACTTGACGTTCAGGATTCCCAATTGTTTCAGCGCACTTTCACGCTGTTCCGCGTCTACGCCCTTAGTTCGTTCCGGCTTTGTCGTTTCAATGAGACGCTCGAGGTTCGCGGCGACTACCAGACCGGCGCCCTCCTGATACAACATGGCGACGCGATTGTGGAATGGAGTTGCGGTGAAGCTGTTTGTTCCGCCCTTCTGAATGAGTGTGGCGAGATCCTGAAGCTGCTGGAGTTTGGGGCTCGCCGCAAAGAGATCGCCGCGGATCCAAACATATATATCTTCACGATTCTGCTTGCCACGCTCGGTGACAGTGGCCGTCGCCGTTAAGGGGTCTTCAACAAAGCGAACCGGTGGTCTTCCTTCCGGCGTACGCACGTACTTGCCCATCTGTTGCTCGAGAAACTGCTGGAAGCCGGCGGAGTTCTTAAGTTCCGCAAGTACAAGGGGGGCGACTGGATTGCCTTTTTCGTCCATCGAGACTGAAACCGCAATCTCATTTCCAAGATATTCGCCAAACTCGCGAATCGTTCCGATGACCTGGTCCACGTCAGGACCTCGATGGCCAGCTTCTTTTTTCTCCCACCATTGACGCAGTGCGGCGTTCTGGTTGATGCGCTCCTGCATAATCCGGTGCGACTCGAGAATGGTGGAAGTCAGGTTGGGAAGCGCGGCGTAAACAATCGTGTTCTCTGGCATCAGATCGAGCAGATGGGTTGAGTTACGTACGCCCGGCTGAGCAACCTTACTCAATTCCTTGTTGAGTGAAGTGAAGGCGGCTAGGTTTTGCGCATATTGGCCGGCCTTCCGGCTCCACGACACTTCGTCTTTAACCGAAACCTTTTCAATTGCGGAATTTGTTGTGGCCTGCTCTCCACCGCGTAATACGCGATCACTACCGGCATGATTCATGTGGACTTCGCCCTCAATTACGGACACACGCGAGCCCTTGGTACCGCTGTTGACGGAAAACACCGTGCCCGTTACAGACACCCTTGAATCGGCCGTATCTACGAACAGACGTTGCTTTTGTTGCTTCGCAGCTTCAACGACGATGGCCCCCCGGTTCAGATGAATCGTTGTGCCCTGTGCATTTTTAGTTAGTGAAAACTCGGACCGGTCTTTCATTTCGATGACCGAGCCATCGCCCAGGCGGATGAAGGCATGAGCGTCTTTCGCCGTGCGAATGCGTTCGCCTTTTTCAATTTTCTCGCCAGAAGTGACGAGCGTGCTACGAGTATCCGCGATTTGATAAACCTGCCCTTCGGCTGCCTGAACAGTCGCTTCAAGATCTCCACCCAGCGGCGCGTAGCGTTGAATAAAAGGAAGTGCCAGAAGTCCCACACCAATTACCAGTGCAGCAGCAATTCCCCATCGCAGAATGACAGGTTGAATGCTGTAGCGGTGGGCGACGGCCGCCTTTTTTGCCGGCGCCATCTGGCGCGAGCGCGCATCCGTCATTGCTTTGCGGCAGGGGATACACTCATGCGTGTGGTCGACCAGCAGCAGTGAACGACCTTCAGACAAATTCCCCTTCAGGTAAGCGGGGATAAGTGACTGAAAATCCGCACAACTTCCGATCCTGTCCGTGGCGAGCGTTTTCCCAGGAAGTTGCTCAGCGGTTTCAACCGCGGCTTCAGAAGACAGGCGCGCCCAAACGCGCTCAGCCGCTTGATCGACCAGCGAAGGATCGATAGGGTCGTTCCGGATCTCGGCCGTTGCCTTGTTGAGGATTGCGTCAAAATTATTAGTGCTTTTCATGATGTTTCTCCAGATATTCCCCAATTTCTTTCCGTAGTCGTGTGCGAGCACGGTGCAACACGACCCCCACCACCATTTGAGAAGTGCCCAGCAGCCTCGCGATTTCTTGATTGTTGTAACCTTCGTAGTAACGCAGCACAAACATCTCGCCGGCCGTTGTTCCCAGGCCAGCCACTGCCTGGCGAATTAACATTTGCAATTCGCGGTCAGCGTGCTCAGCCTCGGGGCTTTGAAACTTGCTTTCGAGCGCCTCGGAATCTACTTCATTGAGCTCGACGGATTTTAAGCGGCCGCGTGTGCGCACCAGATCAAGCGACGCATTAATGGCCGCCCGTGAGAGATAAGCTTCCGGATTTTCCGAAAGGTCGTAAGTCTCCTTGCCTTTGACAAGCCGCAGGAAAACAGTCTGCAACACGTCTTCTGCATCTGCCGGACTGCCGGTAATGCGATATGCGGCACGAAAAACGCGGTCGTGGTGCGCTCGGAAGAGCGTTTCAAGCTCTCCCGGCGGTTCTGGAAGTAGTCTCAAAGTTCTTATGGCGGCTGCCTGCACTGTGTCCTCCTTAAATCGTTTCCAACCTCTAAAACGTTCGGGAGGAGCATTTATTAACAATTGGGTGCACGATTAATAGATTTGGTGGTTATTTTAGTCGAGTGACGGTTGTTCCGGCCAAGCGTTTCAATCCGAAAGACTGTTTTCAACTCAAATCAGCTCAGGGTGAGGAAGGCGGGCTTGCCGGCTTCTAATTCTTAGAAAGCCATTCAAGCACCCTCAAGGCTCTTACTAGGAAAGCCTCAAGGGTGAGGAAGGCAAGCTTCCGACTCTTCTTCGATGGCTTTCAATTTAGAAAGAAATTAAGCAAGTCACATAGTCTCAGGGTGAGGAAGGCGGCTTGCCCCCGCTCTAATTGTTAGAAAGCCATTCAAGCACCCTCAAGGCTCTTACTAGGAAAGCCTCAGGGTGAGGAAGGCGGGCTTGCCACTCTTCTTCTTCGATGACTTTCAATTTAGAAAGAAATTAAGCAAGTCACATAGTCTCAGGGTGAGGAAGGCGGGCTTGCCCCCGCTCTTTGAATTTGCTTCCTTACCTCTATGGCGGTCAAATGGTCCAATCAAAATCTCCCAGGCGCCCTACACTTTGTCACCGGAAACTTTGTAAATCGGCTTCCTGTCTTCACTGAGGACGCATGTTGCCAATCATTCATCGACAACTTTAGAACGTTACTGAAGGATTGGCCCTGCAAATTAATTGCCTACGTGTTAATGCCTGATCATTGTCATCTGATTGTTAATCCACAAGATGGACGGATTAGAGAATTCGCCGGTGCCCTCAAAAGCCTTTCTGCCAGAGCGATCGTTCTCGCTGCGCAGGGCATTAATTTCAAAGTGAATTCTGAAGGTTCACACCAGGTATGGCAGGAGAGTTTCAAGGCGGTTCCATTATGGAGTGCCTGGATGATCTGGCAGAAGATCAACTATATACATGCCAACCCTGTGAAAGCCGGGTTGGTTTCTTCAGCTCAAGACTATCGTTGGTCTAGCTTTCGAGCGCTCTATAGAGGGACCGGTGAACCGTTGCCAGTGGATCGAGACTGGTGGTGGCCTGATGATTCAGAGAAGCTATCAAAGGCGATGAAAGACTTGGGCTGGAGAACCTATGACAAGCGAAACTGACGGAAGAGCGGGGGCAAGCCCGCCTTCCTCATCCTGAGACTATGTGACTTGCTTAATTACTTGTTAGCTTGAAGGATTTCAAAGAGAGCGGCTCTCGCG